>SEAY01000013.1 GCA_004144865.1 Comamonadaceae bacterium
GTCTCATTCCCCTCCCGATACGCACTGGCCCTCTCCGCCTCGATGGGCCGGATCTCGAAGGCGAGCCCGCAGGCGAGGCAAGGATTGTCTGCCGCGATGCGTGCGGCCTCTTCCAGGCTGCCGGCCAGGATGAACCAGTAGCCGCCGATCACCTCTTTGGCTTCGGTGAACGGGCCGTCCGTGATACCGGTGCGCGTGACGAGCTTCGCGTCCCGGGCGAGCCGCTGCCCGCGCTTGAACCTGCCTTGCGCGACCTGCGAGTCGTACCAGGCATAGAAGGCGTCGATGGCAGCCTGGATCTCCTCCGGTGACTTGTCGGGATCCCACTGACCGCGCGACAGCAGGAGGTACTCTTTGAGCGCGGCGGGGTTCGGCATCGGCGGGTCTCCTGTTCAATCGAACTTGCGCATGCGGGAAGCAAGGGCCCGGATGCTGACGCAGGAAGCCTGGGAAGGCAACCTCCCGAAAGACAGTACCGCCTCTAGCGGATCCAGTTGCGGCAGTGCTCCGCGCCGTGGGTGGCGACCGGCGTCACACCCGCGGGCTTGAAGTCGAAGCACAACGGAAACACCCGGCGCAGCACCGACTTGTCCATGCCAGCGTCGAGGATGCTGACGTTCTCCACCAGCTCCTTCATCGCCTTGGGCGTCACCTTGGTCGTGGTGGCGTCGCCTATGTTGCGCATGACCGTGCCCGCCACGGGGGAGCGCTTGGTCGCGAGCCAGGCGCGGAATTCCTCGGCCATCCTCAGGCCCTTCCCGCTCGGGTCGAGTTTCATCGCTTCTTCGGTTGACGACCTCGAGCCCGGCACCGCCTTGAAGTAGACGTCGAACTCGCCGTCCCCAACCTTGCGCGGGCAGTCGGCGCCTTCGAGCTGGTACACGGGCGAGTAGAAGCGCCCCACCCAGTCCCCACGCTGGTCCTCGAAATTCACCTCGTATTGCAGCAGGCATGCGCCGGGCCCGCCGATGTTGGCCGGCTTCCGCACCAGCACTTCCAGCGGGGCCGAGGTCTTGCGGGTGTTGCAGGTCTGCACGATGTTCGAAGACGCCCGGCCCTTGCTGCGCCTGGACGCATCGTCGAAGGCGGCCGATGCCGCCTCGTTGATGAGGCGGGCCGTGCCCCAGCCGTAGACATCGCCGTCCTTGCTGGAGCGGTACGTGCCGCAGCCGTTTCCGGACCAGGCGAGGACCACCGAGCAGTTCTTCCCGGCGCGCTCGCAGTTCTGGATCGCCAGCTTCTCCGCCGCGGCCAGCGAGTCCGCATCGCGCGCCCAGCCGTGGTGGATCACTTCCGTGCCGACCGCCAGCGCAGCGAACGGCGCGATGCGCAGCGCCGCCTCTTCCTTCTCGCGCTTCTCGGCGGCGGCCCGCGCGGCCTCGGCGGCACGCACCTCGGCTTCCACCTTGGCGCGGGCCTTGGTTTCGGCCTGTGCACTCGCCTGCTCCGCGGCCTTCGCCTGTGCTTCGCGCTTGCGCACTTCCGCTTCCAGTTCGCGCAGTTCGCGCGCCAAGCGCTGGGCTTCCGCACGCTCCTCCGCGCGGGAGGCGTTGGTCGCTTGCGCGATGGCGCCGGACGCCGCGAAGCCGAGGACGAGGTACAGGACGACAGGATGGATGCGCGAGCGGTACTGGGCCATACGGATGAGTTTAAGCGCGCCTTGGCTAAACTCATCCGTATGCAGCACCTCCGAACGAGCCTTCCTCCTGCCCTGCGTGCCGTGGCCACGGCCGCCTTGATCGTGGCCGCCGGGGGCGCAGCGGCGCAAGCTCCCTCCGGCGCCGGCACCGAAGTGCCGGAGGCGATGAAGCGCCTGGCCACCGACGATCCGCAGGAGCAGCGCGCGCGCTGGGGCGACCTGGCCGCAGTGGCGGGGAAGATCTGGCTGCACGCCGCCCCCGGCGACGTGGCCAGCGTCTGGCGCGATGCGCAATGGGTCGTGCCCGGCGCCGTGATGCGCTACCAGCGCGGCTTCTGCCTCGCGATGCAGTGCCAGCGCACCGACTACCTGGTGCACTACAACGCCGAGGCGAAGCAGCTGGAGTTCTTCGAGAAGGGCGAGAAGGCGTACACGAGCCGCATCCAGGAGGACGGATCGGTGCGCCTGGTGGGCACGGGGATCGTGGGCGTGCTCACGGCCGAAACCCTGAAGTTCGATGCGGCCAGCAACACCTTCTACAGCGACAAGCATGAACTGAAGGCCTCGACCGAGGCCCAGCTGGGAGCCGTCACGCGCGGCTTCGCGGGCGATGCGCGCGGCACCGGCGCGCCCGGGACGGCCGCGGAGGCGCAGCTGCGCGCGGAGCTCGCGCAGGCGAAGGCGCAGCTCGAAGCCCTGCGCCAGCAGCAGGCCGCCGCGGCCGCGCCCATTCCCGCGCCGCCGCCGGCCGTGCGGCCGCCGAGCGCCGCGCAGCAGAAGGCGGCGGAGCAGCGGGCACGGCTGGAGGCGCGGCTGCGCGAAGCGGACGAGCGCAAGCTGCAAGCCGAAGCGCGTGCACGCGAGGCGGAGCATCGCGCGCGTGAAGAGGCGCAGGCGCGCATCGCAGCGGCCCTGCAGGCCAAGGAGGAGTCCGAGGCCCGCACGGCCGCGGCGCAGCGGGCGGCAGCGCAGAAGGCCGCCGCGCCATCGCAGCCTGCTGCGGCAGTCGCCCCCGCCGCGGCCGCGCCTGCTGCGACGGCCGCAGCGAAACCGGCAGCGCCCACTGCACGGACGAATGCCTGCGGCGGCGTCGATGGCGTCTACGGCACGGGGGCCAACTACCGCATCGAGGTCAAGTTCGAAGGCGAGACCCTGACCGTGCGCGAACCGAACCGCACCTCGGTCTACCGGCACGAGGGCCGCTGCCAGTACGCCTTCACGCATCCCACCGGCGTGACCTATCGCATGGGCGTCACGCCGCGCGCGCTGTCCGCGTACAAGCAGGACCCCGCGAGCGCGACCCCGCTGGCGCTGATCCAGGCGCACGCCGCGCCCCAGGCCAGCGGCAGTTGCAAGGCGCAGGAGATCCCGGTGCAGAACCCCGCCGCGCTGCACCCGGGCATGACGCGCCTGTTCGGGCTGCATGCCGTCGCCGGCGTGAAGGTGCCGGGCACCTACCGCGCGCCGGAGCCCGACGGGCATCCCTGGACCGAACTGGGCGCGGGGGGCAACGGCGGCGTCTTCGAGGTGTACGGCGCGCCCAAGCGCGAGTACCGCTACAACATCGTGCGCTGGTACATCCAGGCCAACTGCGACGGCACGCCGCTGCGCGAGTCCTTCGAGGCCGCCGACCGTTACTTCGTGATCTTCCAGCTGGACCGCCCCTACACGGGGCTGGAATGGCACCGCATGCAATACATCGTTCGCAAGGGGCAGGATCGCGTGTCGATCGACGACCGCGCCAAGGGGAAGATGGAGTAGCGGCGGACAGCCGCAGTCGAGCGCATTGCCAGATGCAACAGGGTTGGCAAATGCGGCCGGCGTCACCTAGGCTGCCTTGGTCTTCTCGACGCGGAGGGCGCCATGACGCAAGCAATGTCCGGCTCGCAAACACGGGCTGGCGCGGTACTCGGTGAGGCGGCGCTCGGGCAACTGCGGCAAACGATCCGCGGGCGCGTGGCCGTCGCGGGCTCGCAGGATTACGAAGAGGCGCGCACCGTCTGGAACGGCATGATCGATCGCCATCCCGCGGTGGCCGTGCGTTGCGCGGGCGTCGCGGACGTGCTGCGGGCCATTCAGTTCGCGCGCGACAACGACCTCGTGCTCGCGGTGCGCGGCGGTGGCCACAACATCGCCGGCAATGCGGTCTGCGACGGCGGCCTGCAGATCGACCTGTCACTGATGAAATCGGTGCGCATCGATCCGGCGCGTCGCGTGGCCCGCGTCGAGCCCGGCGTGACGCTCGGTGAGTTCGACCGCGAGGCGCAGGCCTTCGGCCTGGCAACGCCGCTGGGCATCAACTCGACGACAGGCGTCGGCGGCCTCACCCTGGGCGGCGGATTCGGCTGGCTCAGCCGCTCGCTGGGCCTGTCGATCGACAACCTGCTCTCGGTCGACGTGGCCACGGCCGCCGGCACGCTCATCACCGCCAGCGAGAAGGAGAACGCCGACCTGTTCTGGGGCGTGCGTGGCGGGGGCGGCAACTTCGGCGTGGTCACGTCCTTCGAGTTCAAGCTGCATCCGGTCGGGCCGAACGTGCTGGCTGGACTCGTGATCCACCCGCTGGCAGCGGCCAAGGAGGTCCTGCGCTTCAAGCGCGAGTTCGTCGCCAGCGCACCGGACGGCTTCGTCTGCTGGTTCGTGCTGCGGCAGGCGCCTCCGCTGCCCTTCCTTCCCCCCGAGTGGCATGGCAAGGAGATCCTGGCGCTGGCCATGTGCTACGCCGGCGACGTTGCGGAAGGCGAGCGCATCGCCAAGCCCTTGCGGGAATTCGGCAAGCCGATCGCCGATATCGTCGCGCCGATGCCGTACACGGCTTGGCAGACCGTGCTCGATCCGCTCCTGACGCCCGGGGCGCGCAACTACTGGAAGTCCCACGATTTCGCCGGGCTCCCGGATGGCCTGCTGGACGTGCTGATCGATCACGCGGGCCGCATCCCAGATCCGCAGACGGAGATCGCGTGTGCCCAGCTTGGCGGCGCCGTCAGCCGGGTGCCCCGCACCGAGACGGCCTACAACCACCGGGATGGGCAGTACGTCCTCAACGTGCACTGCCGCTGGGCCGATCCGTCCAAGGACGACGCCTGCATCGCCTGGGCGCGCGAGCTCTGGCGGGCGGCGGCACCGTTTTCCACCGGCAGCGTGTACGTCAACTTCCTCACCCAGGAAGAAGGCAGCCGCGTGCGCGATGCCTATGGCGAGAACTACGAGCAGCTGGTGGCGCTGAAGAACAAGTACGACCCGAAGAACCTCTTCGGCGTCAACCAGAACATCCAGCCCACGGTCTGACGTCTTCGTGAGCGGCGAAATCCAAAGGGACCGACGCCCCGCGGCGATCGAATCCATCAGCGCCATCACGCTGGCTACGCACGACATGCCACGCGCCGTGCGCTTCTACGAAGCGCTCGGCTTTGCGTTGCGCTACGGAGGGCCGTCGGCCTCCTTCAGCAGCTTCAGCGCAGGCAACGCATGCCTGAACCTCACCACCGAAGGCAGCGATCGGGAGTGGTCCTGGTGGGGCCGCGTGATCTTCCACGTCGTGGACGTCGATGCGCTTCACCGACGGGCCGTGGCGGCCGGCTTGCAGCCGCAGGACGCCCCGCGCGACGCCACGTGGGGAGAGCGCTATTTCCACGTCACGGACCCCGATGGGCACGAGCTGAGCTTCGCAACGCCGTTGAGCCGCGGCAGGCCGTAGGCCCACTCGAGCTCGTATGAAATCCAAGCTTTCTCGCTGGGTCGTTCGTGCGACCGTCGTGCTGGCGGCCGTGGCGGCCGTGCTCTCTCTTGCGGGATGGGCCGTGTTGTCGCAGCCGCAGTTCGGCGCACCCATGGACAGTGCGCGGCTGGCGCGCGCCATGGCCAACCCCCAATACCGTGAAGGCCGCTTCACCAATCTGGAGCCGGAGACCCCGACCAGCGCAGCGGCTGTCGGCGACTATGTGGTGCGGCAGTTCTCCGGCGACGAAATGCGTGAGCCGCCGAGGCCCGTGCCGGTGCTGACCGTGGACGAGGCGGTGCTTGCGGCCGCGCCGCCGCCCCGGGGGCTACGAGCGTTCTGGATCGGCCACGCCAGCGTTTATGTGGAGCTCGACGGGCTGCGCTTCCTGCTGGATCCGGTGTTCGCCGAGCGTGCGTCGCCGCTGCCCGTCGGCCCCACGCGCTTTCATTCGCCGCCGATTGCGCTGGCCGACTTGCCCGCCATCGATGCGGTCCTCATCTCCCACGACCACTACGATCACCTGGACATGGACACGGTGCGGCACCTCGCTGGTCGCGGCTCCCGGTTCTACGTGCCGCTGGGCATAGGCGCCCATCTCGAACGCTGGGGCGTGCCGGCCGGCCAGATCGAGGAACTGGAGTGGTGGCAGCAGCGCATGGTCGGCAGCGTGCGCATCGTGTGCACGCCGACACGCCACTACTCGGGGCGCGCGCCGGGCGTTCGCAGTCCGACCCTGTGGTCAAGCTGGTCGGTCATCGGCCCGCAGCACCGCTTCTTCTACAGCGGCGACACCGGCTACTCGAAGCACTTCGGGGATATCGGTGCGCGGCTGGGGCCCTTCGACATCGCATTCATCAAGATCGGCGCCTACGGCCCGGGCGCCTCCTGGGTCGACATCCACATGCCGCCCGAACAAGCCGTGCAGGTGCATCGCGACGTGCGTGGCAAGCGGATGTTCCCGGTTCACTGGTCGACCTTCAACCTCGCGTACCACGACTGGGACGAGCCGATCCGCCGCACGGCGGCCGAGGCAGCTCGCACGGGGGTCGAGCTGGTGACTCCGCGCGTTGGCGAATGGGTGGATGCCGACCGTGCGTTCGAATCGACGCGATGGTGGGAGGCGGTGCGCTGAAGGGACGGTGCAACCGGGCGTTCGCGGTGGCCCAAGTGGCTTTACCGCAGTGCGCTTTCCTACGAAGACGTGCCCAGATCCCTCACAAACCATCGCTGCCGGGCCATCTAGCTTAGGGCCCACGGCCGGAATGGTCCGGCGAACACAGCGAGAGGAACCACATGCCCCAGTCGACCAAGGACACCCAGGGTGGGAAGACCCACTCCAAGAAGAAGACGCATTCGAGCGGCGCCGCTTCGGACAAGGCGGCCGCGAAGAAGTCGGGGCGTTCCAGCGCCTCCCCCACCGGCCCCATCAAGCACGGCGAGAAGAAGACCACGCCCTGAGGATGACCTGAAGGGTCGGCCGGGAGCCGACCCTTCCCGACTCTCCAGCCTGGAGCTCAATCCATCTGGATCTTCGCCTTGCGGATGACGTCGCTCCACAGCTTCGCGTCATCGTTGATCATCTTCTGGAACACCGCAGGCGAGCCGCCGATGCGCTGGGCCCCCAGGGCTTCCAGGCGTTCCTTGAATTCCGGCTGCTCCATGGCCGTGTTGATGGCCGCATTGAGCTTGGCCACCACGGTGTCCGGCGTGCCCGCCTTCGCGACGATCCCGAACCAGGAGTAGAGCTCGAATCCCTTGATGCCCTGCTCGTCGAGCGTGGGGACGTCAGGGAACTGCGGCGAGCGCTGGAGTGCCGTCACGCCCAGCGAACGCAGGCGGCCGGACTTCAGCATGGACTGCGCCGAGAACTCGATGTCGAAGTACGCCGGCACCTCGCCGGCCAGGACGGCCGTGATGGCGGGCGCGGAGCCGCGGTAGGGAATCGGCTGCATCTCGATGCCGGTCACCTGCTTGAACCGCTCGGCGCCCAGGTGCGGCATGGTTCCGGTGCCGGACGAGGCGTACTGGAACTTGCCGCCGTCCTTCTTCGCGGCCGCGATCAGGTCGTGGATGCCCTTGCCCTGGAACGAGGGCGCCACCACCACCTGGTGCGGGCTGCGGAACACGCCTGCCACCGCACGGAAGTCACGCAGCGGATCGAACGACATCGACGGGTACAGGAATTTTCCGGTGGCGACCACGTTGCTGGCCATCAGCAGGGTGTGCCCGTCGGCCGGCTGGGACAGCACGAGTTCGCTTCCCACGATGGCGCCTGCGCCCGGCTTGTTTTCCACCACGACGGCTTGGCCCAGGACCTTGCCCAGGCCCTGGGCGATGGCGCGCGCCGTGGTGTCCGACGGACCGCCGGCGGGGAACGGCACGATCAGGCGGATCGTCTTGCTCGGGAAATCCTGTGCGGCGGCCTGGCCCGGCAGGAGAGTGGCCAGCGCAAGACCTGCAGCGGCGAGGATGGCGGTACGACGGGACATCTGGGTCATCGGGGTCTCGATTTCTGTCAAGGCAGGTTCAGGCAGCGCGCGCCATCATGGGCGCGTCGTTGGCGGCAGCGGTCACGGCATCGTCGGCGGAAACCAGGGCACCCTGCTCCCGCAAGACCTCGCGCACCTTGTGCGCAGCAGGCTCCCGCAGGGTGGCTTCGCCCTTGGCGGCAAGCGCCGCGTACACCCCGGCAGCATGCCCGAGGCCCATCGCGGTTCCCATGTGGCGCGCACCGCCGTTGGCCTCGCGGGTCGCGGAGATCGCGCGGCCGGTCACGACGATGCCTTCCACGGAGCTTGGCAGCTGGCAGGCCAGCGGGATCTCGAACGGCGTGGGCGGCATCCACAATGCGATTCCCGTCCCGCCGGGCTCGTGCAGGTCCATGGGGCCGGCGCCCAGGGCGACTGCGTCCGTGAAGCGCACCCCCTCGACGATCTCCGCCTCGGTCAGCGTGTGCTGGCCGACGATGCGCCGGGTCTCGCGCACGCCCACGCGCTGCGCGATGCCGCCCAGGACGGACCGTTCGAAGCCGGGCACGCACTCACGCAGGAACTGCACGATGGATTGGACCTGCTGGCGGCCGATCTGTTCCGCGCGGCTCAGGTCGCCGGCATCCAGCGCGTCGATGCCCGAGATCCGGCTCATGAGGCACACGGCATCCGTGTCGCCGGGCGTGCTGCAGAAGGACAGGCTCTCCCAGAAGAGGCGACCTTCCTGCACGCCGGCAAGCGCGAGAGCCCGCTTCTGTTCGCGCGGCAGCGCGCGGAACGTGCGCACATCGACGTTCGACATGCGGAACACCAGCGTGCAGGGCTGGCGGCGTCGGCGGAATCCGGGGTCTTCGCCTTCACAGGGCACGCCGGCGCGCGCGGCGAGCGCGGCGTCCCCGGAGGCGTCCACCACCATGCGGGCACGCAGGGCACCGCGACCCGACACGTTTTCCAGCACCAGGCCTTCGACCCGGTCGCCGGCCACCAGGGGACGCACGACGTGCGAATGGAGCAGCACGTCCACGCCCGCCTCCCGCGCGATCTCGTCGGCGGCGATCTTCACGACCTCGGGATTGAAAGGGAAGTTGGTGATCGTGATCGGCTGGCTGCTCGCTTCGGCCATCGTGTAGCTGCGGAATCCTTCGCTGCCCCCCAGCGCGGTCACGCGCTGGGTGAGTTCGTAGCCGATGCCGCCGACGACGCGGACCGATCCATTGAAGAAACCGACCCATTGGGCGACCATGCCCACGGTTGCGGTTCCCCCGAGGCAGCCGGAGCGCTCGACGATGGCCGTGCGCGCGCCGGCGCGGGCCGCCGCCACGGCGGCCACGAGCCCTGAAGCGCCGCCGCCCGCGACGACGACGTCATACTCCGCGAGGACGGGCGTGGTGATCTGCTCGGTGATGAAGCTGCCGCCCATGCGCGCTCACCCGACCCGGATATTGGCGGCGCGGATGACGGGTTCCCACCGCGCCCGCTCCGACAGGATGATCTTGCGAAAGGCCTCCGGCGTGCCGCCCTGTGCATCGCAGCCGATGTCCAGCAGGCGCTTGCGCACGTCGGGCGTGCGCAGTGCCGCCGTGATCTCGCGCGACAACTGGTCCACCAGCGGCTGCGGCGTGCCGGCGCGCGCGAAGAAGCCGATGGAGGAGATGCCGTAGAGATCCGGATAGCCGGACTCGACCAGGTTGGGGATCTCCGGCGCGAGGGGGGAGCGCTCCGGCCCGCCGGTGGCGATGATGCGGATGCGCCCTGCCCTGTGCTGCGCGAGGTAGTCCGACATCACCGACACGCCGGCGCCGACCTGGTTGCCCAGGAGGTCCGTGAGCAGCGGCTGCCCGCCCTTGTACGCCACCAGCTGGAGGTCCGTCCCCGACAGCTCGCGCAGGCGAAGCATCAGCAGCGCGCCCACGCTGCCCATGCTGGACGTCCCGATGCTGCCCTTCAGGCGGTCCGCCTTCGCGGCGGCCAGGAACTGCTGGAGGTTCTGCACGCCCGAGCCGAGGCTCACGGTCAGCGCGTGCGGGATGTGCACGCCGTCGGCCAGGGGCGCCAGGTCCGTGTCGGGGTCGTAAGGCAGCTTGCTGTAAAGGGCCGGATAGAAGGCGGCCACGGACACGGGCGCGAACAGGATGTTCGCCCCATCGGGTTCGCTCATCTTCATGTACTGCCCCGCGACCAGCCCGGTGCCGCCCGGCCTGTATTCCACGAGCACCGTGCGCTTGAGGGAGTCCTTCAGCCGGTCGGCCACGATGCGCGCGACGTTGTCCATCGTGGCCCCGGGCGGCACCACGACGATGATTCTCAGCGTGGCGGGCAGCCCCTGGCCCCGCGCAGCGCCCGTGAGGGCCATGCCCACGGAAGCGGCCAGGCCGGTACAAAGTTGGCGGCGGTTCAGCATCTCGTCTTGTCTCCTCGTTTTTTCAGAACAGCGGCTCGTTCCAGACCAGCTGCTTGGGGTTGACGCCGCGGCGGATGGACTTGGCGGCGGCCAAGCCGGCGATCTCGCCGGTCTGTGTGCACCAGGGGAAGTTGCGCATCACCATGAAGATGGTTTCGAAGGTGAAGGACAGCGACGCCCCGGTCAGCAGCAGGTTGGTGACTTCCTTCGGCAGGAAGCAGCGGTACGGAACTTCGAAGGTGTACTTCGCGTAGGCGTCCCAGAAGAAGGTCTTGGTCATGGGCCGCGTCACCGCGTCGGGGAAGCGGCGGCCTTCGCGCGCGTCGGCGATCGAGAACACGTATTCGCCGATCGGGTGGCGGCCGTCGCGCACGCCGACGTAGCGTCCCACGTGCGCGATGAAGGCGTGCTGGAAGCCAGGCACGTACTTGGTCAGGAAGCGCGCCTCCGCATCGATCAGCCGCCGCAACTCCTTCTTGGCGCGCGACGCGTGCTCGGCGTCGTCGTCCATGTGCAGCGCCCATTCGTAGGGCACGTTCTGCCAGAGGATGAAGGTGCCCGGCCCCTGGATCGGGCTCATGTCCACCGTCGGGTGGCCGATGTAATGGTCGCCGTAGACGCCCTGGTCGGCCAGGCGCGGCCGGTACAGCTCGGGCGGGATGTCCCCAGCGGCCCGCGCCTTGTTGATCAGCTTGCTCAGCGCCGGGTCGTTCTCCCGGCGCTGGTAAGCGGCGGTTTCGGCGAAGTCGATGCCGCCCATGATCCACAGCAGCCCGCCAGGAATGGGGCGGCTTTGCGCATCCTGCTGCACCGTCTCGGACTGGCGCCCTCCTCCCCGCACGAAGGGGGCGCCCGCGCGGGCCACCACTTCGGCGGTGCCCGAGCCTTCCACGAACACCTTGCCCTGGATCGCCTGGCGTCCGCCCACCGTCTCGACGATGGCGTGGGTGATGCGCCGCTCGGCGCCGTCGGCCTGCATCTCCACGTCCACGAACGAGGCACCGTAGATCGCATGCACGCCCGCTTCCTCGAGCATCTTCACCATCACGTTCCCGGCGCCGTCGGGGTTGAAGGAAACGCGCTTGAACGGGCTGCCGGGCGGCAGGTAGTAGTCGTAGTGCGAGAGCGCATTGCCCGCCCAATCCGGCAGGCTCTTCTCGTCGGCGGTGTAGAGGCAGCCTTCGCGTGCGAAGCGCTCCATCAGCTCGGTATGGATGCCGCCCACGCCGGTGTTGGCAGCGCCTTGCAGGCCGGACGTGTGCACGCCGCCTGGCATGTCGAACTTTTCGACGATGACCACACTGCAGCCTTCGCGCCGCGCGCGCAGCGCCGCCGCGAAGCCACCGGGACCGGCTCCGATCACCACCACGTCGGCCTGCGCCACGACGGGCACGCCCTTCGGGGTCGCGCCGAACTCGCCCGCGGTCACGTTGTTCTGGTTCATCTGTACTGCTTCCACCTGTTCTGCTGTTGGCTGCATCTTGGCCGCGGGGCCGCTGCAGCCCAAGGGAAATTCGAGCTCATTACACTAGGTGAAACATGCAGAGCGTGAAGACCATCCGGGCCGTCGAGCGCGCCTTCCAGGTGCTGGAAGCGCTGCAGCGAACACCCGAAGGGGCGACGCTGGCGCAGTTGCAGGCCGAGACCGGCCTGTCCGGCCCGACCCTGCTGCGGTTGCTCAAGACACTCACCGGCGTGAAGGCCGTGCGGCGCAGCACGGCGGACCAGCGCTACCGCCCCGGCATGCGGCTGACCATCCTGACGCGTGATATGGCGCCGGCCGAGCGATTGGCGGACGTGGCGGCCCCCTGGATCGATGAACTGTGCGAGCAGCTGGAGTGGCCGTCGGACCTGGCAGTCCACATGGGGAACGACGATTTCGTGAAGGTGCTCGAGTCCAGCTTGCGCCAGTCCCGCTTCTACCTGCGCCGCAGGCCCGGCCGCGTGCGGATCAACCTGCTCGGCTCGGCGGCCGGCATGGCGTTCGTCTCGGCGCTACCCCGTGATCGGCGCAACGAGCTCGTCGCCGCTGCGAGAGCGGGCCGGGACATCCACAACGCCAAGGTGATCGCCGCGGGCGACCTGGAGCAGCACGTGGCGTCGGCCCGCCGGCGCGGCTACTCCCTGCGGCATCCGCTCTATCGCGGCGGCAGCTTCAATGGCGAGCCCCGGGACGACGCGCTGCAGGCGATGGCAGTGCCGGTCATTGCGCACGGCCGGCTGCTTGGCGCACTCAACCTGAACTGGAACCGCGCGGCGGCGAGTGAGCGCGAGATGGCGAAGCGCAGCCTGCCGGCGCTGCAGCGTGCGGTGGCGGGGATCGCCGAGGCCGCCGCGGATGCCGGTTTGGTGGAGTTGCTGCCGGGGCTGGAAGACGCGGAGGGATTCGCGGGCGCCTGAGCCGCCGTTCTCCTTTGCGCAGGCTTCCGGCAGCCCTAGACTCCGATCTCCGCCACTTTTGAACAATCAGATGAAAGCGCCGTGCTACCGGGCAGGCACCGCCGTTGCGCTGCTCCTGGTGCTCGCGCCGGGCGCTCGGTCTGCGCCACCCGCGCCGCCGTTCGACGTCGCGTACAGGGCCTGGGATGTCGTGACGGAACTCGCGCGACACAACGGGGCTCCGGGGATCAGCGGCCAATGCGGCAAGACGTTCCAGCCGTTCGTGGTCCCGGCCCTGCGCAGGCAGACGCGGCAGGAGCAGGACAGGGCCGCGGTAGCATGCGTCGAGGCGGCCCGGTCCGCCTGCATGAACAGCCAGCTCCGCACTTCCGCGGCGATCGCGAAGAAGTGCGAAGAGTTCAGGTAGCCGGCGTCACTTCGCCGGCTTCTTCGGCGACCTGCGCGCGGCGTCCAGCGCCGCGGCTTTCTCCGCATGCTTCTCGGCGCGCGTCCTGCGTGGCTTCGGCTTCTTGGTTTCGCCGGCCTCGTGCGCTTCCTTGCTTGCCTTCTTCTCTTTGGCCTGGGGATGATGCGTGCGCACCAGCTTGTCGAGGGCGCTCGGCTTGGGCTGCAGCGCCTGCGCCTTGCGCTTGTCCCGCTCCTCCTTGAGCAGCCGGCGCTCCTCGATCAAGGCGGATTCGGCTTCGGACGGCTCCTTGCCTGCCCCCTCCGTTTCCATCCGGCTCGCCATCGCGCGATGCAGCGCCTGGCCGTTGGCCGAGATCCTCTTGCTCATGGATGCAGTACGAGTCGGCATTTGGCGGTCCTCATGGTCTGGAAAGGCCACTGTAGGCCAGCCCGGCGCGCGACGCCAGCCTGTCTGCTCGACCGGAAGCGCACATCCGGTCGGGCGAACACGGGCTACCAGCCCAGCGCGAACCGCAGCGCCAGCATGACCCCCGTCCCGCAGACGATCGTCCCGAACAGGCTGCGTCGCCATGCATAGAAGCCCAGGCCCGCCAGCGCGCCGAAGATGCGCGCGTCGCGCCAGGTGTCGACCAGGTGCCCTTGTGTCATCACCAGCTCCGGGGCCACCACGGCGGCCAGGGCGGCGACGGGTGCGTAGCGCAGCCCGTCGCGCAGCCAGGCCGGCATCGGCAGGTCCTGCTTCGGCAGGACGAAGAACGCGCGGCAGGCCAGCGCGATCGCCGCCATGCCCAGCGTGGTGAAGAAGATCTCCAGCGCGCTCACGGCCTGGCTCCGCCACGCAGCGCCGGCGCACGCTCGGCCAGCACGCCGACGGCCACCGCGGTGGCAATGGCGGCAATGATGTTCAGCTTCAGGGGCAGCGCGTAGGCCGCGACCGCGGCGCAGGCCGCGACCACCGCCGCCACCCAGGTGACCGGGTGCCGCAGCTGCGTGCATGTCAGGGCGAGCAGGGCCATCGTGCCGGCGAACCCCAGGTTCCAGGAAGTCGGGATGCCGTGCCCCATGACGATGCCCGTGAGGATGGAAACCTGCCACACGCCGAAAGTGACGAGGGCGCTGCCCAGGAAGTAGTCCTCGTACCTGGGGCCGGGATGGGGCTCGGGGAAGCGGCGGATGAACAGCGCGAAGCTGCTGTCCCCCATCAGGAAGCTGAGTGCGAGGCGCTGCCGGCGCGGCAGGTGCACGAAGTAGGGACGGTAGTGGAAGCTGAAGGCCATGAACCGCAGGCTGACGCACAGGGTGGTCGCCCAGACCACCCACATCGGCGCACCTGCCGAGATCAGCGGCAACGACGCGATCTGGGCCGAACCAGCGTAGACGACGATGGACATCAGGATGGCGAGCGGTACGCCCATCCCACTCTTGGCCATCGCCACGCCCGCGACGAGGCCCCACGCGGCAATGCCGATCGCCATCGGGACCGCCTCGGCGGCCCCTTCGCGGAACATGGGCCGGCGCACGAGGGCCGTCGCCCCGGCGTGGAACGATGCGAGTGAGGATCTCAGAGACACACCTTCTCCTGGTGGCGCGATGATGCCAGCAGGTCGCTTTCAGGGACGTGACGCCCGCGAACACCCGGCCTGACGAACGTCAAACGCGGTTGGCCCCGCGCGCCGCACCATGTCCGCTCCACCGCCGCCGGCGGACGTGGAGGCTCCATGGATGACGCACTGAAGCACAAGATCCTCGCGCTGCTCGACCAGCACAGGATCATGACGATCGCAACGCTGCGCCCCGACGGCTGGCCGCAGGCGACCACGGTGGGCTACGTGAACGAAGGCATGACGCTCTGGTTCCTCTGCGGCCTCGAAAGCCAGAAAGCCAGCAACCTGGCGCGGGACGACCGCGTCTCGATCACGATCGACCATGACACGGCTGACCTGATGGCGATCACCGGCCTCTCCATGGCGGCGCGGGCGCACCGCGTCACCGATCGCACCGAGGCCGAAAAGGTGATCGCGATGCTGCCGCTGAAGTACCCGGACGCACCGCCGGCGACCGCGAACATGAAGATGCCGCAGCCCGAGGAAGTCGCCCTCTTCCGCGTGCAGCCCGCGATCATCTCGGTGCTGGACTACACCAAGGGATTCGCCCACACCGACCTGGTCGCCTGCTGAGGAAACCGCGTCCTGCGGTTGGAAGATGATCAGCCAGCGGTCGCAGTGAACTGGAGCGACCGGCAGCCACGGCCGCTGGCGGCCAGCCCCGCCGCGCCGGCTACTCCGCCTTGATCCCCACCGCGCGGATGATGCGCAGGTTGGCCTGCGATTCCGCCGCGATCTGCTGCGCGAAGGCATCTGCGCTGCCACCGGTGGGCACGTTGTCCGTCGCCACCAGGCGGCTGCGGATCTCCGGCAGCTGCAGGATCGCGTTCACCTGCGCATTCAGCTTGTCCGCCAGCGCCTTCGGCAGCCCGCCCGGGGCGACGATGCCGAACTGCGACGACAGGTTGGCGCGTGCGTAGCCGAGCTCGGCGAGCGTCGGCACGTTGGGCAGCGAGTCCAGGCGCTTGGGCGCACCGACGGCCAGCGGCCGCAGCTTGCCGGCCTTGATGTGCTCGCCGACCGCCGGACCGGCGTTGGTGGACAGGATCTCGAACTGGCCGCTCAGGGCGTCGGTCATCTGCTGGCCGCCGCCCTTGTACGGGATGTGCACCATCTCGACACGGGCCTGGTCCTGCAGCTGCTCCAGCATCAGGTGGCCCAGCGAGGCCGCGCCGGACGTGGCCCAGCGCACCGTGCGCGGCTTGTCCTTGGCCAGGACCATCAGCTCCCGGAAATCGCGTGCCGCCAGCGCCGGGGTGGCGAGCAGCAACACCGGCGAGTACATGACGCTCACGACCGGAGCGATCTGGGTCTCGGGTTCGTACGGCAGCTTGCCCAGGTGCGGGCTGAGCACCAGCGGGCTGAGCGCGGTGAAGCCGATCGTGTGACCGTCCGGCGCGGCCTTCGCCACGGCGTCCACGCCGATGGTGCCGCTCGCGCCGGCCTTGTTGTCCACCACGAAAGGCTGCCCCATCTGCGCGGCCAGCTTCTCGCCGATGGCACGGGCGACCGCGTCGGCGAGGCCACCCGGCGGGTAAGGAACGACGATGCGGACGGGCTTGGAGGGATAGGGCTGCTGAGCGGCTGCGGGGAGCGCCAGGGCGGCGGCACCGGCCGCGAGGAAGACGCGGCGCTGGAGGGAGGTCATGTCGGGAACTGCTTGGAAAGGAAGGTTGGGATTATCGCAACCGCATCGAGCCGAACTGCTGGCGGCGGCCGCGCAGGCAGCGGCGCCCTCAGTCGCGCAGCACCTTCTCAGCCAGCTCGCGCAGGATGGACAGCGAGGGCGGCTCGGCGCGCCCGGCGAGGGTCACCAGGCCGAAGCGGGCCGTGGAAGCGAGGGCGGGCTTCACGGGGAGCTCCACCAGGTCCGGCGCCGAAGCGCGGATGGCGAGCAGCACCGCGTCGCTCGCCCGGACCACTTCGACCAGGCTGGCGATCTCCTCGCAGCGCAAGGTCACGCACTCCCGGGGGTGCGCCGAGGGGCCGTAGCGTTCGACCAGGATGCGCGCCACTTCGTCGCTGAGCGGCGTGGAGGCGATCGGGTACTGGCGCAATGCGGGAAAGCGCAGGACACCTCGCACGCGCAGCAATGGATGTCCCTTGCGGCACATGAAGACACCCCGCATCTCGGACAACGTGACCACCCGCAGGTCCGGCGCCGGCGACAGGGACCGCGCGTCGATCACCAGCGCGTCGAGCTCGCGCTCGCGCAAGCCTTGCACCAGGCGTTCCGTGTTGCCGCGGCTGATGGTCAGGTGCATCGCGGGATGGCGCTGCGCCATCTCGCGCAGCAGCGGCGCCATCAGCATCGCGCCCGGGCCCGAGCCCATGCCCACCCGCAAGCTGCCGGCGCGGCCTTCGCGCATCCGGTGGCCGCTGGCCGCCAGTTCATCCACCTCGAAGACGATGTGTCGGGCCCGCTCCAGCACTTCGCGGCCGAAGGGCGTGGGTTCGCTGCGGCGGCCTATGCGATCGAAGAGCGGCTGCCCCATCTCGTCTTCCAGCGCACGGATGCTGCGGCTCAAGGCAGGCTGCGTCAGGAACAGGGCTTCCGCGGAGCGGCTGAACGAGCCGCTCTCGGCCAGCGCGATCAGGTGGCGCAGCTGCACCAGCGTCATGGCAGCGGTGTCCCATTCATTCGAATCATGCTAGCACGTACAACAATGCATTGGACGTCATGCGGGCGAGTTCCTAGGATGCGCCCGACCCCCGCCTTCCGGCAGGGGCGAAAACATCGACGGCGCCTCGCGCCGCAGGAGACAACATGAACCCCCTCGTGCAGCGTTCGATCGCCCTCCTCGCCGGCATGCTGCTGGCCGCCGGCGCGGCGGCCCAGGCCTACCCCGCCAAGCCCGTCAACCTGATGGTGCCGTACCCCGCCGGCGGCCCGTCCGACGCCATCGGCCGCATCTTCAGCACGCCGCTGGGCAAGGAGCTCGGCCAGACCGTGCTGGTGGAGAACCTCGGCGGCGCCAGCGGCGCGATCGCGGCCCAGAAGGTGTTGGCGGCCCCCGCCGACGGCTACTACATCTTCCAGGGCTCGCCCAACGAAGTGATCCTGTCGCCGCTCGCCAATGCCTCGGTGCGACTGAAGGCGGAGGACTTCCGCCTGGTGGCCCCGATCGCCGACGCCGTGATGGTGGTGCTGACGCGCAAGGACCTGCCCGTGAACAACGTCGACGAGCTGATCGCCCTGGCGCGCAAGTCGAGCGACAAACCCCTCAGCTACGGCAGCGTGGGCGTCGGCTCGCTCTACCACTTCATCGTGGAGAACATGCAGCAGGTGACGGGCATCAAGGCCACGCACGTCCCCTACAAGGGCAACGCGCCGCTGCTGCAGGACGTAGGCGGCGGCCAGGTGGACTTCGCCGTGCTGGTGTACAGCGCGGCGATGGGCGCGATGGCGGAACAGGGCCGGCTGAAGGTGATCGGCCAGCTGGGCGCTCAGCGGTCCGAACTGCTGAAGAACGTGCCGACGGTCAGCGAAGGGCAGGCGCTGAAGAACTTCCACTACAAGACCTGGACGGGATTCATGGTGCCGAAGAACACCCCCGAGCCGGTGGTGCAGCGACTGCATGCCGCCGTGGGCAGGACGCTGAAGGATCCCTCCGTGCTCTCGCAGCTGACCCTGCAGACGCAGGAGCCGTCGGCGCCGATGTCGCTGGCCGACGCCGCGAAGTACTTCGAGACCGAAACCGCGCGCTACCGTGCGCTCGCGAAGGCCATCAACCTGCAGCCGCAGTGACGCCGCGATGACCTACCTGCTCCAGGCGTTGACCGAGCGCGCCGGCGAATTCATCCGCCTGCGCCGCGACATCCACCGCAACCCCGAGCTCGCCTTCGAGGAACACCGCACCGCGGCCCTGGTGGCGGACAAGCTGGAAGGCTGGGGCTACGCGGTGGAGCGCGGCGTCGGCGGCACCGGCGTCGTCGGCCGCCTCGTGCGTGGCGAAGGCTCTCGCCGCCTGGGGCTGCGGGCCGACATGGACGCACTGCCGATCGTGGAGGCGAGCGGTCGGGAGTGGGCAAGCGCGCGCGCGGGCGTCATGCACGCCTGCGGCCATGACGGCCATACCGCCATGCTGCTCGCGGCCGCGCGGCACCTGGCCGAGCAAGGCCGCTTCAGCGGAACGCTGAACCTCGTGTTCCAGCCCGCGGAGGAAGGCGGCGGCGGCGCGCTGCGGATGATGGACGACGGGCTGTTCGAGCGCTATCCCTGCGACGCCGTCTTCGCCATGCACAACATGCCCGGCATCCCGCAGGGGCACATGGTGATGCGCGAGGGGGCCATGATGGCGTCGAGCGACTACGCGACCATCGTCCTCAGCGGCGTCGGCGGGCACGGGGCCATGCCGCACAAGGCCGTCGACCCGCTGGTGGCGGCCGCCAGCATCGTGATGGCGCTGCAGACGATCGTCTCGCGCAACATCGATCCCCTGCAGCCGGCCGTGGTCACCGTGGGCGCCCTGCATGCCGGCCACGCCAACAACGTCATTCCGGCCACGGCCACGCTCGAACTCACGGTGCGCGCGCTGGATCGCGATGCGCGGGCGACGCTCGAGCGCCGCATCCGCGAGCTGGTGCAGTTCCAGGCGCAAAGCTTCGGCGTCGAAGCGGACATCCAGTGGCGTCCGGGCTATTCGGTGCTCGTGAACTCCGCGGAAGAAACCGCTTTCGCCCGCGAGGTTGCAGTGGAGCTGCTCGGAGCGGATCGGGTGACGCTGCAAGGAGAGCCGCTGACGGGCAGCGAGGACTTCGCCTTCATGCTGGAGCGCGTGCCGGGCAGCTATGTGTTGATCGGCAACGACGGCGATCCGTCGCAGGCCGGTTCATCCTGCATGGTGCACAACCCCGGATACGACTTCAACGACGGCAACATCGCGGTTGGGTCGGCGTATTGGGTGCTGCTGGCGGAGCGGTTCCTCCCGGTCGGGACGCAGCACTGAGCGCAGCGTCCCAGGCGACCGCGCCGCGTGCATGGCTCCCGGCAATTTAACTCAGCAGCGCGTCCACTTCCCGCCGGTCCGGCATCGAGGCCTGGGCGCCGGGCCGCGTCACGCAGATGGCAGCGGCGCGGATCGCATGGCGGATCGCATCCTGCATGCTGCGCCCTTCCACCAGCAGCGCCGCCAGCGCGCCTATGAACGTGTCGCCGGCCGCGGTGGTGTCGACCGCCTGCACCGCCACGGCATCGAAGTGCTGCGTTCCCGCAGCCGACGACCACACCACGCCCTCGCGTCCGAGCGTGACGAGCACGTCGCCGGGCCCGCGCTCGCGCAGGATGCGCGCGGCCTGCGCAGCGTTGTCGCGCGTCACGGCCGGCAAGCCCGAAAGCAGGCGCGCCTCGTTCTCGTTGACCACCAGCATGTCGATCAGCGGCCACAGCGTGGCCGGCAGCTCCCGCGCCGGCGCGGGATTGAGCAGCACCTTGCAGCCGGCCGCGTGCGCCTCGGCGGCGGCTTGCGCAACCGCGGCCATCGGAACTTCGAGCTGCAACAGCAGCAGGCCGGCGGCTTGCAGCCGGCTGCCCAGCGCCCTGGCGTCGGCGACGTCGACCAAGGCATTCGCTCCGGGAATGACGGCGATGCAGTTCTGCGCGCCGTCGTCCACCATGATCATCGCCACGCCGGTGCTCTGACCCGCCGCCGTGCCCACGCCGTCGGCCGCGACGCCTTGGCGCGCCAGCTCCGCGCGCAGTTCGGCGGCGAAGCCGTCGTCGCCCAGCCGCCCCACCATCTCGACCCGCGCACCTTGGCGCGCGCAGGCCACCGCCTGGTTCGCGCCCTTGCCGCCGGGGTTGGAGAGGAAGCCGTGGCCCGTGAGGGTCTCGCCGGGCTCGGGCATGCGCGGAACACGGGCCACCAGGTCCATGTTCAGGCTGCCGAAGACGACGACTCCCGAGCGCACGGCCGCCTTGTTCACTTGAACGCGCTGTCCATCTCGTGCAGCTTCGCCACCCGGCGGCGGTAGTCCTCGTTGTCCTCGAACTCCGCTTCCAGGAAGGACTCCACCAGGTCGTTGGCCAGCCAGGGGCCGACGATCTGGGCGCCGATGCACATCACGTTCACGTCGTCGTGCTCCACGCTCTGGTGGGCCGAGTGGATGTCGTGGCAGACCGCGGCGCGGATGCCGCGCACCTTGTTGGCCGCGATCGAGGCGCCGACGCCGGTGCCGCACACCATGATGCCGCGCTGCGCCTCGCCGGACAGCACCTTCGCCGTCAGCGCGCGCGCGATGTCCGGGAAGTCCACCGGCTTCGGATCGTGGCTGCCGACGTCGACCACCTCGTGGCCGAGCGCCTTGATGTGGGCGATCACGCCGCCCTTGAGGGACCAGCCTGCGTGGTCCGAGCCGATGACGATTTTCATGGGTGCGTACTTCCTTCCTGCGTTTACTTGGTCATGGAGGCGGGCAGCGCCACGCCGTAGTACTTCTTGTAGATGTCGCTCAGCTTGCCGTTCTTCAGGTTGGCGGCGACCCATTCGTTCAGCTTGGCCTGCAGGCGCGGCTCGCCCTGCTTGGTGCCGATGGCCAGGTCGAAGTTGCGGATCACGAACTTCGGCTCCCACGGCTTCGCCGGGTTCTTGCTGGAGATGGCGTTGACCAGCGCGACCGACGTGGCCACCACATCGGCCTGTCCGGTGGCGCCGGCGGTCACCATGGTGGCGTCGTCGTCATAGCGCACGACCTTGAAGCCCTTCTCGTTGGCCATGCCGGACAGCTCGGTGTCCTGCGTGGTGCCGCGCGTCACGGTGACGCTCTTGCCCTTCAGGTCCGCCCAGTCCTTGATCGCGGCGGACTTCGGCGCGCCGACCACCGACTGCAGCACGGCGTAGGGCTTGGAGAAATCGATCACCTTGGCGCGCTCCGGCGTCACGGACAGGGTAGAGACGATGATGTCGGCCTTGCCGGTGTTGACGTTGGGGATGCGGGTGGCGCCGGTGGTGGGCACCCATTCGATCTCCAGGCCCCAGTCCTTGGCCAGCAGCTTGGCGGTCTCGACGTCGGAGCCGGTCGGCTGCATGTTGCTGTCCATCATGCCGGCCGGCGGGATCGCGAAGTCGGTGGAGATGCGGATCTTCTTCGCCTTCATGATGTCGTCCAGCAGGTCGGCATGGGCGGCCATCGCGGCGACGGTGAGGCAGGTCGCCACGAGGGCGGTACGGAACAGGGTCATGTTGTCTCCTTCGGTCTCTCTCGTTGAAAAAAATCTTCCGTCATTCCCGCGGAGGCGGGAATCCAGGGCTTCGGAAGCTCTGGATCCCCGCCTCCGCGGGGATGACGGTCAAAGGTCGCTCTGCACGAACTGCTTCAATTCGGGGGTCTGCGGGTCGGTGAGGATGTCGGCGCTGCCCTCCTCCCACACGCGGCCGGCGTTCATGAAGACGACCTGGTCGGCGATGCGGCGCGCGAACGCCATCTCGTGCGTGACCATCACCATCGTCATGCCGCCGGCGGCGAGCTCCTCGATCACCTTCAGCACCTCGCCGGTGAGCTCGGGGTCGAGCGCCGACGTGACCTCGTCGAACAGCATCACCTTGGGCTGCATGGCCAGCGAGCGGGCGATCGCCACGCGCTGCTGCTGGCCGCCGGACAGCTGCTCGGGGTAGGCCAGCGCCTTCTCCGCCAGGCCGACTTTGGCCAGCACGGCGTGCGCGAGTTCGCGGGCCTGCGCCTTGTCCACGCCCTTGGCCGCGCGCGGCGCCAGCATGATGTTCTCTTCGATGTTCAGGTGCGGGAACAGGTTGTAGCTCTGGAACACGATGCCGACGTCCAGGCGCAGCGCCTTCAGGTCCACGTTGGGGTCGTCCACGCGGCGGCCGCACACGGTGATCTGGCCGCTGTCCACGGTCTCCAGCCGGTCGATGCAGCGCAGCGCCGTGCTCTTGCCGGAGCCGCTGCGGCCGATGATGGCGGTGACCTGGCCGCGCTGCGCCTGCAGGTTCACGCCGGCCAGCACCTTGTGGGCGCCGAAGCTCTTGTGCACGTCGCGCAGCACCACGGCCGCTTCGCCGTTTTTGTCGAGGGGAGTGTTCATGTGAGCGAAAGGGTGGCGGGCTGCGGCAGGACGACGCCCTCCTGCTGGCGCGCGGCGGCGCCGCGGCGCTCCAGGCGCTGGCTCCAGCGCGAGAGCGGGTAGCAAAGCGAGAAGTAGATCGCCGCGATGATCACGTAGATGACGAAGGGCTCGAACACCGAGTTGTTGATCAGCTGGCCGGCGCGGGCCAGCTCCACGAAGCCCACCACCGAGGCGAGCGAGGTGTTCTTGACGATCTGCACCATGAAGCCCACGGTGGGCGGCGTCGCGATGCGGATCGCCTGCGGCAGCACCACCAGCCGCATGCGCTGGATGCGGGTGAGCGCCAGGCACTCGGCTGCCTCCCACTGCGCGCGCGGCACCGACTGGATGCAGCCGCGCCAGATCTCGCCCAGGTAGGCCGAGACGTAGACGGTCAGCGACACGCTCGCGGCGGTGAGCGGCGAGATCTGCAGGCCCAGCGCCGGCAGGCCGAAGAACGACATGAACAGGATCACCAGCAGCGGCGTGCCCTGGATCAGCTGCACGTAGCCGGCGGTCACGATGCGCACGGCCTTCGAGGGCGAGATGCGGCACAGGGCGACAACCAGCCCGAGCAGGCCGCCGCCGACGAAGGCGATCAGCGACAGGCCCAGCGTCCAGGCCGCGCCCTGCAGCAGGAACAGCAGGTGGTTCGCGTTGAGGGCGGTGTTCATAGCGACGTCCCCAGCCGGCGGCGGCGCGGGAACAGCAGCAGCCCCAGTCCCCAGAACCCGGCGCGCATCGCCAGCGACAGCAGCACGTAGCCCAGCCCCACCAGGATGTAGGTCTCGAACGGCCGGTAGGTGTCGGACTGCACGAAGTTCGCCACCGCCGTCAGCTCCTCGGCGGAGATCTGCGAGCAGATCGAGGAGGCGAGCATCAGCAGCACGAACTGGCTGGTCAGCGCCGGGTACACGCGCTCCATCGCGGGCAGCAGCACCACGTGCCAGTACACCTGGCGGCGACTCAGGGCCAGGCACTCGGCCGCCTCGATCTGCCCCTTGTGGATGGAGTCGAAGCCGGCGCGCATGATCTCGGTGGCGTAGGCGCCGACGTTGATCGTCAGGGCCGCGAGCGCCACGGTGAAGGCCGGCAGCTTCAGCCCGATGCTGGCCAGCCCAAAGTACACCAGGAAGATCTGCACCAGCAGCGGCGTGTTGCGGATCACTTCCACGTACGTGGTCGCCGCGCGCCGGGCCCAGCCGACCTGGCTGCGCCTGGCGATCGCACCCAGCGTGCCGATCGCAAAGCCGATCAGCGTGGCGCCGGCCGCCAGCTTCATCGTCATGAACGCGCCGTCCAGGAACATCGGCCAGCGCGAGAGGACCGCTGCGAAGTCGAGGGTCACGCGCGCTCCTGCCCGCTCATGCGGTCGTACACGCGGAACAGCGCCTGGTTGCCGTTGGCTCCCTCGCCGTGGGCGCGCGCGTCCAGGTACTGGGTGGTCACCAGGGCGGTGGCCGGCAGCGGCACGCTGGTCTCCTGCGCCTGCTGCGCCACCAGCCGCAGGTCCTTGAGCATCAGGTCGATGCGGAAGCCGGCGCTGGCGTCGCCCTCGATCATCTGCGGGCCGAGCTTGTCCAGCATCCAGGATGCGGCCGACCCGCCCAGCAGCACCTTGCGCAGCAGTTGCAGGTCGACGCCCGCGGCGCGCCCGAGCGCCAGGGCCTCGCAGATCGCCTGGATGTTGATGCCGCAGATCAGCTGGTTGCACAGCTTCACCATCTGGCCGGCGCCGCTGTCGCCCACGTGCGTGATGGTGGTGCCCATCGCGGAGAAGAAGCGCCTCGCGCGCTCGAAGGCCGCCGCATCGCCACCCGCCATGATGGACAGCGTCGCATTCTTCGCCCCGAGCGGCCCGCCGGAGACCGGCGCATCGATGAAATCCACGCCGGCCTTGCGCAGGTCCGCATGGATGCGACGCACCGCGCCGGGGGCGATGGTGCTCATGTCGATCACCAGCCTTCCCTGCGGCGGATGGGCCAGCAGCCCGCCGGCGCCGTAGACGACGGCTTCCACGTCAGGGGTGTCGGGCAGCATGGTGATCACCGCGTCGGCCCCTTCGATCGCCGCCGCGATGCTGGCGGCGGCGCGGATCCCGTGGGAGGCCAGCGCCTGCACGGCCTCGGCGCGCACGTCGTACGCCGCGACGCGGTGTCCCGCCTTCGCGAGGTTGAGCGCCATCTCGCGGCCCATCGTGCCGATGCCGATGAATGTCACGGCGCCGGGCTGGTTGCTCGGGGTCACTGGGTCGCCTCCTTGCTCTTGCGTTCCCTGGCAGGGGCCAGGGCGGCAGCCGGCCGGCTGGGGGCCAGAGCCTTCTGGCGCCGCAGCTCGTCGCCGATGCGGAAGTGCTTGCGCAGCGCCTGGTCGGCCGCGTCCTCGTCGCCGGCGATCACCATCTCCAGCAGGTGCCTATGGTCCTCGACCACGGTGCGCTTCATGGCATCGTCGTGATGGTGTTCCACCAGCTTGCGGCGATCGCGGTGCGAGCGCGTGAGCAGGTCGGCCATCGCGCCATAGAGCTGGATCAGCGTGTCGGATTTGCTGGCGCGCACCAGCGCGAGATGGAAGTCGAAGTCCGCGCGGCCCCCGCCGGCGGCGTCGTCCACGGTCGCCTCGATGGCGTCGAGCGCGCCGCGGATGCGTTCGATGTCCGCAGTGGTCGCGCGCTGGCAGGCCAGCCGGATCGCCTGGCACTCGAGCGCTATCCGCGCCTGCATCACGTCATCGATGGCGTCGGGCACCTGCGCCAGCGAAAAGGCGAAGACGTCGCCCAGCACCGACACGTCGGGCTGGCGCACGACGGTGCCCACGCGCTCGCGGATTTCCACAACGCCCAGCATCGACAGGGCGCGCAGCGCCTCGCGCACGATGGGGCGGCTCACGCCCAGCTGCAGCGCGAGTTCACGCTCCGGCAGCAGCCGGTCGCCATTGCGGATCTTGCCTTCCAGCAACTGGTCGCGCAGGAAGTCGAACACCTGCGCGAAGCCGGAGCCCTGGGTTTCCGGCTCCGGCCGGGTGATGCTGAGGCCACGGGCCGCTCTTGTCATGCCGTGGTTTTACCAGCGGCTGACCAGAAGGCTGACTAGGACATTCCCCGAGCCCCGGCCTGGCGGCGAGGAGGTAGGGGTGGGGCTCTGCCGCTGGCTGAGCCTGTAGGCTGGGTTCGCGTACGCGACCCCAGCCATGCGCGCGAGCGCTGGGGTGCCTGCGGCAACCCAGCCTACGGACGCGGCTTAGCGCCCGTCGCGATCCGAATCGCCGGGGATCACGCGCTCCGCAGCGTTGCTCACGCGATGCCACGCGTCGCGCGAGGCGTGCTTGGCGTGCTCCCACTCCAGCGACGAGCGGCCGCGCGCGCTGCCCCAGTCACGGCCCAGGTCCGATTCGACGTCGTCGAACGAGCGGTCCGGGTACTTGGAGTACGAATCCACGCCGTAGCGATAGGCCGGGCCGTAGTCGTCATAGGACTTGTCGCCGGCCACGTAGGGACGGCTCGAATAGTTGTCGCGCCAGTAGGCTTCCTCGGCCACCGGATCGGCGGCCTTCGCGATGCCCTTGCCGGCCACGGCGCCGGCGACTGCGCCAACGGCAGCGCCGACCACGGCGCCCACCGGCCCGGTCATGCCGCCCACCGCTGCGCCAGCGGCCGCTCCGCCGGCCACGCCGCCGGCGACACCACCCACCACGGCTCCGACGCCCTTGGCAGCAGGATGGTCCTTCTTGTCGGCGAGGTCGCGCTTGTGTTCGTTCATGTGTGCTCCTTGGATGAAGGCAGGCGCCGTGCGCGGGAGCTGTGTCCTGCGCAGCCGCTCTGCCTGGTTGCGGAGCCCCTACGGTAGACCCTCGGATGTCCAGGCCGAGGAAGCTGCGAACTACGGCGCCTGTAAGCGCAGGACCACAGGCTGGGACAGCGCGTCGATGACGAAATGCCGGACTTCAGCGGCGCAGTGCCAACAGCCGCGCCAGCGCCGCGAGGTGCTCCTCCTTCAGGAGCTGCGGCTTGACCTCGTCCTCGGCGGCCGACTCGTTCTCGTGGCCCTGCACCGCGGCGCGCATGTCCTCCTCGGTGTCCCAGACGATCACGCCGTTCTTCGGGCACATGTGCCGCAGGGTGTGATACCAGTAGTAGCCGTCGGCGCCGCCGAAAAGCTTGTCGATGCCCGCCAGGTCCTTCGGCTTGATGCCGTGGTTCTGCAGGGTTTCGTCCAGCACCTGTTGCGAGAGGATGAATGTCAAGGGGGCCTTGGAATGTGCGATTGCTCTTGGGAGGAGATTGTAGGAGCGGCGGCGGCCGCCGCGGCCTGCTTCACCCCCGCCCCCCGCACCTCCACCCGCACCTCATCCAGCACCTTCCCGCGCGCATCGACGAGCTGCAGCACGTGCCGGCCGGGCCAGGGCAGCCAGGCCGCCTCGCCGCCGCGGGCGAACTCGCGGCCATCGACGCGCCAGCGCAGCCCCTTGCCGCCGCTGCTGCGCAAGGCCAGCCGCTGCCGCTGCGGCGGGATGTCCGGATCCAGCGCGAGAATGGTACCGTTCGCCGGCGCCAGGATGCGTGCGACGCGCGGCGCGCCCTCCTCGGCAACCAGCGCGATGCTCGCCTGCTCGGTGCCGGCCAGGAACCACTCGGGGCGCGCGGCCTCCAGCGCGTCGCCGAAGCGCACGTGCTGCTGCACCACGCCGCGCGGAGGCGCCGGCGCGCGCGAGGGCTCGCGGGCATGCAGGTGGTTCATCACCGCGGCCCACACGGGCGCCGCGCCGCTGATGCCGCTCACGCCGTGCATGGCCTCGCCGCTCGCGTTGCCCACCCACACGCCCACCGTATAGCGGCGCGAAAATCCGACGGCCCAGTTGTCGCGCATGTCCTTGCTGGTGCCCGTCTTCACCGCGCTCCAGAACCGCGTGGCGAGGATGCTGTCGGTGCCGAAGGTGCGCGCCCGCGCGTTCGCGTCGGCCAGGATGTCGGCGACGATGAAGGAAGCGCCTGGAGCGATGGCCTGCACGGGGCGGCGTGGCGCGGTGCGCGGAGACGCAGCCAGCCAGCGCACCTCGCCGGCACGGCCTTCGTTGGCCAGCGTGCGGTAGGCATTCGCCAGGCCGAGCAGCGGCACTTCAGCGCTGCCCAGCGCCAGGCTGTAGCCGTAGTAGTCGCCGCCTTCGCGCAGCGGCAGGCCGGCGGCGCGCAGCTGGCGGTGGAAGGCTTCGGGCGAGACCATCACCAGCGTGCGGACCGCGGGGACATTGAGCGAAGCACCCAGCGCCGTGCGCACCGAGATCCAGCCCTTGAAACCGTGGTCGTAGTTCTGCGGAATGTAGAGGCCGGCCGCCGTGGGGATGTGCGCCGGCGAGTCGTCGAGCAGCGATGCCGCGGTAAGGCGACGCTCCGCGATCGCCTGCGCGTAGAGGAAGGGCTTGAGGGTGGAGCCTGCCTGCCGCAATGCGGTGACGCCATCGACCTCGGAGGCGCGGCTCAGCTCTCCGGAGGAGCCCACCCACGCAAGCACGTCGCCGCTCGCGTTGTCCAGCACGATCACGGCGCCGTCCTCCACCTGCTGGCCGCGCAGCTCGCGAAGCTGCTGCTGCAGCGACTGCACGGCGAAGCGCTGCACGTCGGCGCGCAGCGTGGTGGCGATGCGGCCCTGGCCCGCCGCCTGGCGCAGCGCGGCGCGCGCGAAGTGCGGCGCGATGCCTTCGCTGGCGGCATAGGCCTTGCGCTGGAAGGCGGCCTCGACGACGAAGTCCAGCGCACCGCAGTCGGCGCGTCCGTCCATGGCCTTCAGCACGCCGCAGGCGCGGCGCGCCACCTGCCGCGGGCCCGCGCTGGGACCGCGCACGAGCGCTGCCGCAATCGCGGCTTCGCGCGCATCCAGCCCATGGGGTGCCTTGCCGAACAGCGTGCGCGACAAGGCATCGATGCCCACCACTTCGCCGCGGAAAGGCGCCAGGTTCAGGTAGGCCTCCAGGATCTGGTCCTTGCGCCAACCGGCCTCCAGGCGCTTCGCCGCGACGGTCTGTCCCAGCTTCTGCCCCACGCTGCGGCCGCCGACGGGCCGCCGCCAGTCCTCGTCGAGCAGGCCGGCGAGCTGCATCGTGATGGTCGATGCGCCGCGCGTGCGCTCGTTCCACAGCGACGACCAGGCCGCGGCCGAAACCGCCTGCCAGTCGACGCCGCTGTGCTCCCAGAAGCGCTTGTCTTCCGAGAGCACGATGGCCGTGCGAAGCGCCGGCGACACGTCTTCCAGCGCGACCCACGGACCGCGGCGCACCACCGTGTCGCTGCGCAGGCGGTGCAGAACCTCGCCGTGGCGATCCAGCAGCAGCATGTCGGAGGGCTGGTGCGCGCGCCGCACCTCGTCGAAGCGCGGCACGGCCTGCGCCATGCCGGCGGCGAACAGCGTGCACGCGAGCACGGCGACGATGCGGATGCGCACGGTGCTCACCGCCCCGGCTCCACGTTGACGCGCGCATTCGGCAGCTCGCCGAACATCTCCGGCGCGTACATGGCCTCCACCCGCGTGGGCGGCAGGGCGAAGTCGCCCACGTTGTTCAGGCGCACCGTGTACTCCACCTTGAACACGCCCTTGGGCACGTACTCGTAATACGCGCGGAACACCTCGAAGGTGCGTTCCTCGAAAGCCGGCCACGCATTGCCGCTGCGCTGCTCGCCCCGCGTGGCGATCTGCGAGTCGCGGCCCAGCCCGCCGCCGAGGATGGTGGACCCACCCGGAATGGGATCGCTCAGCACCACCCAGGTCATGTCGGAGGCTGCGTTGACTTCGATCGCGACGCGCAGCACGTCGCCCCGGCTGTAGCGGCCCGCGACCGCCTGCTCGACCGCCGTCACGCTCTTCTTCACCTGGTAGCCTGCGGCGAAGGGCGCCTTCAGCTCCACGGCCGCGAGGGATTGCACGGTGAGCCACGGCTTGCCCGTGCCCTGGTGCGTCACGGCCAGCGTGCCGCCCGCGCTGCCCCACGGCAGCAGCATGCCGTTGTTGCGCAGCATGCCCGGCGCCGCCGGCGCGCCGAAGGTGCTGGCCCGGTGCATCGCGCCCTCCGCGTCGGAGGACTTCATGCGCTCCACGCGCGCCCAGTCCACCGCGGCGGCTTGCGTGCCGAGCGCCGCGCGCGTGCTGCCCGCCACCGGCGTGGACTCGAAGCGGTTGGAGAATTTCTCCAGCGCGAGCCCGCCCCACAGGTTGGCGGTGGTGGTGTGCCAGGCACCGCCTTGCTGCCGTGCGATGAAGCCGCCGGCCAGCCGGCCCATGTCGTCCTTCCAGTCCGGGTCGTCCAGCACGGCGAGGATCAGGCGCGCCGTGTTCACGTCGCCGTTGGCCATCAGCCACCACCAGTAGTCGGCCTGCTCGCTGCTGAACACCAGCTTGGTGCCGATGTACGACAGTCGCGCGCGCAGCACCTGCTGCGCCTCGGCGAGCCGCTGCTCGCGCTGCGGCACGTCGGCCACGCGCCTGAGGATGTTGATCCAGTCGATCACCGCATGCGTGGGCCACTGGTTGGGCACGATGGTGATGCTGCCCGCCATGCGTCCCTGCGCCTTGCCGTAGCGCGAGAGCGCTTCGAGCGCCGCGAGCTTGCGCACGTCGAGGTCCTTGCGCGGGCTCCAGAAAGTCCGCTGGATGCGGCCTTCCACGAAGGCGACGAGGCCACGCTCCATGGGCGCGCGCACGTCATCGGGAATCGCGAAGGCGGGGTTCAGGCCCGAGGCCTCGTGCGACGCCGCCAGCAGGTAGGCCGTGAGGGCATCGCTGCCGCGGTTTTCCTCGCCCGAGCGCGGCGGGAAATAGTTGGCGAGGCCGTCGCCATCGAGGTAGGTGGGCATCTCCGCCAGCACGCGCTGCCACAGCGCGGCGTCGCGCAGGCCGATGGACTTGCTGGCCTTCTGCTCCAGGCAGACGAAGGGATAGTTGGCGAACCAGTCACGCACGCCGGGCAGGCCTTCCGCCAGGCGCGGCTGCAGCGCCAGCTTGATGCCGCCGCGCTTGTCGCCGGAAGGCGGCAGGGCGCCGGCGGGCGGGGCGACGGCCAGGCTGTAGGGCGCATCCAGCTGCACCAGCGTGGCCTGCTGCACCGTGAGCGGCACGGCGGGCACGATGCGCTGCCGCACCTTGAGCGCGTCGCGAGCGCCCCCCACCGTATCGCGGGCCTCGATCTCCCACAGGATCGCCTCGGTGCGCGCCTGTCCCAGCGGTGCGGGCGCAGCAACCATCCAGGCCGCCTCGCGCGCCTCGCCCGCGGGGATGTCCACCGTTTGCGGCGCCAGCGTCAGGAGCGTGGCGCGCGGCGCCACTTCCACCTTCATCGCGCGCGCCGTCGTGTTGCGAAGCGTGATCTGCGCACGGAACTGGTCCTCCTCGCGCACGAGCGGCGGCAGCCCGCTGATGATCTGCAGGTCCTGCGTGGCGCGGATCGTCGCCTGCCCGGTGCCGAACAGGCTCGTCCCCATGTCGGCCACCGCCACGATGCGGAAGCTGGTGAGCGCGTCGTTCAGCGGCACGGTCACCTGCGCCTGGCCTTGCGCATCGAGCACCACCTTCGGATTCCACAGCAGCAGCGTGTCGAGCAGCTCGCGCTGCAGGCTCTTGCCGCCGCCCCCGCCCGCGGGCACCGCCTTGCGGCCATAGTGGCGCCGGCCGATGATCTCCATGTGCGCCGTGGAGGTCTGCACGCCCCAGGCGCGCCGCTGCAGCATCGCCTCCAGCAGCTTCCAGCTGTCGTTGGGCATCAGCTCCAGCAGCGCCTGGTCCACCGCCGCCAGCGCGACCTCGGCGTTCGCAGCGGGACGGCCGTCGGGTTGCTTCACCTGGATCGTCACACGCGCCTGGCCGCGCACCGGATAGCTCTCGCGGTCGGCCTTCACGCTCACCGCGAGTTCATGCGCCCGCGTTCCGACCCGGAACTCGGCGACGCCGAGCCGGTAAGCGGGCTTGGACAGGTCCACCATCGCCGTCGGGGCCACGTACTCGCGGCCTTCGAACCAGAATGCCGTCCACCACTCGCGCGGCGCCTTGAAGCCCCAGGTGAAGAAGCTGTACCAGGGCACCTCGCGCAGGCGCCCGCGCAGGGCCAGCACGCTCACGTACACGTTGGGGCCCCAGCCCTCCTCCACCTTCACGTGCACGGTGGGATCGTCGCCGCGCAGCTGCACGACCTCGGCGCGCAGCACGCCTTCGCGTTCCACGGCGACCAGCGCGGTGGCGAAGCGGAACGGCATGCGCACCTGCAGCCGCGCCGTCTCGCCCGGCTGGTAGGACCTCTTCTCGGGCAGCACGTCGATGCGGTCGTGGTTCTCGCCACCGAACCACAGCTCGCCCTGGCGCGTCACCCAGATCCAGCTCGCAGCCTGGAAGCCGCGCCCCTGCGCGTCCTTCGCCGTCGCGACGAGTTCCACCTCGCCCGGCTCGGACAGCTTGGCCTCGCACAGCAGCAGGCCGCGCGAATCGCTCTTGCCGCTGCAGACGCTGCCCAGTTCCTTCAGCTCGGTCTTGTTGTCGTAGGTGTAGAAGCCGCCCACCATGCGCTTGCGGCTGGTGGTGACCACGCGCGCGATCGCCTTCACGTCGATGGGCACGCCGGCCATGGGCTTGCCGTCCAGGCCCAGGGCCACGGCCTGGAACTGCACCTTCTGCTTCGCGGAGACCCAGCCCTCGGTCTTCACGCCGGCGATCACTTCGGCGGGCCACACGCTCGCCACGTGGCGCAGCGTCTGCACTTCGCCGTTGGGATCGGCGTAGCTCGCCTCGAGCACCAGTTCCTGCGGCCGGGGCGACTTCGGCACGTCGGCGATCGTCACCTTGCCGGCGCCGTCGCGGTCCAGCGTGACGGGCAGCTTGTCGGCGATGACGCGCTGCTCCTCGCCGGCTTCGGGGGCTTCCTCCCCCTCCGCCCGGTGGATGCCGCGCGGTGGCTGGAAGCTGAACGCCTCGTAGCCGTCGAAGGCCAGGCCCTTGCGCCGCACCATGGCGGACACGCGCACCGGCAGGTTGGCCGCGCCTCCGCCGGCCACGTAGCTCACCTGCAGGTCCGCCGGCACGCTCTCGACGCTCACCAGCGGCTTCTTGTCGATCGGCGCGATGCGGCCTTCGAACACGGGGAGACGGAACTCCTCGACGCGGAAACTTCCGCTGCCGTCCGTCTCGTGGCTGCCGCGCAGGGTGATCTCGTAGATGCCCAGCTTGCCAGCCGGCGGCACCTGGAACTGGCTCTCGGCGCTGAGCCCGCCGGTGGCGGTGCGGCGCCAGGCGAGCGGCTGCGTGAACTCCTGGCCGCTGCCCACGTGCGTGACCACCATCTGGGTCGGCGGGTGCGCCGGGATGCCGAAGCCAGCGCCGGTTTCGGTGCGCGCCACGTGCTTCATGGAGACGGTCTCGCCCGCGCGCAGCAGCGAACGGTCGAGGATGGAGTGGTAGCGGCGGTCCGGCTGCGGCTCGCTGCTGGTGGGCACGTTGAAGCGCCACGGCTCGATGCCGCGCTGCCAGTCGCTGAACGTGAAGGCCAGGTCCCCGATCCCCTGGCGGTCGCGCGCGCGGGCGCTGGCGAAGTAGGCGCGCCGGTAGCGGTCCTCGCCGCTGGCGCACACCGGCGCCCGCGGGTCCAGTCCCTTGAGCTGCGCGATGCCGCGCGCGTCGGTCACCGCGGTCACGACCTCCTTGCCATCGCAAGTGGACACGCGTACGGTGGCGCCCGGCACGACGCTGCCCTTGTCGAGCGTCGTGACCCAGGCCACGGCGTTCTCGCGTCCCAGCTTCAGGTGCACCGCGAGGTTGGTCACCAGCGCCGTGGTGCGCACGTACATCGTGCGGCCGCCGCCGTGGCGCGCATCCAGCAGCGCCTGGCCCAGCAAGGGTGAAGCGATCTCCACCACGTGGAAGCCCGGCGCGAGGGGGATGCCCACCACTTCGAAAGGACGCGGCTCGCTGGTGGCGGGCCGCGGCAGGTCCAGCGTGCGCACGCCCGGCTGGCCGGCCAGCAGCGACAGCATGCGCGCCTGCACCTGGTCGGGGTCCCGCGGCTCGAGCGACGGCGGCAGCGGCTGGCGCACTTCCCGCGCGGCCTGCGCACGCGAGACGTACCAGTCGTCGTAACGGGCCACCTTCAGCATCCACTGCACGATCTCGGCGTCGGTGCGCGGCGACAGCGTGCCCACCTGGCCCGGCGAGAGCGCCTGCGTGCGCAGCGCCGCCTCCACGTTGCGCAGGGTCACGGGCAGCAGGGGACCGCCGTCCGGCTCGGCGAAACGCTCGACGATGCCGAAGGGCGCGGCGGCGAACTTGGCCAGCGGCGGCATGGGACCCGTTGCGACCTTCAGCGGGAAGCTGGCGGCGTTGCGCAGCGCACGGCCCGACGCATCCTTGAAGTCGCGCGGCAGCTCGATCGCGAATTCGGTGCGCTCGGGAAAGAGCGTCTTGAAGCTCACGCCGTTCACCACGCTGTCGGCGTCGCCCTCGCCTTGGTCGAAGGCGGGCTCCAGCGTCGTGCGGGCGGATTTCAGGCGGATTTGCGCCGCGAGCTTGCGGGGCACGGGCGCATTGAAGTCCAGGCGCATGGGGCGGATCGGCAGGCAGGCGGCCTGCGCGTTCTCGCGCTCGCAGCTGAAGCTGGCGGCGAAGGGTTCGCGCACCCGGTAGTCGAAGCGCCGCTCCACGCTGTTCGGCACGCCGGAGGGCGTGGCCACGCCGCGGCCGTACACGACCTGCACGCGCGCGTCCGGCGGCAGGCGGCGGTTGCAGGCGAGCGTGGCGTACCGCAACGGCTCGCGCGCGGCGGCTTGGTCGAGATGCAGGGCCTTGAGCAGATCGTCGCGCTCACGACCGGCGAGCAGGCGCACGGGGACGCGTTCGCCGAGCCCTTCGGCCTGGCAGCTCACGCTGGATTGCAGGCTGGCCAGCGTCGCGGCGCCATTGAGTTGCAGCACGAAGAACTGCTCCTCGTCGATGCGGCCGCCGCCGGGGCGGATGCTCTGCACGAACGGCCCGCCGGTGGTGAAGCGCCAGCTGCCGGTGGCGAGTTCCGCGCCCTCGGGCGAGCGGAAGCCGGCGCGCGCCTGCACCGTGCAGTTCACGCCGGGCGGCAGGTCGTTGTCGAACTCCAGGACCCACTCGCGGTCGCTGTTCCAGCGGCCCGTGCCGCGCGTGGCCTGCGCATCGCTGCACGAGAGCGACAGCGGCGCGGCCGCCCGCGCGTCGCCGAAGGTCACGGCCGGCGCGTCGAACTTCGCCACCACTTGGCGCACGCGCGCCACCTCGCCTTGGGGCGTCACGCTGGTCACCTGCAGCGCCTGCGCACCACCCGCCACCGACAAGACCACGCCTGCCAGCATCCCCCGCGAGAAAAAGGCCACGATGTCCTCCTGAGTGGCCGCAAGCGTAGCCCATCCCGTCACGACCACCCGCGGAGGATTCCTTCACGCACGGGGCCTCTTCGCTCCGTCAGCGCGCGCCGCCCCAGCCCTGCCACAGCGCCCACGCCGCCGTGAACACCAGCAGGGCCGCCACGGCCCGGGCGACCCACGCCTGCGCGCGCACGCTGCGCGCCAGCCGCTCGCGCAGGCCAGCGGCGCCGAGCGCCACCGCGCCATAGACCAGCGCCTGGGTCATCGCGATGATCGCGCCCAGCACCGCCACCTGCTCCACCAGCGAGCCGCGTTCAGGGCGCACGAACTGCGGGAACACGGCCACCATGAACAGGTACGCCTTGGGGTTCATCAGGCAGGTGGCCGCGGCCCGCACGAAGGTCTGCAGCCGCGGGCGCGATGCGCCTTCCTGCACGCCGGAGAGCGTGGCCGGCGACCGCCAGAGCGAGATACCCATCCACGCCACGTAGAGCGCGCCGGCCAGCAGCACGGCGTGGAACAGCGCGGGGAACACGGCGAACAGCAGCCCCACGCCGGCCGCGCCCATCACGGTGTGCGCCGCGCCGCCCGTGACCATGCCGGCCACGGCGGCCAGCCCGGCGCGGCGTCCGTCGACGAGCGAGCTCGAAAGAACGTAAGCCATGTCCATCCCGGGGATGACGATGATCCCGAAGACGAAGAGGGTGAAGAGGAGGAGGTGTGGGTCCATGCGCGCAGTCTGCGGCGCCATCCATGACATCCCACGGCATGTATTGCGCCTACACTGCGCCGCATGCGTGCCAGCCGCCTGCTCTCCATCCAGATGCTGCTGGAAGCCCACGGCCGCATGAGCGCCACGGCGCTCGCACGGGCGCTCGAGGTTTCCGTGCGGACCCTGCACCGCGACATCGACGAGCTCACGTCGTCCGGCGTGCCGGTGTACGCCGAGCGCGGGCGCGCCGGCGGGTTCCAGCTGATGCCGGGATGGAAGACCACGCTGACCGGCCTCACGCCCTCCGAGGCCGAAGCGGTGTTCCTCACCGGCCTGGCGGGCCCCGCCGCGGACCTGGGGCTGGGCACGCCGGTGCGCAGCGCCAGCCTGAAGCTGCTGGCCGCCCTGCCCGCGCCCATGCGCGGGCGCGCCCACCGCGTCAGCTCGCGCCTGCACCTCGACCCGGTGGAGTGGTACCGCGAATCGGAGCCGGTGCCCTTCCTGTCGCTCGCCGCCAGCGCGGTGTGGGAAGACCGGCCCCTGGCGATCAGCTACGAGAGCTGGACGCAGACGGCGCGCCGCACGATCCATCCGCTGGGCCTGGTGCTCAAGGCAGGCATCTGGTACCTCGTGGCGGCGCGCAACGGACAGCCGCGCACCTGGCGCGTGGCCAGCATCCGGGATGCGCGCCTGCTCGACGGGACGACCGCACGGCCCAAGGGTTTCGACCTCGCGGCGTACTGGCGCGAGTCGGTGCGCCGCTTCGAGGTGGAACTGTTCACCGGCCGCGCGCGCGTGGCGGCGACGCCGCGCGGGCTGGCCGACCTGCGCCGCATCAATGCGGCCCTCGCCCGCGCCGTCGCGCAAGCGCCGGCACCGGGCCGCGACGGGCGCGTGGAACTGGAGATCCCGATCGAATCGACGGACCACGCGGCGGGACAGCTGCTGCGGCTGTCCCCCGAGGTGGAGGCCCTGGGCCCGCCCGCGTTGCGGCAAGCCCTGCGTGCGCGCGCCGCGCAGGCCGCCCGGCTCTATGGCCGCTGAGGGATCCCCACGCAGTCTTCCCCTTCGAGCTCCACGTCCACGGTGACGTGCTCGAAGGCGCCTTCGTCCAGCAGCTCGCGCACGCGCCGCTTCGCGCGCACGATGTCGGCGCGGGTGGCGGACGCCTGCATCACGAGATGCGTGGTCATGACGTGCTTCTCGCCGTCGATGGACCAGCTGTGCACGTGGTGCACGTCGGTGACGTGCGGGATGCCCTGCACCTCGCGCTCGAAACGCTCCACGTCGAAGCCGGGCGGCGTGCGCTGCAGGAACACGTCGAAGAACTGGCGCAGGTTGCGCACCACGTTCCAGAGGATGAACAGCGAGATCGCGATGGACAGGATGGGATCGATGATGGGCAGGTCCCAGATCGCCATCACGGTGGCGCCGACCAGCACCGCCACCCAGCCGAGCACGTCTTCCAGCAAATGCCAGCTCACCACGCGCTCGGTGAGCGAGGAGCCCCTGCGCACGCGCAACACGGCGGCGCCGTTGAAGATCACGCCGAGCACCGCGAGCGCGATCATGCCGCCGGCATGGACCGGCTCGGGCGCGACGAGCCGCTGCACCGACTGCCACAGGATGAAGCACAGGCCCAGCAGCAGGACCCCCGCGGTGACGAGGCCCCCCAGCAGCGAGTACCGGCGATAACCGTAGGTATTGCGCGGGGTCGCCCCCTTGCGCGAGACCCGCGCGAAATACCAGGCGATCCCCAGCGACAGCGAATCCCCGAGGTCGTGCACCGCATCGCTGAGGATGGCGATGCTGTTGGTCCACAGGCCGCCTATCAGTTCGATGACGGTGAAGGCCAGGTTGAGCAGGAAGGCGGCCTTGAGGTTGCTGCCGTGGTGATGGTGATGGCCGTGGTGGCCATGCCCCGCGCCGCCGGCATGCTGGTCCCCGTGGTGATCGTGATCGTGATCGTGCCCGTGGTGGCTGGAGTGTGCGTGCTCGGTCGTTTCGCCCATGCGGCGATTCTCGCCGCTTCGCCGGACGGCGGCACCGCGATCATGCGGCGCTCCCGGCGGGGCGTTGCAGGGTGCCGGCCACCCCCTCGCAGAAGCTGCGTTCCTCGCGCAGGATGAAGCGCTCGCGCTGGGCCCACGCGAAGTTCTCCCGTCCTTCGGGATCCTCGCGCAGGCGCGCCCTGTAGGCCTCGTAGGCGGCCAGGCTGTCGAAGCCGACCAGCCCCCAGGCCACGTCGTTGGTGCCCTCGTGCGGCAGGAAATACCCGAGCAGGTGGCCGCCGCAGCGCGGGATGATGTGACCCCAGGCCTCGGCGTAGGCGCGGAAGGCCCCACGCTGGAACGGATCGATCTGGTAACGGATGAAGCAGGTGACGCGCATGGGTTCCTCCGGTGAAGCTGCGATGCACCGGATGATGTTGCCGATGCCCGGGCCGACGCTTCGCTGCGCGGCGAAGCATGGGCCCCCGCCCGGGTGCACACTTGCGGCCATGAACACCAACCAGGTGGCCCGCATCGCAGCGCTGGTGGGCGAACCCGCCCGCACCCACATGCTGCTGGCCCTGATGGACGGGCGCGCGCTCACCGCCCACGAACTGGCCGCGGCCGCCCACGTGGGCGCCGCCACGGCCAGCCGGCACCTCGCCCTGCTGGTGGAAGGCGGGCTGCTGCGCGTCAATGCGCAAGGGCGGCACCGCTACCACCAGATCGCGTCCGCCGACGTGGCCCGGGTGCTGGAAGGCATCATGCAGCTTGCCGTGGCGGCCGCGCCGCCACGCGCCGTCGTCACCGGCCCGCGCGACGACGCCATGCGCTTCGCACGCACCTGCTACGACCACCTGGCCGGCCGCCTCGCGGTCGCCATCGCCGACCGGCTGGTGGAAGAAGGCGCCGTCGTCATCGAGGACGATGCGGCCATCGTCACCGAACGCGCAGGCCCCGTGCTGCAGAAACTCGGCGTGCCGCCGGGTGCCCTCGACACGCAGGCACGCGGACAACGGCCACCCTGCCGTCCCTGCCTGGACTGGGGCGAGCGGCGCATGCACCTGGCCGGCCGGCTGGGCGCCCTGCTCTGCACCCACAGCCTGGAGGCGGGATGGCTGCTGCGGCAGCCCAAATCACGCACGCTCACGCTCACCCCGGCGGGCGCGAAGGCGTTCCGCGGCTGGCTCGGGGTGGCGCGCTGGCAGGCCCTGGACTGAGAACGATTGACGCCCGCGGATTCGCCCCTGCTCGCTGTCCTGCGCGACGCGCCGCGGCGCTTCCGCATGCCTGCGCTGCACGGCGATGCACAGGCCGCGCGCGCGGCCGGCGCGGAATGCGCGCTCGCCTTCGCGATGGAAGCCGCGCGCACCGGCATGGCCTCCCCCGCGCTGCAGGACCTCTTCACCGATGCGCTGGCCAACCTGATCGGGCAGGCCCTCGTCACCGGCGCGGACCCCGCGTTCCAGGCCCAGGTGCAGCGCAGCGCGCAGCCCGAGGTGGAAGCGTTCGCGCGGCTGGCCGCCCGCGCCGAGGCGGACCGGCGCATGGTGCGCGCCGCATCGGATGCATTGGCGCACCCGGGCAAGCTGCGCACGCTGGACGATGTCGCCCTGCGCGGGAAGCTCGCGCGGCTCCACGAGCTCGCGTCACAGGAGGACTGGACGGCGCTGGCCGCGGCCGCTGTCCAAGTGGACACGCCGGACCCGGGCTTGCGCCACGCGGCGCACAGGATCGCATCGCACCCCGCGCTGGAGCGCCTGCGCCATCTCGCGGCGTTGCGCGCGCTGCCTACCGTGCAGCAGTACCTGGCCTTGTGCGAACAGCGCGGGCCGCGAGCCGGGAGCGACGAAGCCGCGGCCCACGGCCGCGCGTCGGCGCGCGCCGGCGACGCCGCGGAAGACCTTGTCGCGCAGGCCTTGCTGGAGGCCGCCCGCTGGCTTGATCGCCACGAGTCGCAGCGCCCACACCGCGTCGTGCGCAGCTTGCGCACCCCGGCCGGCTTTCCCGCCGGCGCGGCCAAGGCCAAGGACGAATGGGACGCCGCGATCGTGCGCACGCGCGGCGATACCGGCGACATCGTGCTGCTCGCGGAAGTGAAGGCCTCTCCGGCCGCCGCCACGCCCGACTTCGGACGGCTGCTGCGCGGGCTGCAGCGCCTCGCGCAGGCGGATCCGCAGGCGCGCTACACCTTCGCTTGCGCCGAAGGCGAGGTCACGTTGCACGGGGAGTCGCTGCAAGCCCTGCAGCCGCCCGGCTTCGCGTTGCCGCCGCACGTCATCTACTGCTGTGCGGCCAACGAGGCGCGGCCGCCGGTGCTGAGCGCCGCCAGCCGGGCGGTGCTGCTGGGCGAGCCGGCCAGCCTCGCCTTCGCACGCGCGCACGCCGCGGGCGCCACTCGCCTCCACGCGGACCTGCAGCCCGTCTGGCACGCGCTCACCGCGGAACCCCGCCTGCGTTCCGCGCTGCACCAGTACGACACGGCGAAGGCCGCACGCGAGGCCATGCTGCACCCTGCGGACCTGCTGGCCGCACTCACGGCAGCCGCCTGAAGCGTCAGGCCGGCCAGACGCTCACGTCCATGTCGGTGAGCTCCATCGGGCCGTAGTTCGACAGGAAGGCGACGTCCGCCGCGTCGCGCCCATGCGCCACCACGATGCGGCCGCCTCGCGGCTGCTCCTGCGTCGGGTCGAACCCGTACCACTGCCCGCCGAGGAACACCTCGTACCACGCGTGCATGTCCATGGGCTCCAGGCCGTGCAGGTAACCGGCGACGAGGCGCGCCGGCAGCAGCAGGCTGCGGCACAGGGCCACGCCGACATGGGCGAAGTCGCGGCAGACGCCCGCGCCGTGGCGCAGCGTGTCCAGCGCGCCGGTGCTCGCCTTGCTCACGCCGTAGCGGTATTCGATGTTGTCGCGGATCCAGTCGGCGATGCGTTCGGCCTGCGCGTAGCCCGGCGGGCAGCCCTCGACGATGCGCGCCGCCCGCTCCGACATCATGTCGCTCGGGCAGTAGCGGCTTTGCAGCATGTAAAGCAGCGCGCTGTCGGGCAGGGCATCGGGCGGCACCTGCGCCGCGCGGCGATCGACGGCCATCTGGTCGGCGACCTCCACCTCGTGCTCCACGATGATGCGGCTCTCGCCCTTCGGCAGCGTGAAGCGCTGGCACAGGTTGCCGAAACAGTCGACGTACTCGGTGGCGGGAACCCACGGCTCGATGGCATAGCGTTCCGCCACCACCCATTGCCGGGCGTCGCTGCGGGGCCGCAGCATCGCCACGGTGTGGCAGGCGTCTTCGCAGGAAGCGGTGATGGCGTTGCGGGAGCGGAGTCTCATGGTGAAGACTCCAAGCATCTCCCGGCCGGTACGGCTCTGCCGTAGGAACGCGCCGCGCTTTCAGGCCAGCATCACGGCCTGCGCGCCCATCATCCGCAGGCAGCGGCGGCGCAGGCCCTCGACGGCCGCCAGGTGCTCCTGCAGCAAGGCGGAGAAGGCGGGGGCGGTGCGGCCGCACAGGGCCTGCAACAGCCTGGTGCGCGACACCAGGACCGCCACCCACGCGACGGAAAGCTTCGGCAGCGAGGCGCCGAGGATCCTCAGTTCGCTGAACTCGGACTGCAGCCGCCGGAACACCTCCGCATCGCGGCACGCACCGGCCAGGGCGCGCAAGTCCATCTCGTATCGTTCCAGTCCGGCGGCGAGCTTGAACGTCACCACCCGCGTGGAGAACTCCTTGATGTGCATCGAATCCTTTCCTCTGTGTGCCGGCGCACTTTAGGCGAAGGATGTGACGGTTCGACGGCGAATACGCGCCGTTACGGCTCAGGATGTAAGGCGCCGGGACATCCCCCTTCTCGCCGGCACGCGGTTGCAGTACAAGTTGCGTACGGACTGGCTGCCGGCACCGCGCCGGCGAAAAGGGGCAAGCCATGGACAGGGCCGAACGCGAACGCCACCACCAGGCCAACCTGGAACGCATCAACCAGATGGAGCTGGTGGTCGGCCGCGGCGACCGCTGCCGCGTGGACCACGAGGGCACGCTGCTCGAGCGAGCGCGCCTGCTGTCCGAGGAACTGCGCTCGCACGAAGCCACCGAAGCGGGCCTCGCCGCGCTCGACCGGCTGCTGCGCCTGGCGGAAGAACGCCAGTCGCCGCACGTCAGCGACATCCTCGCCTTCGTGGCCGCGATCTGGAACAACCGGCCGCTGCCGCTGCTCACGCTGCGCGGGCTGGAACAATCGGTGGGCGACGACATGTTGGTGGTGCTGGACGCCTTCCGCTATGCGCGCCTGAACCTCGCACAGGACGTCGCGGGCGGCCCCCGCCGCATCGCGCGCCTGCTGGAACGCAAGGCCACGAGGGCCTGAGCGCCGCGGCCCTCAGTGGTCCGCGAACAGCCCCAGTTCGCGCAGCCGCTCCGCCAGCCCGCGCGCGAACACTTCGTAGCCGCGCGCATTGCCGTGGATCGCATCCGACTTGAGCGCGGGGTCCCCGAGCACTTCGGACCATCCGCCCGCATGCAGCGGCAGCTTCAGCTCGCCGGCGATGTCCTCGTAGAGCGCGTGGTCGGACAACAATCGCGTGACCGCCGCCAGCGCCGTGGCTTCGGGCACGCCGACCAGCACCACCTGCGCACCCGCGGCAGCCGCCTGTTGGCAGATGGCCCGGATGTTGGCCCGCGTGTCGGCCGGCGGCAGGCGCCGCAGGAAATCGTTGCCGCCTATGCTCACCAGCACCAGCTGCGGCCTGTGCTCTTCCATCAGCGCGGGCAGGCGCGCGAGCGCGCCGGCGGAGGTGTCGCCCGGCACGCCCGCATTCACCACGTTCCAGCCCGTGACCTGCGCGAGCACGGCCGGGTAGCTCGCCTCGCGCGCGGCCCCGGTGCCGAAGGTGATGGAGTCGCCCAGCGCGAGCACCGGCGAGCCCGCCGGCAGGGCCGCCAGCCTGGGCGATTCGCGCCCGCACGCCGCGAGCGCGGCGGCGGCGCATGCGGCAGCCAGCAGGCTGCGCCTGGCAATCACTGCGGCTCGATCCCCGCTTCGCGGATGGCCTTGGCCCACTTGGCGGTCTCGGTGCGCGAGCGCTGCGCGAGCGCCTCGGGCGTGCCGGGTTCGACCACGAAGCCGATGGGCGCGAACTTGTCCTGCAGCTCCTTGCTGTTGGCGGCCGCGTTGATCGCCTGGTTCAGCTTGGCCACGACGTCGGGCGGCGTGCCCGCGGGAGCGAACATGGCGAAGTACGCGATCAGTTCGTAGTCCTTCAGCCCCAGCGCCTCGTTCACCGTGGGCAGTTCCGGGATCGCCTTCGAGCGCGTGGTCGAGGTGACGGCCAGGCCGCGCACCTTGCCCGCCTTCACCTGCGGCAGCATCACCGCGAAGTCGGCCGTGAACATCATCACCTGCCCGCCGATCAGGTCGGTCATGGCGGCGGGGCCGCTCTTGTACGGCACGTTGGTCATCTTCACGCCGGCCATGCTGGCCAGCATCTCGGTGGAGACGAGCTGCGAAGTGCTCGCGCTGGCGAAGGTCACGTGCTGCGGCTTGGCCTTGGCCATGTCCACCAGCTCGCGCAGCGTCTTCGCCGGCACGTCGTTGTTGACCGCGACGATCAGGGGCACGGAACCGAGGTAGCCCAGCGGCGCGAAGGCGGTGTCCTGGTTGTACGGCAGCTGCTTCATCAGGCTCTTCAGCGCCGCATTGGTGCTGTTGGTGCCGATCAGGATGGTGTAGCCGTCCGGCGCGGCCTTGGCCACGTCCGCCGCGCCGAGCATGCCGTTCACGCCGGGCTTGTTGTCCACCACGATGGGCTGGCCCAGCGTCCTGGCCATCTCGGCGGCGAAGGCGCGGCCGATCTGGTCCGTCGCGCTGCCGGCGGCGAAGGGCACCACGGCGCGGATCGGCTTGGATGGCCAGGCCTGGGCGAAGGCGGAGGACGAGAACAGCGACAGCGAGGCCGCGGCCAGCACGGCCGCCGAGAGGAAGGTTCGACGCACGGAAAGTCTCCTTGTGTTTGCGCTGGGGATTCTAGGGCGCGTGCACCTCGCCCCGCGCGTTGCGCGCGCCTGACGGAGGATGGACGCCGCCCGCGCGCCTCGCTACCATGCGGTGCGCTGGAACGTACATGCCCGACCGCATCGTTTACCTCGATCCCGAAGTGAAGCCGCCCGAGTACCGCGTGCCGCGCGGCCGCAGCGGGGTGGGTTCGCAGACCGCGCTGGAGACGTTGGTGAAGGACCTCGAGCGCATCCGCCGCGCCAGGGAAGCCTACGGCGAGCTCGCACCGAGCGTCGAACCCCAGCAGCAGTTCCGCTTCTAGCCCTCGAACAGGCTCAGCCCCCAGGCCGCGGCCCAGGCCCTGCAGACCTCCACGCCGCGCACGCTGTGGCCGTGGGCGTCCAGGCGCGGCGAATACACCGCCAGCCCCATCTGCCCCGGCACCACGGCCAGCACGCCGCCGCTCACGCCGCTCTTGGCCGGCAGGCCGACCGTGTACGCCCACCGCCCCGAGGAGTCGTACATGCCGCAGGTGAACATCAGGGTGAGGATGTCGCGCAGGTGTTCGCGCGCCACGGCGCGCTGCCCGGTGCGCGGATGCACGCCGCCGTTGGCGAGCGTCGCGGCCATGAGCGCCAGCTCCGGCGTCGTCACCGCCACCGAGCACTGGTGCGCGTAAAGCTGCAGGGCGCCGTCGATGTCGTCGCCGATCACGTCGAAATGCCGCAGCAGGTGCGCGATGGCCTTGTTGCGGTGGCCGCCCTCGCGCACCGAGAGATCCACCGCTTCGTGCAAGCGCGCCGGGCGCCCGAGGTAGGCGCCGAACATCGCCAGGACCTGCGCCGTCGCCTTGCGCGGATGCGCGTGGTGCAGCATGGCCGACATGGCGATCGCCCCGGAATTGATCATCGGGTTGTAGGGAAGGTGGTCCTCCTCCAGCTCGATGATGGAGTTGAAGGCTTCGCCGGTGGGCTCCACGCCCACCTTGCGGTGCACTTCCTCGCGGCCGAAGCTGTCGAGCGCGAGGCCGTAGACGAAAGGCTTGGAGAGGGACTGCAGCGTGAACGCGTGGCGGCGGTCGCCCACCGCGTGCACCTGCCCGTCCACCGTGGCCATGGCGATGCAGAAGCAGTCCGCATCGGTGTGTTCCAGCTCGCCGATCTCGCGCCGCATCTCGCCCTCGCGCAGGTCGCGGAAGGCTTCCAGCAGCCCTTCGAGGAAGGGCGTGGGATCGGCCAGTGCGCGCTTCAACTGCCCTTGGCGGCCTTCACGAGGCACTGCGAGAGGCGCGCGAAATGACGCAGCGCGGCGTCGGTCAGCTCCACCTGCTTGCGGCGCGCGTCCTCGGTATCGGCCAGCATGATCCAGCCCTTCTCGCGCATGGACTTGAGCCGCGAGTGGATGGTGGCCGGAGCGCCGAACTCCTCCCTGGCCATCATGTCGCGCACGGACAGGCGTTCGCCCGCGCGCGTGGCGCGGGCCACCCAGGCGAGGATGCGTTCCTCCAGCGGATCCAGCGGCGGCAAGGCGGGCAGCCCGCGGATCGCCTCCGTCAGCTGCAGGAAGCGCAGGTAGATGTCGGCGGCGGCCTTGCCCTTCTTCAACTCGGGATGCTCCTCGATTGCATGGTGCCGCATTGTGCGGGAAAAGGGCCGGGCCGTGGCTTGCATCAAAATGGTGCCCGTAGAAGATCCAGCCGCCGCCATGACCCTCGCCGAAGCCCGCCTGCAGTTCTCGCTGGTCCTGGCCACCATCTTCCTGTTCGGCGCGATGCTGGCCGTCAACGAATGGCTGTTCCGGTGGCTGGAGTTCGCGCCCGGGATCAACTTCGTGTACCTGCCTGCGGGCATGCGGCTGCTGTGCACCCTGCTGTTCGCGGAGGCCGGCGCAGTCGGATTGCTGGTCGTCTCCTGGTGGGTCAGCTTCTTCCTGTTCTTCCCCGGCCAGTTCGAGCGGCCCTTCATCGGCGGCATCATCGCCGCGGCGGCCCCCTACCTCGTGTACCGCGGCGCGCGGCACTTCTACGGCCTCGAACCCTTGCTGGGCAACCTCACGCCGCGCCGCCTGCTGGTGCTGATCCTCGCCTATTCGGTCGCGAGCCCGCTGATGCACCACCTGTACTTCGCCCTGAACGGGCAGGACCAGCTGCTGCACGGCTTCCTCGCGATGTTCGTCGGCGACCTCACGGGCACGCTGATCGTGATCTATTCGCTCAAGGCGCTCCTCGCGCTGGTGCCCCGCCGCGCCGCCTGATCCGTTCGGACGTTGACGCGCCAGGACGGCCTCGCTACCCTCGTTTCGTTCTGGAATCTGGATCGATGCGAGGAATGAGCTTGTCCCACTGCGCCGGCGCCGGGGTGTGTCCCCCTGAAGTGCATTGCCCCACGTGCGTGGCCGCGCGCTCGGGCCGGCGCGGCCGTGCCATCGGCACCGCGCAGGTGCCGGTGCGGCGCTACGGCATCGCGCCGCCGCCGCCGGAGGACGTGCTGTATTTCGAGGAAGAAGACGACGCGGGGCCGGGGGCGCGCACCATCGGCGAGCGCGGTGGCCGGGCCGTCTGGGCCGGCGCGCTGCTCGCGGCGGCCCTGGCCGGGATCGTCCTTTACGCCTGAGGGCAGAATCGGGGCATGTCCGAGCCCCTCGCGCGCCTGCTGCAGGTGGAGATGCCCTATGGCAAGTACAAGGGCACCCTCATCGCCGACCTGCCCGGCAACTACCTGAACTGGTTCGCCCGCGAGGGCTTCCCCGCGGGCGAATGCGAACCGCTGTCCTCGCCGGTCAGGGCGCGCACTTCGCCGCGCGATGCCAGGTACTCGGCGACCACGGCCTCGCGGCTGGCCGTGCCCTTGAAGGAACGCACCGGGTTGTACGAGGTGGACCAGGGGTTCACGCCGGCCTGGCGGTAGGCGCCGAGCTCGGCTTGCACTTCGGCGCGCGTGCGCGTGGAGGTGAACGTGTCGTTGGCGACCAGGGGCGACTCGGCGAAGGCACTGCCGGCGAAGCCGGCGGCGAGCACGAGGGAAGTGAGGGCGGTCTTGGCATTCATGATGGTTTCCTGTCCATGGGTGGTGGGTTTCGGTCTCCGGTCTCGCTGCCTGGTGGGTGCGCCGGCCGTGCATGCACTGTAGGAAGCGGCGCTTAGCCGACTCTGAGCACTCTCTTAGCTGGCAGTGAGGGAGGCTGTAGCGCTGCCGGGCGCGGCCTCCGCCCCGTTCAGGCAGCGTTCATGGGCACGCTTCCACACTTCCTGCACCAACCACCCAACCGTGAGGTGCCACCATGCAAGCCATCCGCCGTTCCCTCGCCGCCGCCACCCTGCTGCTGGCGCCGGCCGCCCTCCTCGTCTCCCAGCCTGCCGCCGCGCAGGACCAGCGCTGGGAGCAGCACCAGCGCGACCACCAGGACGACCGTGGCGACCGCGATCACCGCGACCTGCGCTGGCGCCGCGACGTCCATGCGCCGCAGATCATCGACGTGACGCCGGACCGGCGCGTCGGCGACCGGGGCCGCACGCGCATCGGGGTCCGCTTCCACGACCAGGGCAGCGGTGTCGCCGGCGTGCGCCTGCGCGTCGACGGCCGCGACGTGACGCACGCGGCGCGCGTGGACCACGATGAAGTCCGCTACCGCGATGACCTGGCGCCCGGCCGCCATCACGCCGAGGTCGTGGTGCGCGACCGCGCGGGCAACGTCGCCCGGCACGCCTGGAGCTTCGTCGTGGTGGACCGCGACCGCAATTACGGCTACTACGGCCAGCCGCCTTACCAGCGCTGGTAAAGCGCAACGCCGCACGGGTGCGCCCGCACCCGTTCAGCTTGCGTTCACCCGGCGCCGCTACGCTGGGACATCACAACGAACCGGAGCCCTGCAATGAAACGCATCACCCTTCTCGCCCTCGCCGCTGCCGCCGCCGCCCACGCCCAGGCGCAGGACTTCGTGGACCGCGCCCGCGTGCAGCGCGTGGATCCGCAATACCAGACCGTCCAGGTGCCCCGCGACGAATGCACCAGCCAGTGGGTCAGCGAGCCGCGTCCCGCCGTGGGCGCGAACGGCTATGGCGGCGTCATCGTCGGCGGCGTCGCAGGCGGCCTGATCGGCAACCAGGTCGGCAAGGGACACGGCCGCGAGGCCGCCACCGCCGCCGGTGCGGTGATCGGCGCCATCGCCGGCGACCGGATCGCCAGCCGCGGCGCACAGCCCTACGAGCAGGCACAGCGCGAAGTGCGCTCCTGCCGCACGGTGTACGAGCAGCAGGCGCAGCTCACCGGCTACCTGGTGACGTACGAGTACCGCGGCCACGAGTACAGCACGGTGATGCGCGAGCAGCCGGGCCACACGGTGCCGGTGCGCGTGTCGGTCACGCCGATCGAGGAACAGGAAACCGGCCGCCGCCGCTGATCCCCAAAAAAAGCCCCCGGTGAAGGGGGCAGAGGGATCCTGATGTGGCTGTCCTGCGGCATTGCGCTCCGCAGACGCAAGGCCAGTGTAGGGCGGCGCGGCCCGCGGCGGGCACGGGGAAAGCACCAGTGATTGGCGCGGAACCGCGGGCCCACACTGTGGTCCAAGCGCATGCCGGCTCTGCGGCGGCGCGTCCCAACCCAAGCAGGAGACAATCGATGCACCGTCGCAGCATGCTCATCGCCGCCGGGGCCGCACTGGCCACCACCCTCGCCACCGCACAGGCGCAGGACCGCTGGCCGAGCAAGCCCATCACCTACGTGGTTCCCTTCGGCGCGGGCGGCACCACCGACGTGCTGGCGCGCCTCGTCACCATGAAGGCGGGACCGGCGCTGGGCACCAGCTTCATCATCGAGAACAAGCCCGGCGCCGGCGGCAGCATGGGCTCGGACTTCACCGCGAAGGCGGCGCCGGACGGCTACACGATCCAGGGCGGGACCATCAGCTCGCACGCGATCAACGTGAGCCTCTACTCGAAGCTCCCCTACGACCCCATCAAGCACTTCCAGCCGATCACCATGATCGGTTCGATGCCCAACATCCTGGTGGTGCGCGCCGACAGCCCGCACAAGTCCGTGCAGGACGTGATCGCCGCGGCGAAGGCAAAGCCCGGCACGGTCAACTTCGCTTCCTCCGGCAACGGGACTTCGCAGCACCTCTCGGGCGTGTTCTTCGAGCAGATGACCGGTGCGAAGATGGTGCACGTGCCTTACAAGAGCAGCGCGGAATCGGTGAACGCCCTGCTGTCTGGCCAGGGGGCCGACATCATCTTCGAGAACCTCGCGCCCGCCCTGCCGCACATCAAGGCCGGCAAGCTGCGCGCGCTGGGCGTCACCTCCGCGAAGCGCTCGTCCTCGCTGCCCGAGGTGCCGGCCATCGCGGAGGTGCTGCCCGGCTTCGACATCGTGTCCTGGCAGGCGATCTTCGCGCCCGCCGGCGTGCCCAAGCCGGTGGTCGACCGGCTCTCGGCGGAGATGATCAAGGCGGTGAACGATCCCGAGATCAAGTCCAAGCTGGTGGCGCAGGGCATCGAGCCCGGCGGCATGACGCCGGCCGAGCTCGCGGCCTTCCAGAAGGCGGAAGTCGAGAAGTGGGCCCGCGTGATCAAGGCGGGCAACATCAAGGTGGATTAGTGCGTGACGGTGCCGCGCCAGGCACCCGTTTCCACGCCGCGGCCCTCGATCAGGTCCTTGAAGTTCTTTAGGTTGCGGCGCGCTTCCAGCTTGACGGCACCGAGCGCGTCGCCGAGCTTCTCGCCCAGGCTCTCGGGACCGTAGGTCATGCGCAGCACGATGCGCGTGCGGGACTCCGAGAGCTTCTCGAAGCTCACGGCCCCCTCGTTCAACGGACCGCTGGTGCTGCGCCACGCGATGCGCTCGTCGGGCAGCTGCTCCGTGATCTCGGCATCCCACTCCTTCTGCTTGCCCGCGACGGAGGCCTTCCAGTGCAGGTGCTCGTCATCGAGCTGCCGCACCTCGTGCACGCTGTGCATGAAGCGGGGGAACTCCTCGAACTGCGTCCACTGGTTGTAGGCCGTGCTCAGGGGCACGTCGACTTCGGTCGACACTTCGATGGAAGAAGGCCCGGCCGTGGCGGCCGACCTCTTCAACTTCTTGGACAACAGCACGCCGCCCGCGGCGAGCGCGGCGACGGTCACGATTCTGCCGAGCATGGAATCCTCCTGGTCAGGTTGGCGGGTCCCCGTGGCGCGACGGCCCCGGGCTCGCATGCAGTCTGGACGCGGAGGGTCCGCCGCACTGTAGGACGGCGTCGCAGCCGTCCCCGCGGCTGCTAAAGGCTCAGGCGCGGCGGCGCGCTGCAGCCGCCGCCGCGATCTCCGGCGGCAGGCGCTTGAGCAGCCAGCGGATCGCCAGTGGCACCAGCACGATGTCATCGACCATGCCGACGAAGGGGATCACATCCGGCAGCAGGTCCACCGGCGACAGCACGTACAGCGCGATCAGCGCCGTGCCGAGCTTCAGCCACCCCGGTGCGCCGGGATGGCGCAGGGCGAACCAGAGCTGGCGCGCATCGCCTCGCAGCACGGTCCACAACAGGGTCAGGCGTTTCCACATGGCTGGTACTCCCACGGCCGGGACGGCCGTGCGTTGCCTATGTAGCGCTGGCGTGCCCGCGCTGCAAGGCCCGTTTGCCCATCTTTACAAGGGCTGCATTCAGCAGCGTCCGCCCTGCGCGCGGGTGAAGAGCGTCGCACCGTCGAGGGCCGGGTGGTCCTGGCGGTCCGCTGCCCGCAGCGTGTCGCCCACGACGTCGAGCACCATGGTGCGATCGCCCCGCGTGCGCAGGTGCAGCCGCTGCCCTTCCACGCGGCCGCTGCCCTCGCGCAGCTGCCCGCGCCGCACGAGGCGGCCCTGCACTTGCTGGAACTGCTGCGTGAGCTCCAGCGTGCCCGGGCCCATCAGCGGGTGCGGGCACCACAGGCCCTCGACACGCGCGGGCACGATCCACAGGTGCACCTGGCTGGCCTTGTCCAGGCCGACCTTCTTGTCCGGCACCGGCACGACGGTGGTGCGGTCCGGCTTCCATTCGCCCAGGTCGCGAGACGATGCGCGTGCCGGGCTTCAGCGCCAGCAGCTTCGGACGCAGTTGCAGGTTCACCTCCGGCAGCAGGTACATGGTGATCACGCTGGCGGGACCGAGGTCGGCCTGGAACAGGTCCTGCTCGCGGAACTCCACGCGATCGGCCACCGCGGCCTCGCGCGCGTTGCGCCGGCTTTGCTGCACCAGGCGATCTCCACGCCGAGCCCCGTGGCGCCGAAGCGCTGGGCGGCGACGATCACGATGCGGCCGTCCCCCGAGCCGAGGTCGATGAGGTGGTCACCCGGCCCGACGTTCGCCGCCCGCAGCATCTCCAGCGTGACGTTGTCCGGCGAGGTGATGAAGGGCACCTCCTCGCCGGATTGCGCGCGCGCCGCGCCGCAGGCGACGCAGGCGAAGGCGAGCGCCGCGAGGCGCAGGGAAGGCAGGCGCATGCGGCCAACATACCACGGCCGTGCGCCGCTCAGGGCGCGGGGAGCGTGATCTCCACCCGGCCGCCGCCCAGCGGCCCGCGCGTGAGCCGCAGCTCGCCGCGGTAGCTGGCCACGAGGTCGTTCACCACCGCCAGCCCGACGCCGTGCCCCGGCACGCGCTCGTCCCCGCGCACGTGGATGCGCAGCACGGACTCGGTGTCGCTGAAGCCGGCGCCGTCGTCATCGACGCGGATCGCGAGCCGGCCGCCTTCGCGCACCGCCTGCACGGCGACCCGCCCGCGCGCCCACTTGGCCGCGTTGTCCATCACGTTGCCCATCATCTCGAAGAGATCGCCCTCGTCCATGCGCCAGGCGAGGTCGGCCGCGCAGTCCACGCTGAAGGCCAGGCCCTTGTCGGCATACACCTTGAGCAGCGCGTCGCGGATGCGATCGAGCACGGGCGCCAGCAGCAGCGGCGCGGCGAACCGGGTGGCGCCGCCCGCGCCGGCGCGCCCGAGCTGGTGCTGCACGATGTCGTCCATGCGCTTCACCTGCTGCTCCACGGCGGCCGGCAGCTGCGCAGGCTCGGACAGGGCGCCGCGCAACACGGCCAGTGGCGTCTTCAGGCTGTGCGCGAGGAAGCTCAGCGCCTCCTTGTAGCGCGTCTGCCGCACGCGCTCCTGCTGGATGAGCGTGTTGAGGTTGTCGGTCAGGCCGGAGAGCTCGGTGGGATAGCGGCCCTCGATGCGGGCCTGCTGGCCGTCCTCGACGCGGCGGATCTCCGCGGCCACGCGCCGCAGCGGCGACAGCCCCCAGCGCAGCAGCAGCAGCTGCGCCAGCAGCAGCAGCGCGCCTGCGCCGCCCAGCCAGGTCCACAGCGTGCGCGTGAACACGCGCACTTCGCGGTCGAAGCCCGCCTTGTCCTCCAGCACCGACAGCACCAGCGGCGCCTCCCGGGTGCGGCCCGCCCAGTTCACGCGGTAGCTGGCCGAGAGGTAAGCCCCGCCGTCGGTTTCGCGGACCTCGTAGAGCCAGCGGCCCTGCTCCACCTCGCGCCGGAACGGCGGGTCCGCCACGCCCAGCGTGGACGGCGAGCGCCACTCCTGCCCGCGCGAGGGGTTGAGGATGCTGGCGTAGAGGCCGGAGCCCGGCAGCGACAGGCGCGGCTCGGCGAGACCGGCCGGCATGACCAGCGCGCCGGAAGCATCGAGCTCGGCTCCCGCCAGCAGCAGGTAGACCGTGCCCTGCAGGCGGCTGAAGTGCGAAGCGCGCACGCTGTCCGCGTGGGCGCGCTGCACGGCGAAACCGGCGCCTGCCATGAAGGCCAGCAGCACCAGCGCGGCCCCCAGGAGCAGGCGCGCGCGGATGGAGTAGCCGGGCGTCATCCCAGCGTGAAGCGGTAGCCCCGGCCGCGCACGGTCTCGATCGGCGCGAGCGCCCCCTCGGGGTCCAGCTTGCGCCGCAGCCGGCCGATCAGCACCTCCAGCACGTTGCTGTCGCGGTCCTCGCCGTGCGGGTAGAGGTAGTCCGACAGTTCCTGCTTGGTAACCACGCGCGCGCGTTCGCGCACCAGGTACTCCAGCAGCCGGTACTCGAAGGCCGTGAGTTCCAGCGGCTGGCCATCGAGCCGCACGGACTGCGCGGAGAAGTCGATCCCCAGCGGCCCGAGCGTGAGCACGTCGGAGACGGCCTTGAGCGAGCGCCGCAACAGCGCCTTGACGCGCGCCGCGAGCTCCGGATAGTCGAACGGCTTGACGAGGTAGTCGTCGGCGCCCGCTTCGAGCCCCGCCACCTTGTCCTGCCAGCTGCCGCGCGCGGTGAGGATCAGCAGCGGGATCTGCCGCCCTTCGGCACGCAGCCGCTGCACGATGGTGAGGCCGTTCACCTTGGGCAGCCCGAGGTCGACGATCGCCAGGTCCACCGGATACTCCTGGGCGAGGAAGAGGCCTTCGGCCCCGTCCCCCGCCTGGTCCACGCGATAGCCTTCCGCCTCGAGCTGGCGGGCCAGCCCCTGGCGCAGGTCGGCGTCGTCCTCGATCAGCAGCAGGCGCATGCGCGGATCAGACCGTTCGGCCGGTGGCCACGTCCACCAGGATCACGCGCACGTCGCCGCGCTGCGTGAGCACCTTGACGCGCCACACCGGCCGGTTGCCGGCGTCGGCCCGTTCCACCGCCAGCACGCGCCCGCCACTGGCGCGCTGCGCCACCGCGGCCGCGTCGTCGCGGCTCACGTCCGCCCACGCAGGGGCCGCCGCGGCGAGCAGCAGGGCGACGATGAAGGCAAGGCGTTTCACGGACAGGTTCCTCCAATGGCGGCGATGGTAACGGAGCTCAGCGCTGGTGGCGCAGCGTCAGTTGCTGCCCCACCGGGTTGCCCTGCGGCGGCGTCGACGTGACGGTGACGTCCACGCGCAGCGAGGGCTGCCGCGTGTCCAGCGCGGGCATGCGCGCCTCGAAGTAGCCGCGCGGGTCCGCGCGCACGGTCTGTTCCGCCGACGGCGACGCTCCCAGCATCATGGCCTTCATCTCGACGCGGACCACCGCGTCCGGGAACGTGCGGCCGCGGATGACCAGGGGCTGGTCGACGTTCACCACTGCCTGCGGGCCATGGCTGGTCACCGCCAGCGGCACGAAGGCCACGGGCGGGGGCGGCGGCGGCGACGCCCTGCGGTCCGGCGCGTCGTTGCGCACCTCGAAGCTCCAGTCGCGCCTGGCTTCGTTGCCTGCGCGGTCGCGCACGGTCAGTTCGGCGGTGTGGCGGCCCGGGCGCATGTCCTCGGCGTACTCCACCGCGTCGTCGGTGATGCGGGCGTTGCGCGTCACGTCGCGGCCGTCCACGCGCAAGCGGATGGAGTCGCGGTCGACGCCGGAGCGGCCTTCGTCGTCCAGCCGGGCGCCGATGCGCACGCGGCCGCGCTCGGACACGCTCTCGTGCTGCGCAGGCGTCATGCCGCTGATCTGCGGGGGGCGGTCGTCGCGGTCCCAGCGGTCGTCGCGGTTGTTCCGGCCGTTGCCGCGGGCCTCGACGCGCGCCACCTGGCGCAGCCCGTCGCGCTGCAGGGTGGCCGTGGATTGCGCGAACGCGTCGAGGTTGTCGGTGCGACGAATGGTGTAGCTGCCCTCGTACACGCCGGGGCGGGTTTCCTGCAGCAGGATGCCGCTGGCCACGCCGGGGATGTCCACGCTGGCACGCCCGCTGGCGGCGCCGTTGACGCGGAAGCGCACCTCATCGCCGGCCTTCAGCCGGCCCATGGGCCGCATCACGAAGCGCTCGATGAGCGAGGCCTGCGCAACCACCGCCGGGCGCGGCTGGGCCGCCGCGGGGCCGGCCACGCCCGCGAGGCCGAGGGGGAGCAGCAGCAGGGCAACTGCGGGAAGGGAGTAGCGATTCTTCTTCATGGAGGACCTCCGTGATGGGTTGACGAGGACTTTAGGTCACCTCATGTGAACGCTTCCTGAACCGCCGGCGCGTCCCTGCGTCAGAATCCGCTGGCTCTTCCGCTCGTCCCCGATGAAGCCACGCCCCTCCCTCCTCGCCTTGCTCGCTGCCGCCGCGGTCCTGCTGGTGCTGCTGGGCTTCGAGTTCAGCTGGCGCTCCGCGCATGCCCTGCTCAAGCCCCAGGCCGCGGCGCCGGGCGGCGCGTTGGTCGCCGAAGTGCGCAGCCTGCCCGGCGCGTCGCCGCACGGCACCGGCAGCACCGGCGTGTACCTTCGACGCGACTGGGAGTGGCTGCGCGCGCTGCGCCCGCGGCTGGTGTTCGACGGCGCCTGCGACAACGTCGATGCGCGCTGGTTCGGTCCGCGGCGGCTGGTGATCGAATGCGAGCTGCGCTCCGGCGAGCCGCGACTGCTGCAGCAGGTGGTCGACGGCGTGGTGATCGAGCTGGTGGTGCAGCGGCGCTTCGCCTAGGCCTGCACCTTCATCGCGAGCAGGTGGAACGACAGGCCCTTGCCGTGCATGTCGAGGTTGAGCGAATCGTTGACGCCGCCATCCAGCACCTCGTCGAGCACGAAGTTCATCGCGCCCAGGCGAGGCAGCAGGTAGCGCTGCACGGCGGTGGGGCGGCGGTGCGCGAACCACGCGGCCACGCGTTCGGCGGTCACCTGCTCCACCAGCAAGTCGTAATCTTCCGCGCGGTACGCGATGAGGCTGATGTTGATGCGGTTGCCCTTGTCGCCGGTGCGCGCGTGGGCCAGGTCGTGAAGCGCGGTTTCCTGCATGCGGATGTCCTCAGGCGATGTGCCAGCGCGCGGGCACGAGTTCGCGCGGTACCAGGCAGGCGCGGCTCGACAGGCGCTGGCGCTTCGCGGTGCGCACGCCGCCGCCGCCCGCGGGCCCGCAGGTCCACAGCGCGGTCATTTCGCGCAGCAGGCTTTCAAGCGTTTCGAGGTCCTCGTGCCGCGCGGCCGCCCGCAGGCGCACGTCCTGCGCCAAACCCGGCCGCGCCTGCGCCAGCATCGCGCCGGCATCGTCCCCGAGGATGCTGGTCACGCCGATCAGGTCGAAGCGCAGGTCCAGGGTGGGCCCCAGGCGGCTGCGCAGGACATCCATCGCCAGCCGGGCGCGCGCTTCCGCGTTCGGCCCCGCATAGGAGATCTCGGCCTCGCCCAGCCAGCCGCCGTCGAAGAAAGCCAGCGCCTTGAGCGTGGGCGGGCGCGCATGCCCGCGCACGCCGGCCAGCCGCACGCGGTCGGCGCCCACCTGCTCCACGCTCGCCTGGGTGATGTCGCACACCACGTCCGGCGTGAGATACGCGGCGGGGTCGTGCACCTCGTAGAGCAGCTGCTCCTTGACCGTGCGGCAGTCCACCAGCCCGCCGGTGCCCGCGGCCTTGCCCACGATGCAGCTGCCATCGGCCGCGATCTCCGCGATCGGGAAGCCGATGTCGTCCATGCCGGCAACGTCCTTGCGGCCCGGGTCGGCGAAATAGCCGCCGCTGACCTGCGCCCCGCATTCCAGCAGGTGGCCGGCCATGGTGGCGCCGGCGAGCCGGTCCCAGTCGTCGGCGGCCCAGCCGAAGTGCGCCAGCGCCGGGCCCAGCACCAGCGAGGGGTCGGCGACGCGGCCCGTCACCACCACCTGCGCGCCGGCACGGATGGCCGCGGCGATCTCCTGCGCGCCCTGGTAGACGTTGGCGCAGACGAAGCGCTGCTCGTCCAGCCCGCCCTCCAGGCGCTCGCGCAGCAGCGCGCGGCCGCGCGCATCCGACAGGTCGTCGCCCGCGACGACGCCGATGCGCGGTGCCGGCAGGCCCAGGGATGCGGCCAGCGCGCGGATCACGCCCGCGGCGCCATCGGGGTTGGCGGCGCCGAAGTTGCCGATGATGGTGATGCCGTGCCGCAGGCAGTCCGCCAGCACCGGGCGCAGCTCGTGCACCAGCAGGGGCTCGTAGCCCAGCGCCGGGTCGCGCCGGCGCGCCAGCTGCTGCAGCGCGAGCGTGCGCTCCGCGAGGTTCTCGAAGATGAGGGCGGCCGGGCCGCCGCGCCGCACCAGCGTGCGCACCACCGGAAGCGCGGCGTCGAGGCGGTCGCCCGAGAAGCCGGCGCCGCAACCGACTGCCAATGTCTCCATGGCCGCATTGTGCCCGCGCGCGCCGACCTGCCGCCCGCGGATGAGCAGCGCCGGGCCGCGACGAACAGACGGAAACATCCATGCGACATGCGGGACAAATGTTTCGACTCCCGCTCGCGCAGAATCCGGCGCCATGTCCGATGCGGAAGACGAGACCCGCGCCGCGCTGCGGATGCTGGAACCCAGGATTGCAGACTTCGAGGCGCTCGTGCGCGATGCCGCGGCCACCTGCGCCCCCGGCGATCCCATGTTGCAGTCGCTACGCCACAGCCTCGACATGCTGCGGCGCGAACGGCAGCGCCTGCGCGAGCGCCTCAAGCAGGCGGATTCGTAGGGGCAGGCTCCTGGCCCCAGCCGGGCAGCACGCGTTCCAGTGCCGCGCGCATGCGCCGAACGTGCGAGCCGCCCCAGTACAGCCGCCCGCAAGCCGGGCAACGGCGCACGGGCCCGTCCATGGCCTGCACGCCCGGCGGCAGCCGCGGCAGCGCCTCGGCGCGCCCGAGCTCCTGCAGTGGCGCGTTGCACAGCATGCAGCGCGTGAACAGTTCGCCGGGTGACGCGAGCGCGAGTTCGCGCACGACCTCGCGCAACTGGTGCAGCGGATCGTCGAGCCGCACTTCCAGCGCGCGGGCCGGCCGCAGCTCGCGCAGCAAGTGCCGGTCGCGCGTGAGCAGCACCCGCCCCTCGTCCTCGGCGAGCCGCACCAGGTCCGCATCGGCGACCGCGCTGTCGTACCAGGTGTCGTAGCCCAGCACCCGCAGCCAGCGCGCCAGCCGTCCCAGCATGGCGTCGGCGGCGAAGCGCGGCGTGCCGTTCAAGCGGGACGCGCCAGCGCGGGCGGGCGCTGGGCGCTCCAGGGCGAGATCGCTTCCCAGGCATGCGCCATGGCCAGCACACGCAGGTCGGCGCGCGGCGGCCCGGCGACCTGCATGCCCATGGGCCGCCCGTCCCCGGCGAATCCCACCGGCACCGCGGCCACCGGCAGCCCGGCGAGCGTGAACGGCGCGACGATCTCCATCCAGCGGTGATACGTGTCCATCGCCACGCCCGCGACGCTGCGCGGCCAGTGCTGCTCCGCGGGGAACGGGAAGACCTGCGCGGCCGGCGCGACCACGTAGTCGAAGCGCTCGAAGAGCCGGCGGAAGGCGTGGTAGACCGCGGTGCGCTGCACGGAGGCCTCGTACAGCTGCGCCGCGGTGAGCTGCAGGCCCTGCTCCACCTCCCACTGCGCTTCGGGCTTCATCAGCGCGCGCAGGTGCGGCTGCTGGTGGATGGACCGCAGCTTGCCGCCGGTGAGCAGCTGGCGCAGGCGCAGCCAGGCCGTCCAGCTCGCTTCGCGCGGCACGTCCAGGCGGCAGGGTTCGACCACGAACCCCGCGTCCTGCAGCTTGCGCAGGGCCGCTTCGCACAACTCGCGGATGCCGGGCTCCAGCGGCAGGTCGTCCCACAGGCCGCCGAGCCAGCCTATGTGCTTGCCGGGCTCGATGGTGGCGAGGTCCAGGGACAACGGCTCCGGCAGGGGGTCGGCCAACGACAGCGGCGCGCGTTCGTCCCAGCCGCCCAGGGTGCAGAGCAGGCGCGCGGCGTCTTCCACCGTGCGCGCCATCGGGCCTTCGGTGCCCAGCTGCGCATAGAACGCATCCTCCGCCGGCACCGCGGGCACGCGCCCGCGCGAAGGCCGGAACCCCACCACGTTGTTGAACGCCGCGGGGTTGCGAAGCGAGCCCATGAAGTCGCTGCCGTCGGCCACCGGCACCATGCCGAGCGCGAGGGCGACGGCGGCACCGCCGCTGCTGCCGCCGGCGGACAGCGCCGGGTCCCACGCGTTGCGCGTGATGCCGAACACCTCGTTGTAGGTGTGCGACCCGAGGCCGAACTCCGGCGTGTTGGTCTTGCCGATCACGATGGCACCGGCCTTCTTCATGCGCTGCACGAAGAGCGCATCGGCCGTGGCGATGCGCCCGCCGCTGGTGCGCGAGCCGCTGGTGGTCGGCAGGCCCTGCGCGTCGCTCAGGTCCTTCACCGCGATGGGGAAGCCGTGCATCCAGCCGCTCGCCTCGCCGCCGGCCAGCGCCGCGTCGCGCGCGTCGGCCTCGGCAAGCAGTTCATCCGCGGGGCGCAGCGAGACGATCGCGTTGTGCAGCGGATTGAGGGCGGCGATCCGTTCCAGCGCGGCGCGCATGAGATCGCGGCAGGACACCTGTCGCGCCGCGATGCGGCGCGACAGGGAGGTGGCGTCCAGGGCCAGGAGGGCGGCGTTGTCCAAGGGGGCTCCAGGGGTCGGCAGGCCCCATGGTGCCCCAGAAGCCCCCGCTCAGGAGCCGATGACCTGCGCGTCGTCCGGTCCCAACAGGTGCCGCACCTGTTGCGCCAGCGAGCCGAACACCTTGCCGGCCAGGCCGGTGCCCGGCTCGCCCAGCACGATGCGGTCGCAGCCGAAATCCCGCGCGGCCTGCGCGATGGTTTCGGCGCTGCGGCCCACCAGCACGGTGCTGGTGAACGGCACGCCAGCCGCCTGCAGCAGGGCCTGAGCCAGCTTCAGGTCCTCGGCGCCGCACTGCTGCTGCAGGTCATGCAGTTCGCGCACGCCGAAGAACATGGCCACGTGCGAGGTCACGCGCGGCTGCACCCGCACCAGCCGCACGTGCACGGGCTCCTGCAGGTGCAGCCGCACGGCTTCGGCAACCGCCGAACGGATGCGCGCCTCGCTGGAGGGATCGATGGCAACGAGTACTTGTCGCATGGCGGTTCCTCAGGCGGGTTGGTCGGCGGTCTGGGGCTGCTGGCCGCGAGCGAGCCACTTGCCGGCGGCAACCACGAGGGCGGCGCCCAATGCCGGCAGCACGTTGTGCAGGTAGTGGTGCTGCTCGACGAAATGGGTGGCCGAAGGATCGCTCAGCGCCATCTCGCCTGCCACCCAGCCCAGCAGCGCCGCGCCGCCGGTGATGATGATGGGGAAGCGGTCCATCAGTTTCAGGATGATCGCGCTGCCGAAGATGATCAGCGGGATGCTGATCACGAGGCCGAACACCAGCAGCGGCACGTTGCCCTTGGCCGCCGCGGCGACGCCGATCACGTTGTCCAGGCTCATGACCAGGTCGGCGACCACGATCGTCTTGATGGCCGCGGCCAGGTTGGCGTGGCCCTCCAGGTGTTCCTCGCCGTCATCGCCCTTGAGCAGGCCGACGCCGATCCACAGCAGCAGGGCCGCGCCCAGCAGCTTCAGGTACGGCAGTTGCAGCAGGTAGACGGCGAAGAAGGTCAGCACCACGCGCAGCACGATCGCGCCCACGCTGCCGAACAGGATGGCCTTCTTCTGCTGCCGCGGCGGCAGCGAGCGGCAGGCGAGCGCGATGACGACCGCGTTGTCGCCGGAAAGCACGATGTTGATCAGGATGATCTGGGACAGGGCGACCCAGAACTCCGGACTCGAAAGAAAGGCCATGACGTCTCCTCGGATGGACCGGAACCGGCGTGGTCCCGACCCGATCGAGGCTACGAAGGCGCGCTGACGGGCACTTAGAGGCGGGCTGTCGGCTGCATGTCGCCCAGCTGTCTGCCAGCTTACGAAGGGCCGGCTTCAGGCCTGGAGAGGGGGGAAGAAGACGCCGAAAGTGTTACCCACGCCGTCCACGTCTTCCTCCAGCGTGATGCGGGCGCCGTGCAGCGTGGCGATCTCGCTCACGATCGCCAAGCCGAGGCCGCTGCCGTCCTCCTGCGTGCCGAGCAGGCGGTGGAAGCGGCCGAAGATGCGCTCGCGCTCCGCCACCGGGATGCTGGGGCCGTCGTCGCTGATGGCGAGGCGCACCTCGCCGTTGGCGGCGCGGCCCGCACGCACGGTGACGCGACCGCCGGCCTGGCTGTAGCGAATCGCGTTGTCGACCAGGTTGTTCAGCAGCTCGCGCAGGCGGTCGCGGTCGGCGCTGATCGCGAGCGGATCGCCCTGCGCGCCTTCGAAGCCCAGGTCGATGCCGCGCTTGATCGCATGCGGCACCCAGTCCATGCTGACCTCCAGGGCGAAGGCGTCCAGGTCCAGCGGCTGGAGCTGCACGGTGTCCAGTGCCCCGGGCTCGTTGCGCGCCAATGCCAGCAGCTGGCGCACCAGGCGGGACAGCCGGTCGGCGCTGATATAGAGCTGCGCCAGCGAATGCCGCACGCGTGCGGGGTCGTCCTCGCGCAGCGCGAGCTCGATCTGGGCCTTGAGCCCGCTCACCGGCGTCTTGAGCTGGTGCGCGGCGTCGGCCACGAAGCGGTTCTGGAAATCGAAGGTCTGGCCCAGGCGCGCCATCAGGTCGTTCACTTCGTCCACCAGCGGACGCACCTCGCCGGGCACGTCGTGGGTGTCGATCGGGCTCAGGTCCCGGTGCGAGCGGTCGGAGACCGCCCGCCGCAGGCGCTGCAGTGGCTCGAGCCCGCGGGACACGCCGAACCAGACGACCGCCGTGGCCATCACGATCAGCAGCAGCTGCGGCGCCAGCGTGCTCACCACCATCTCCCACGCGAGGCGGGTGCGCTTGTTGAGCGTCTCGGCCACCTGCACCTGCACCAGCGGCGCGCCAGGCGTGGCGCCCACCGGCATGCGCGCGGCCACCACGCGCACCTCCTCGCCCTGCACGTGGTCGCCGTAGAAGCGCGGCGCGGTGCCCGCTGTCGCGCGCGGAACGGCGGCGTCGCCGCCGATCAGCGTGCCGTCGGACGCATCGACGCGAAAGAACAGCCGGTCCTGCGCATCGGTGAGCAGCACGCCGGCGGCGGACTCCGACAGGTCCAGCCGGGGCAGCGGCGCGCCGGGCCGCACGTGCAGCACGATCTCGCGCGCGATCTCGTTCAGCGCGCGGTCGTACGCCAGGTTGGCGAAGCGCAGCGAGACGAAGTAGGCGGTGGCGGCGTCCAGCGCCAACAGCAGCAACAGCGGCCCGAGCAGCCAGGCGAGCAGCTTGCGCTGCAGGCGCGGCTCAGTCCGGTGCATCGCCGCTGTCCATCAGGTAGCCCATGCCGCGCACCGTGCGGATCTCGCAGCCGAGGGGCTCGAGCTTCTTGCGCAGCCGGTACACGTAGACCTCGATGGCGTTGGCGCCGACTTCGTCGCCCCACCCATAGAGGTGGTTGACGATCTGCTCCTTGCTGACCACGCGGCCCTCGCGCATCAGCAGCAGTTCGAGCACGGCGAGCTCGCGCGCCGACAGGTCCACCGGCTTGCGGTCGTGGAACACCCGCCGGCCCACGGTGTCGAAGCGCAGCAGGCCATGTTCCAGGAAAGGCGTGGAGTTGCTGCCCCGCCGCAGAAGCGCGCGCACGCGGGCCTCCAGCTCCGGCAGGTCGAAGGGCTTGGCGAGGTAGTCGTCGGCGCCCAGGTCGAGGCCGCGCACGCGGTCCTCGAGCGTGTCGAAGGCGGTGAGCATCAGTACGGGCAGCGTGGAGCGCCGCGCCCGCAGGCGCCGCAGCACGTCCAGCCCGCTCAGGCCGGGCAACCCGATGTCCAGGATGGCCAGGTCGTAGATCGCCAGCGAGAGCGCACGGTCCGCGTCCTCGCCGGTGTCGACGACGTCCACCGCATGGGCGGACTGCACCAGCGCGCGCGACAGCGCGTCGGCCAGCACCTTGTCGTCCTCCACCAGCAGGATTCGCATCGCGGCGAATCGTAACCGCGAACGCGGCGGGCGCCTCAGGCCGCCCGCGCGCGGTGGTTGTAGACCAGCACCAGGTTCAGCGCCAGCACCGCGAGCGCGGACAGCGCCAGCCGCCGCGGGTCCCCCGCCAGCGCCGCGCCTGCCAGCACGATGGCCGCATCGAGCACCAGCTGCACCTTGCCCGCCGGCCAGCCGAAGCGGTCCTGCAGGCGCAGCACCAGCACGTTGAGGCCACCGAGGCTGGCGCCGTGACGGAACAGGATCAGGATGCCCACGCCGCACAGCAGGCCACCGAGCACCGCGGCCAGCACCGGATCGATCTGCTGCAGCGTCACCGCGCGCGGCAGCCACCACGAGAGCAGCGCCAGCAGGCTGACCGACAGCGCCGTGCGCACGGTGAACGCACGACCCACGCGCATCCACGCGAGCGCGTAGAACGGCAGGTTCACGGTGAACAGCGCGGCGCCGAGGTCCACGCCCGAGGCGTAGTGCAGCAGCAGCGCGATGCCGACGGTGCCGCCCGGCACCAAGCCGGCCTGCTGCATGAGGAACACGCCGAAGGCGGCGAGCAGCGTGCCGGTGGCGAGGCCCTGCAGGTCGTCGGGCAGGCTGCGCGCCGCAAGCGGAAGAGAGGCCGCGGTCATGCGAGGACCTTAGCGCGGCGGGGGTCCGCGCACCTTGACGCAAGTCAGGGTCCGGCACCGCCCCCGGCTTTGGGAGCACAATGCGGGTTCCATGCACGGATTTGCCCTCTTCATCGGCGACCACCTCGCGCGCAGCGTGCGCGGCGTCCCCGGTGCGCCTCCCGCCTGACGAGAAGCGTCCGCGTGCCCCGTGGCGCGCATCCCTTTCTTCGTCATCGTCAAGGAGTCCGCAAATGGCCGATCTGTTCGACAACCCCATGGGCCTCATGGGGTTCGAGTTCGTCGAGTTCGCATCCCCCATCCCCAACCAGCTCGAAACGCTGTTCGGGAAGATGGGTTTCACCCTGGTGGCCCGGCACCGTTCCAAGGACGTCCTGCTGTACCGGCAGGGTGGCATCAACTTCATCGTCAACCGCGAACCGAAGAGCCTGGCGGCCTACTTCGCGGCGGAACACGGTCCGTCGGCCTGCGGCCTCGCCTTCCGCGTGCAGGACGCGCACAAGGCGTACTTCCGGGCGCTGGAGCTGGGCGCGCAGCCGATCGAGATCCCGACCGGGCCGATGGAGCTGCGCCTGCCCGCCATCAAGGGCATCGGCGGCGCGCCGCTGTACCTGATCGACCGCTTCGAGGACGGCAAGTCCATCTACGACATCGACTTCGAGTTCCTGCCGGGCGTGGATCGCCATCCCGCGGGCGTGGGCCTGCAGGTGGTGGACCACCTGACGCACAACGTCTACCGCGGCCGCATGGCGCACTGGGCCGCGTTCTACGAGCGCCTGTTCAACTTCCGCGAGATCCGCTACTTCGACATCCAGGGCGAATACACCGGCCTCACGTCCAAGGCGATGACGGCGCCCGACGGCATGATCCGCATCCCGTTGAACGAGGAATCCTCGAAGGGCTCCGGCCAGATCGAGGAGTTCCTCATGAAGTTCAGCGGCGAGGGCATCCAGCACGTGGCGCTGCTCACCGAGGACCTCGTTGCGACGATCGACGCGCTGCAGATGGCCGGCGTGCCGCTCATGACGGCGCCCAACGACGTGTACTACGAGATGCTGCAGGAGCGCCTGCCCGGCCACGGCCAGCCGGTCGGCGAGCTGCAGGCGCGCGGCATCCTGCTCGATGGCACGACGGCCAATGGGCAGAAGCGGCTGCTGCTGCAGATCTTCTCGGAGCCGGTGCTGGGCCCGGTGTTCTTCGAGTTCATCCAGCGCGCCGGCGACGACGGCTTCGGCGAGGGCAACTTCAAGGCGCTGTTCGAATCGCTCGAACGCGACCAGATCCGGCGCGGCGTGCTGGCCGTGCAGGACGCCTGACGAGCCAGGGCCAGCGGCGCCGTCCTGCCGCGGGGCCAGACACAGCCGCCGCCGCGGCCGGGGCGTCCGCCTCGGCCCAGCGGAGGGCTTGGCGGACGACGTCGGCACCGCCGGTCCTACATGGCGGTTTGCGCTTGCACCCCACCATGGGCTCCAAGCGCAGACCTTCAGTCTTCATCCCGTTGCTGCAGATGCGCTCATCCAAATGGAGTTTGAGATGAAAGCCGTCGTGTTCTGCGCCGCCCTCGCCACGTTCGCCGCCGCGCCCGCCTTCGCCCAGGACCTGATCGCCCGCCAGGGCGACGACTCCGTGCGGCTGTCCGACGCCCAGTGCAAGAGCGAACTCATCCTGAACCGCCTCGAGCCTGCCATCGCCGGCGAATTCAAGTCCGCCTCCGCCATGTTCCAGGGCCAGCGCTACCAGGCTTGCTGGCGCATGATGGGCAACGCCGCTTACCTGATCTACGAAGACGGCGACCAAGGCGTGATCCCCGCGCAGGAACTCAAGCCTGAACTGACGGCCTGACACCGGCGGCCGCGCCTGCAGCGCGGCCGCAGCGGGTGATGCACTATCCTCCGGGCCATGCCCAGGGAAGCCATGACCCGCGTCCTGATCGTCGAGGACGACCCGACCACGTCCGCCATGCTGGTGGGCGTGACCCGCCGGCAGCAATGGGAACCGCGCACCTGCGAGGACCTCGCCAGCGCCTGGAAGGTGCTGTGTTCCGAGCCGGTGGACATCCTGCTGCTGGACCTGAGCCTGCCGGACGGCGAGGGCACGGACCTGTTGCAGAAGCTGCGCCGCGCCGAGGCCAGCGGACAGCCCGACCCGAAGACCCCCGTGCTGGTGATCTCGGCGCGCTCGCAACTCCAGTCCCGGCTTTCCGCCCTCGACCTCGGGGCGGACGGCTACGTCATCAAGCCGGTCCACCTGGAAGAGGTGGCTGCCGTGATGCGCGCCCTGCTGCGGCGGCGCACCACCCTCTCGGCAGGACAGCTCCTGCACGGCAAGCTGGTGCTCGACCCGAACAGCCGCTACGTGCAGCAGAACGGCCAGCCGGTAGAGCTCACCGAGCAGGAGTTCGCCGTGTTGCTGGCCCTGCTGGAAGACAAGCCGCGCGCGCTCAGCCGCGCGGACATCCAGGCGCGCACCGGCAACCGCGTGGGCGACGGCGGCGCGGTGGAGGTGCACGTCCACCACCTGCGCCGCAAGCTGGGCGAAGCGCTCATAGAAACCGTGCGCGGCGTGGGCTACCGCATCCCGGAAGCCAACCTTGCCTGAGCGCCTGCTGCTTTCGGTGGCGGCGATCAGCGCCGGCGCCTCGCTCGGCGCCGTGCTGCGCTGGCTGCTCGGCATGCGCCTGAATGCGCTGCTGCCCGCGCTGCCGCTGGGCACGCTCGCCGCCAACCTGGTCGGCGGTTATGGCATCGGCCTGGCGCTGGGCTGGCTGGCGGTCCACCCTGAGTGGCCACCGCAGGTGCGCTTGTTCATCGTCACCGGCCTGCTGGGCGGACTCACCACCTTTTCCACGTTTTCCGCCGAGGTGGTCGCTCACCTCGAGCAGGGGCGCCTTGGCTGGGCGCTGGCGATCGCGGGCACACATCTCGCCGGATCGCTCGTGCTGACGGCGCTGGGCCTGGCCACCGTCCGGATGCTCATCCGTTAGGAAAAGGCACTAAGGGGCTGCGGACCTTTCCCTTACCCCGCATGGCAGAGCCCGGCGCCAAACTGTTGGCATGCTCACATCGACCCTGGAAGCGATTCGGCGGCTGCTGCCAGCGGGGCGGCGCCAGGCGGAAACGGGGACTTTCGCGGCGACCCGGCCGCTGGGGGGCCAGGGCCTGCGCCCCAACCTCATCTTTCGCCTGAAGGCCTGGCCCCAGCTGCCCGAGGACGGGCGCACGGCGGAGATCTACCGAATCCTGTCCGTCATGAGCAGCCAGCCGGTGAACCGGCAGTGGCTGCTGGCGCGCAGCAGCATGGCCCCGCGCGAGCTCGACCGGCTGATGCTGAAGCTGGTGGCCGAAGGCGCCGTGGAAGTGATCGACCCCGCCCGCTTCGCGCGCGCGGAGCCCCTCCGGGCCTGAAGCCTCAGTCGCCCGCCGCGGCGTCGGACGGTTCGCGCACCGGCTGCGCCAGCACCTTGTCGATGCGACGGCCATCGAGGTCCACCACCTCGAACACCCAGTCGCCGCAGTCGATGCGCTCGCCCGCGCCGGGCAGGCGGCCCGACACCGCCATCAGCAGGCCCGCAACGGTGTTGTAGCGGCCCTTGTCCTCCTCCGGCAGGTCGCGGATTTCCAGCCGCGCCTTCAGCTCCGACACCGGCATCAGGCCGTCGAGCAGCCAGGATCCGTCCTCGCGCTGCATGGCCCACGCGTCGGTGTCCTGCGCCGGCTGCAGCTCGCCGGTGATCGCCTCCAGCAGGTCGTGCGGCGTCACGAGGCCCTGCACCACGCCGTATTCATCGACCACGAACACCAGCCGCGCCGACTGGATGCGGAACTGCTCCAGCAGCTCCATGCCGCTGAGCGTTTCGGGCACGAACACGGCCGGCACGGCGTGCGGCTCCACCGGCCCCTCGTGCGCGGGCCCCAGCGAGATCAACCGCGACACGCTGACCAGCCCGACGACGTCGTCGAGGGAGCCGCGGCACACGGGATACCAGGAGTGCGCCTCGATCTCGCCGGCGCGCGTGAGTGCCTCGCGCACGCTGGCGGAGGCGTCGAGCCACTGCACGTCGGAGCGCGGCACCATCATCGAGGTGAGCGGCCGGTCGTCGAGGTGGAACACGTTGCGCACCATCTGGTGCTCGTGCTCCTCGATCACCCCGGCGTCCACGCCCTCCTCCAGGCTGTGCGCGATCTCCTCCTCGGTCATGCCGCGCGTCTGCGTGGTGTCGATCGCGATCAGCTTGAGGACGGCCTGCGTGGAAGCCGAGAGCAGCTTCACGAAATCGTGACGTAGGTGATGATCGCCACCACGATTCCCGTGGCAGCGATCTCCGACAGCCGCGGCGACGCCCCGTACTCGCGCAGCAAGGCCGCGAGCCCGCCGCTGAACGCGGCCTCGCCGATGATGCCGTTGATGACGCCGATGGAGGTGATGCCCACCTGCACCGTCGAGAGGAACTGGGTGGGCTCGTCCATCAGCTTCAGGGCGGCGCGGGCCCCCCCGTCGCCGGTTTCGGCCATGGCCACGAGGCGCGCGCGGCGGCTGGAAGCGAGCGCCATTTCGGACATGGCGAACAGGCCGTTGAGCAGCGTCAGCAGCGCGATCAGCAGGAAATCCATGAATCAGGACAGAATCCGGAGCACTGGACTTTACTTCAACGCATCGTGCCGCAAGAAATCCTGGACCGCGTGCTGTGGGCCGACCTGCAGCCGCAGCCCCTGCAGGGACAGCTGCCGCTGCTCGCGCACTACACGTCGATAGGCACGCTGGAGCGCATCTCGCAGACGGGCGAGATCTGGTTCTCCAATCCGCTGTACATGAACGACGTGGACGAACTGCGCTACGGGATGAACCTCGGCCTGCATGCCGTGCGCAGCCACGCCGGCCTGCGCGAGGCCTGTCCGCCGGACCACTACAACGCCCTGCTCGATGCGTTCGACGACCTCTTCACCCGCTTCGACAACGAGTCGGCGTTCGACGTCTACGTGTTCAGCTGCTCGGAGCACGACAACGAGATCGGCGACGACGGGCTGCTGTCGATGTGGCGCGGCTACGGTGGCGACGGCAACGGCGTGGCGATCGTGTTCGACATGGCGCAGCTGCTCGCCGCGCGCACGCCGCTGCTGGTGCGCAAGGTGCAGTACCTCTCGTACGAGGCGAGCGAGGCGTGGATGGACGCGAAGCTGCAGCAGTTCGCGGCGGCGCTGCAACGGCTCGGCGGCCCCGTGGCCGACATGAAGATCGCGGCGGCCGCGCTCTTCGAACGCATCAAGCTGTTCGCCCTGTTCACCAAGCACCGCGGCTTCCACGAAGAGCGCGAGTGGCGCATCGTGTACCTGCGCGAGCAGGATCGTGAGGGCCTGCTCACGCAGCAGCTGCACTACGCCATCGGCGGGCGCGGCATCGAGCCGCGCCTGCGCTTCACCACCGAGTCGCTGGGCGTACCCGGCGTGCGCCTGGAGGAGATGGTGCAGCGGATCATCCTCGGCCCCGTGCTCGCCACGCCGCTCGCGTTGCGCTCGGTGGTGCGCATGCTGGAGCTGTACCAGCCCGCGTGGGCGGATCGGGTGGCGCGTTCGAGCACGCCCTACCGCGCGCAGCGGCTGTAGCGATGGCGGACTACCTGGTGGGCGACCTGCAAGGCTGCGACGCACCGTTCGCGCGCCTGCTGCGCCGGATCGCTTTCTCCCCCAGCCGCGACACGCTGTACGTGCTGGGCGACCTGGTCAACCGCGGGCCGGCCTCGGCCGCGGTGCTGCGTCGCCTCATGGGCTACGGCGACGCGGCGCGCTGCCTGCTGGGCAACCATGACCTCAGCCTGCTGGCCGTGGCGCATGGCCACCGCGCGCCGCACCGCAACGACACGATGGACGACATCCTGCGTGCGCCCGACCGCGAAGCGATGCTCGATTGGCTGCGGAACCGCTCGATGGCGCTGCAGGCGCACGGCCTGTTGCTGGTGCACGGCGGCGTGCTGCCGCAATGGGACGTCGCGCAGGTGCTGTCGCTGGCGGCGGAAGTCGAGGCGGTCCTGCGGGGACCGGAGTTGCTGGAATTCCTGCCGCGCATGTTCGGCAACCAGCCGGCCCGATGGGACGACGGCCTGGCCGGTGCCGACCGCCTGCGCATCGTGGTGAACGCCCTCACGCGCCTGCGCTTCTGCACGGCCGACGGGGTGATGGACCTCAAGGCCTCCGGGGGCCTGGACCAGGCGCCGCCCGGCCTGATGCCCTGGTTCGACGTGCCAGGGCGACGCACGGCGGATGCGTGTATCGCCTTCGGGCACTGGTCGACGCTGGGCTACCTGCGCCGGCCGGACATCATCGCGCTGGATACGGGGTGCGTGTGGGGCGGCTGCCTGAGCGCGTTGCGGCTGGACGCCGCGGGCGCGCACGAGTTGATCCAGGAGAAGTGCGAGCAGGCGCAGGTGCCGGGGGAGTAGTCCCGTCATTCCCGCGGAGGCGGGAATCCAGGGCGCCCTGGGTCCCCGCCTCCGCGGGGACGACGTTACTCGCCGCCCTTGAACAGCGCCGCCACCTTGCGCTTCGGCTTGATGTTCGCCGACACGCGGCCGCCGGCGGAACGGGCGGTGGCCTCCCACGCCGGCACTTCCTCGCACTTGGGGGCTTCGTAGGGCTGCTCGAAGAAGGGGTCCTTGGGCACAGGCGCGGGGCGCGACTCGCGGCGCGGCTCGAAGCGCGCCTCGCGCGGTTCGCGGGACTCGCGCGGTTCGCGCCGCTCGTCGTCCTCGCGCCAGGCACGGCGGCCGTCGTTGATGCGGCCGCGCGGGCGCTCGTCATCCCACTCGAGCGCCTCGATCTCGATCTTGCGCTTGAGAAGCTTCTCGAGGTCGGCCATCAGCCGCGTGTCGCTGGGCGACACCAAGGTGACGGCCAGGCCCGACGCGCCCGCGCGGCCCGTGCGGCCGATGCGGTGCACGTAATCCTCCGCATTGAACGGCACGTCGAAATTGAACACCGCCGGGACGTCCTTGATGTCCAGGCCGCGCGCCGCGACGTCGGTGGCCACCAGCAGGTCGACCTCGCCCTTCTTGAACGCGTCGAGCGCCTTCAGCCGCTCGTCCTGGCTCTTGTCGCCGTGCAGTGCCGTGGTGTTGAGGCCCTCGCGCTCCAGCGAACGCGCAAGGCGCGCGCAACCGAGCTTGCTGTTGACGAACACGAAAGCCTGCGAGATGCCGCGCTGGCGCACGATCTGCCTGACGGCACGGCGCTTGTCGTCGTCCGGCACGCTGTAGAAATGCTGTTCGACGGTGGAGGCCGTGGTGTTGGGCCGCGACACCTCGATGGTCACCGGATCCTGCAGGTAGCTGTTGGCCAGCCGCTTGATCTCGGGCGAGAAGGTGGCGGAGAACAGCAGCGTGGTGCGCTGCTTGGGCAGGTACGACAGGATGCGCTGCAGGTCGGGCAGGAAGCCGATGTCCAGCATGCGGTCCGCCTCGTCGAGCACCACGTACTCGACCTGGTTCAGCACCGCGTTCTTGGCCTCGATGTGGTCCAGCAGGCGCCCCGGCGTGGCCACCAGCACCTCGACGCCGCGCTTGAGCTCCGCGGTCTGCGGCTTCATGTCCATGCCGCCGAACACCACCGCGCTGCGCAGGTTGGTGTGCTTGGCGTACAGCTTGACCTGCTGGGCCACCTGGTCGGCGAGCTCCCGCGTGGGCAGCAGCACCAAGGCGCGCACCGGGTGCCGCGCGGGCGAGGTGGAGGCGTTCTCGTGCTTCAGCATGCGCTGCAGCAGGGGCAGGGAGAACGCGGCCGTCTTGCCGGTGCCGGTCTGGGCAGCGCCCATCACGTCCCGGCCGGCCAGGACCACGGGAATGGCCTGGGCCTGGATGGGCGTCATGGACTCGTAGCCCATTTCGGCCACGGCACGTGCCAGCGGCTCAGCCAGGGCAAGCTTGGAGAAAGCGGAATCGGACATCAACCGGCTATTGTCGCACTGCCGCAAAAACCAGGCCAGGGCCGGGTTGCCGGCCCCGCCAGGCGGTCGTCAGAGCTTGCTGGCGGAGAACGTGTCGCAGGACTTCACGCTGCCGCTCTGCATGCCCGTCATGAACCAGCGCTGGCGCTGTTCGCTGGTGCCGTGCGTGAAGCTTTCCGGCACCACGGCACGCCCGGCGGCCTGTTGCAGGGCGTCGTCGCCGATCTTCGACGCGGCGTTCATGGCCTCCTGGATGTCGCCCTGCTCCAGGATCTGCCGCTGGTTCTGCGCGTGGTGGCCCCAGACGCCGGCGAAGCAGTCGGCCTGCAGTTCCAGCCGGACGCTCATCCCATTGGCCTGGGCGCTGTTGCCGCTGGCGCGCGCGCGCTCCACGCGCTCGGTGATCCCGAGCTGGTGCTGGACGTGGTGACCCACCTCGTGGGCGATCACGTACGCCTGGGCGAAGTCGCCGGGCGCGCCCATCCGGTTCTTCATCGTCTCGTAGAAGCTCAGGTCGATGTAGACCTTCTGGTCCGCGGGGCAGTAGAACGGCCCCATGGCCGCCTGTCCCGCGCCGCAGGCGGTGCGCACCGCGCCGCGGAACAGCACCAGCTTGGGCTCGACGTAGTTCGCGCCGCCGGCGGCGAACTGCTGCTTCCACACGTCCTCGGTGTCGGCGAGCACGGTGGATACGAACTGCGCCATCCGGTCGTTCGCCGGTGGCGCCGGCGCGTTCTGCACCTGGGGCGCCGGTTCGCCCCCGCTCAGGATCCCGAGCAGCGTGAGCGGGTTCACGCCCAGGATCGCGCCGCCGATCAGCGCGATGACGATGGTGCCGATGCCGATGGTGCCTCCGCCGATGCCGAAGCCCCCGCCGCCACCGCCGCTGCGCGCGTCCTCCACGTTCGAGGACTGCCGGTTACCTTCCCAACGCATGTGGTTCTCCCTGCTGTAGAGTGAACCCATGCTAGACGAGATGCCCGTATCCGGACGTCAGCCGGCAACCGTATTGGTTACCGGCTTCGATCCCTTCGGGGGCAGTGCGGTCAATCCCAGCTGGGATGCCGTCCACGCCCTCCATGGCCGGGTGATCTCCGGCCACCGCGTGGTCGGCGGCGAGATCCCCACCATCTTCGGGGTGTCGCTGCACCGGCTGGCCGCGCTCATGGAAGAGCATAGGCCGAGCCTGGTGATCTGCACCGGCCAGGCGGGCGGGCGCGGCCATGTTTCCCTGGAGCGGGTGGCGATCAACGTGAACGATGCGCGCATCGCCGACAACGCCGGCAGCAAGCCCATCGACGTGCCCATCGTGCCGGACGGTCCGGCGGCCTACTTCTCCAGCCTGCCGATCAAGGCGATGCTGCAGGCGCTGCTGGACGCCGGGGTGCGCGCCGAGGTGTCGCAGACCGCCGGCACCTTCGTGTGCAACCAGACCTTCTACGGCCTCATGCACCTGCTGGCCCAGCCGCAGTGGAGCGGCACGCGCGGCGGCCTGATCCACGTGCCGTGGCTGCCCGAGCAGGGCATGCCCTGCATGCGGCTGGACGAACTGGTGCGCGGGCTGGAGATCGCCATAGCGACGGCGCTGTCCACGCGCCACGACATCCGCAAGGAAGCGGGAGCCCTGAGCTAAGGGCCTGCGCCGGCACGGACAAGGGGGCACCCCTAGAATCGGACGGTGTCCATCCTCAACGCCGACCTGCACTGCCACTCCGTGGTCTCCGACGGCACGCTCACGCCCGAGGCGCTGGCGGCGCGCGCGGCGGCCAACGGCGTGCACCTCTGGTCGCTCACCGACCACGACGAGATCGGCGGCCAGCACCGCGCGGCCGCGGCCGCGCGCGAGCACGGGATGCGCTACCTCACCGGCACGGAGATCTCCGTCACCTTCGCCCAGGAGACGGTGCACATCGTCGGCCTCGGCTTCGACGCCGACGACGCCGGCATGCGCCGCGGCCTGCAGGCCACGCGCGACGGGCGCGGCGAGCGGGCGCGGGAGATCGCAGCCGGCCTGGCGCAGGCCGGCATCGCCGACGCCTACGAAGGCGCGCTGCGCTACGTGGGCAACCCCGAGCTGATCTCGCGCACGCACTTCGCGCGCTTCCTGGTGGAAACCGGCACCTGCAAGGACACCGGCGAAGTGTTCCGCCGCTTCCTCGTCGAGGGCAAGCCCGGCTTCGTGCCGCACCGCTGGGCCGCGCTGAAGGATGCGGTGCAGTGGATCACCGACGCCGGCGGCCTGGCCGTCATCGCGCACCCGGCGCGCTACCGGTTCACCGCCAACGAGGAGTACGCGCTCTTCACCGAGTTCAAGGCGCACGGCGGGCGCGGCGTGGAGGTCGTGACCGGCAGCCACACGACCGCGGAGAGCGTCCGCTACGCGGAGACGGCGCGGGAGTTCGGGCTGGCCGCGTCGCGCGGCAGCGACTTCCACAGCCCCGATGAAAGCCACACCGACCTGGGGCGCCTGCCCCACCTGCCCGGCGCGCTGACGCCGGTGTGGGAGCTGCTGGCCGACCGCATCCTGTGAGCGGTCGCGCGTCGAGGCACGTCCGGCCGCACGCCCTCGCCGGCATCGGCCTGGTGGTCGCCGCCAGCGCCTGCTTCGCCGCCCTGGACACCACCACCAAGTACGTGAGCACCGCGGTTCCGCTGCTCATGGCGCTGTGGTTCCGCTATTTCTTCCAGGCGGTGGCCACGACGGCCGTGGTGCTGCCCACCCGCGGCTGGCGCATCTGGCGCACGCGCCACCTCGCCTGGCACCTGGTGCGCGGGCTGCTGCTGCTCACGAGCAGCCTGCTGGCCTTCGCCAGCCTGCGCTACATGCCGGTGGGCGAATTCACGGCCATCGTCATGATCACGCCGCTGGCCATCACGCTGCTGGCGGCCACGGTGCTGAAGGAGCACGTTTCGCTGCTGCGCTGGACGCTGGTGGCCGGCGGCTTCGCGGGCACGCTGCTGATCATCCGGCCCGGCGGCAGCGCCTTCGGCTGGAGCAGCCTGCTGCCCCTGCTGCTGGTGGCCAGCAACTCTGCCTTCCAGGTGCTCACCAGCAAGCTCGCGCGCACCGAGGACCCGGTGGCCATGCACCTCTACACGGGCTGGACGGGCACGTTGCTGTCGGGCCTGGCCCTGCCGTTCGTCTGGACGACGCTGCAAGATCCTTGGCTGTGGGCCGGCCTGTGCTTCATGGGCCTGACGGCGACCGTCGGCCACTTCATGCTGATCCTGGCCTACTACCGGGCCCCGGCGGCGACGCTCACGCCCTATCTCTACAGCCAGATCGGCTTCGCCATGCTGGGCGGGCTCATCGTGTTTTCGCACGTGCCCGACAACCTGTCCCTGGCGGGTATCGGCATGATTGCGGTCTGCGGCGCCGCCGGCGCATGGCTCACCGTGCGCGAGCGACGCGACGCCGCAGCCTGAAGATGGCCCAATACTTCGAAGTTCATCCGGAGAATCCGCAGCCGCGGCTGCTGAAGCAGGCCGCCGCCATCCTGGAAAACGGGGGCGTCGCCGCGGTGCCGACGGACTCCAGCTACGCGCTGGCCTGCCACCTCGACGACAAGTCGGCGGCGGATCGGATGCGCCAGATCCGGCGGGTGGACGAGAAGCACCACTTCACGCTGCTGTGCCGGGACCTGAGCGAACTGGCGAACTACGCGCGTGTGGACAACCGGCAATACCGCCTGCTGAAGTCGGTGACGCCGGGGCCCTTCACGTTCATCCTCGACGCCACGCGCGAAGTGCCGCGCCGCGTGAGCCACCCGCAGCGCAAGACGATCGGGCTGCGCGTGCCGGACCACCGCGCGCTGCAGGCGCTGCTGGAGATGCACGGGGCGCCGCTGCTCGCCACCACGCTGATCGACCCGCAGCAGCACGATGCGCTGAACGAGCCGGAGGAGATCCGGCGCCGCTTCGAGAAGCTGCTGGATGCGGTGATCGGCGCCGGCCCCTGCCCCGACCAGCCCACGACGGTGGTGGACCTCACGCCCATGGGCACCGGCGGCGATCCCGTGCTGGTGCGCGCAGGCCGCGGCGACGCCTCGCTGCTGGGCCTCTGAGACAATGCCCGGGTGGACTTCAACAACCTGATCCAGACCGTCCTGATCTACGCGCTGCCGGTGCTCTTCGCGATCACCGTGCACGAGGCGGCCCACGGCTACGTGGCGCGCTACCTGGGGGACAACACGGCCTACATGCTGGGACGCGTCACCCTCAACCCGCTCAAGCACATCGACCCCATAGGCACCGTCCTGATGCCGCTGATGCTGTATTTCGCCACCTCGGGGACCTTCCTCTTCGGGTATGCGAAGCCCGTGCCCGTGAACTTCCACCACCTGCGCCGCCCCAAGCGCGACATGGTGTGGGTGGCGCTCGCCGGCCCCGGCTCCAACATCATCCAGGCGCTGCTGTGGGCCATCGGCTTCACCGTGCTGCGCGGCATGGACGTGGAGGAGCCCTTCTTCCTCCTCATGTGCATGGCGGGCGTGCTGACCAACCTGGTGATGGCCGCCTTCAACCTGTTCCCGCTGCCGCCGCTGGACGGCGGGCGCATCCTGGTGGGGCTGCTGCCGGCGCGCCAGGCCTATGCGGTCAGCCGCATCGAGCCCTGGGGCTTCTTCATCGTGCTGGGCCTCGTGCTGCTCGGCGTCGTCGGCACGTACTGGCTGCTGCCGCTGATCCAGTTCGGCTACGCCACGCTCGATTTCCTCAACCTCTCGACCCCGTTCCCGCGCATCCGATGAGCCAAGTCGTCCGCTACCTCACCGGCATCACCACCACCGGCACGCCGCACCTGGGCAACTACGTGGGCGCGATCCGCCCCACGGTCCAGGCCAGCCGCCTGGCCGGCACCGAGAACTTCTACTTCCTGGCCGACTACCACGCGCTGATCAAGTGCGACGAGCCGGCGCGCATCCAGCGCTCCACGCTGGAGATCGCCGCCTGCTGGCTGGCCTGCGGGCTGGACTGGGAGAAGGTGTTCTTCTACCGCCAGTCCGACATCCCCGAGATCCCCGAACTCACCTGGCTGCTCACCTGCGTGACGGGCAAGGGCGTGTTGAATCGGGCGCATGCCTACAAGGCGCAGGTGGACAAGAACAACGCCGCGGGCGTGGACGTCGACACCGATGTCACGGCGGGCCTGTTCATGTATCCGGTGCTCATGGGCGCCGACATCCTGATGTTCAAGGCCCACCGCGTGCCGGTGGGGCGCGACCAGATCCAGCACATCGAGATGGCGCGCGACATGGCGCAGAGCTTCAACCACCTGTATGGCGAGCATTTGGTGCTGCCCGAGGCGCAGGTGGACGAATCGGTGGCCCTGCTGCCGGGCCTGGACGGCCGCAAGATGAGCAAGAGCTACGACAACGTGATCGGGCTCTTCGCGCCGCGCGAGCAGGTGCGCAAGCAGATCTTCTCGATCGTGACGGACTCTCGCGCGCCCGGCGAGCCCAAGGAAGTGGAAGGCTCCGCCCTGTTCCAGATCTACCAGGCCTTCGCCGCGCCGCAGGAGACGGAGAAGCTGCGCCAGGCGTACGCCGAGGGCATCTCCTGGGCCGCCGCCAAACAAGTGCTGTTCGAGCGCATCGACCGCGAGATCGCGCCCATGCGCGAGCGCTACGAGCACCTGGTGAGCCACCCGGCGGAGCTGGAGGAGATCCTGCAGGCCGGCGCCGCGAAGGCGCGCACGCGCGCCACGCCACTGATGCGCGAGCTGCGCCAGGCCGTCGGACTGCGCAACCTGGCCACGGCCGCCGGCGCGGCAAAGAAGGACAAGGCCAAGGCGGCCCTGCCCAGCTTCAAGCAGTACCGCGAGGCGGACGGCCTCTTCTATTTCAAGTTCGTCGACGCCCAAGGCAAGCTGCTGCTGCAAAGCGCCGGCTTCGGCTCGCCCAAGGAGGCGGGACAGTTCATCGCCGCGCTGAAGCAGGCCCAGGCCCTGCCTGACGGCGACCGGGCCCTGCCCGCGGAAGGTGTTTCGGGCGAGCAGGTGCGTGCCGCGCTAAAGGCTCTCGCCGAGAGCGGGAACTAATGAGTTAGTACGGACTTCTGCATGGTTGAAGCGGTATCCTTGTCAGCTTGACCGAAGCAAAACCCTTGTCCAAACCCATGACTCTCTATGTCATCGACGACCATCCGCTGATGCGGGAGGCCGTCGTGATGCTCCTTCGCCGCATGCGGCCCGGCGCCAACGTCGTCGAACTCGACCGCCTGGGCGGCGTCGAGGCAGCCGCGCGCCAGCATGGCAACCCGGACCTGATCACGCTCGACCTGAAGCTGCCGGACACCACCGGCACCTCCGGGGTCCACGAACTGAAGAAGCGCTTCCCGGAAACCCCGCTGGCGGTACTCTCCGCCTCCCCCGCCGCGGATGCCGAGGAGCAGTGCATCGAAGCCGGCGCCGACATCTACATCGAGAAATCCTCCGGCGGCCAGGAGATCGGCAACGCCCTGCGCGCCCTGCTCTCCGCCGACGGCCAGTTCGAGGAGCTCGCACCCAGCGACAGCAAGCTGTCCAAGCGCCAGAAGCAGCTGATCGTGATGCTCGATCGCGGGCTGTCCAACCGCGAGATCGCCGACGAACTCGGGATCAGCGAGCACACGGTGAAGGTGCACCTGTGGCGCCTGTTCCGCCGCCTGGGCGTGAAGAGCCGCACGCAGACGATCCACTTCGCGCGCACGCACGGGTTGCTGGTTTCGTAAGGCTTCGCGCTTTGCTGGGGTCGCTCGCGCGAACCCAGCCTACGAAGTCCACGCGACCCCGCAGCCCGCCTACGGCCGAACCATCTGCGCCACCGACGCGACGGCCCGCTCCGCGGCGCCCCTCGGATCTGTCGGCAGCAGCAGCAGCCGGAACACCGTGCCGCGCCCGACCCGCGACGACAGCGTCAGCGGGTGCCCCAGGATGTGCGTGAGCCGGCCCACGATGTAGAGCCCCAGGCCGAAGCCCTCCTCCGTGCCGCCATGGGTGGGCACCTTGTAGAACTCCCGGAAGATTTCCCGCTGGTGCATGGGCGCGATGCCGGCGCCGGTGTCCCACAGCTCGATGCGCAGGCCCTGGCGCGTGGGGCGCGAGGCGAGCAGGATGCCGCCCCTCTGCGTGTAGCGCACCGCGTTGGAGATCAGGTTGCCCACGATCCGTTGCAGCAGGATGGGATCCGACACCGCCGTGCCCGGGCCGGTGCGCAGGCGGAACTCCAGCCCCTTGGCCTCGCACAGCGGCCGGTACTGCAGCTCCAGCTCCTGCAGCAGGCGGGAGACGTCCACCTCGTCGACGTTGAGGCGGATCTTGCCGGAGTCGAGGCGCGCGAGGTCGAACAGGGAATCGAACAGCCGGTTGACCGCCTTGGTCGATTCGACGATCTTGGGCGCGAGTTCGTGCACCAGTTCGGGTTCGCTTCCCAGCCAGTCGGCATAGAGGCCCAGGGCGTGCACCGGCTGGCGGATGTCGTGCGCCGCGCTCGCGAGGAAGCGGTTCTTGATCTCCACGGCGTCCAGCGCCGCCTGGGTCTGGCGGGTGAGCGACTCGATCAGCTGCGTATTGCGGAACTGCAGCTCGTAATTGCGCCTGTGCGTGGCGTGCAGGCGCTCGCCGGCGTGGCGCAGCACCTGCCACAGCGTCAGCAGCAGGGCGACCAGCCACCAGTGGTACGACGGTCCCTGCAGGCGCAGCTCCACCACCATGCGCCAGGCGATCACCGCCAGCGCCGTGGCCGCGAAGGTGTCCAGGTACGCCCGCATGGTGGCGCGCTGGCTGGAAAGGCTGTTGATCGAGAACATCGCCAGGCCCGCCATGGCCAACCAGCAGACGAACTGGTCGGCCAGCGAGGCGCGGTCGAAATAGAGCATCGTGGTGAGGCCCCACGCCAGCGCGGAGAACGGCCACAGCAGGCGGTGCCGGCGGAAGAAGGCCAGGTGTTCGTCGGTCCCCTGGTGCTGCACGTGGTGCTCGTAGCGATGCAGCAGGGTCTGGCGCCAGCCGGCGGCGGCGAACAGGAGCGCCAGCCAGAGCGCCAGCAGCGCCGGCGGTGCGTTGTCCCACAGCACGCCGACGATGATCGCCACGAGCAGGAACCCGACCCACTGCGAGTGGCGCTGGGTCCGCATCAGGCTGCGAACCAGTTCCCCCTCCACCCATTGCGATTCGGCCGATGGCGAGGGCGCCGGCAGCTGCTCCGATTTCATGCGGCGAGTCTAGAACACCCTTCCTGCACGCCCCGAAAGCGGGAAGGACGTAACCGACAAAGCTATGGGCATCGTCCTACATCTGGCCGGTCCAAACACCAACAGACTCTGCCGTTGCGTTGACCTGACGCCACCGAGCCGGCAGCGCACACCCTGGACACCGGGCCCCCCTGCCCCTCTGTTCGCAGACCAACCTAGACGAGGACCCCATGGATTCCCAAACCGCCCACGACACCGACAACGTCAAGCCCGCACCCAAGAAGTCCCTGCGCGGTTTCGCCGCCATGGACCCGCAGCGCCAGCGCGAGATCGCCAGCCTGGGTGGACGCGCCGCGCACCAGAGCGGCCATGCGCACGAGTTCACCAGCGAGGAAGCCCGCGCCGCCGGCAAGAAGCGCCACGCGCGCGCCGCGGCCGCCTCCAGCGAAGCTCCCCGCGCCTGATCCCCGCCGCGCGTAGGACGAAGCGGTCGGCCCTTGGGCCGGCGGGCTGACAGGCCCGCTCCTGGCCCAGCCCTAGGATGGCGTCATGCCATCCCGCCAGGACGCTCCGCCCGCGCACGAAACGGATTCCCCCACGCCGGCGCAAGCGCAAGCTTCGCCGGCGTCGTCCTTGGCGGAAGCCGCTCTCCCGACCAGCGCCGCGCGCCAGCAGGCGCTGCGCCTGGCCGAGGCGAGCCGTGCCCTATGGGTGGCGACGCTGTCCCTCATGACGGCGTTCATGCAGACGCCCGCGCCCGCCCACCGCTATCTCCTGGCCCGCCGCATCTCGCGCAACTTCGACACGCTGTCGCACCAGGAGTGCTTCGACTCCGGCTGCCGCGGCAGTTTCGAGCGGCTGTCGCGCCGGTGGCAGGCGCAGTCCGAACGGTTCGCGCCGGACAGCCCGCGGCCAGCCGCCGGCCTGCGGCGACTGTTCTCCTGAGCGCGCCGCGCCACTGAGGGCGCGCACCTACAGGACGCACGGCGGGCGTCCGACAAGGCACTGCCGTGCAGGTCCACACACTGCGGGAAACATCTGGAAGCACGATGGCAGACACCAAGGGCATGGCGAAGACTTCCACGCGTTCGTTGTGGAAGGGCGCCATCACATTCGGGCTGGTGCACATCCCGATCGGCCTCTATTCGGCCACCGAGGAAAGCGACGTCGATTTTGACTGGCTCGACAGGCGCACGCTCGACCCCGTGGGCTACAAGCGGGTGAACAAGCGCACCGGCCGCGAGATCGGCAAGGACGACATCGTCAAGGGCGTGGAATACGACAAGGGCAACTACGTGGTGCTCTCGGCCGACGAGATCTCCGAGGCCTACCCCCGCACCACCCAGACGATCGAGATCGAGACCTTCGTGGACATCCACGAGCTGCCCTTCGTCTACCTCGAGAAGCCCTACTACACCGCGCCGATCAACAAGGGCGAGAAGGTCTACGCGCTCCTGCGCGAGGCGCTGCGCGACACCGGCAAGGCCGCCATCGGCCGGGTGGTGATCCGCAGCAAGCAGCACCTGGCGGTGGTGCTGCCCTGCGGCCCGGCGCTGGTGCTGAACCTGCTGCGCTGGGGCGGCGAGATCCGCTCGTGGGACGACCTGCCGCTGCCCAAGGAAGGCAAGAGCGCCGCCGGCATCCGCGACGCCGAGATGAAGATGGCGCGCCAGCTGATCGACGACATGAGCGGCCACTGGAGCGCGCAGGATTTCCGCGACGACTTCCACAAGGCCATCATGAAGCTGGTGGAAGCGAAGGCGAAGGCCGGCGAGACCGCCACCGTGGAGCCGCTGGAGGAAGCGCCCGAGGCCCAGGGCGCCGACGTGATCGACCTCACCGAGCTGCTTCGGCGCAGCCTGCGCGGCGGCGCGAAGGCGCCTGCGGCCGAAAGCCAGTCGGCGCCGCCGCGGGCACCGGCCAGGAAAACCGCCGCGCGCAAACCGGCGCAGGAGCGCGCCGTGGCGTCATCGGGCAGCCGCAAGCGCAGTTCGGCGAAGAAGGCTCCGGCCAAGAAGGCCGCCGCCCGCGCCAGGCGCGCCGCGTAAGCAGGACACCGAGATGGACACGACGACCTACCTGGCCGCTTGGCTCATCGCTGCGCTGGTGGCGATCGGCTTCCTGAGCTGGCTGCTCGCGCGCTACCGGCGGCGCCAGGACCTGCGCAGGCAGCACGCGCAGCGGCTGCTCCAGGCGCTGCAGCGTTATTCCGACTGGATCTGCGCGCAGCGCCTGGCCACCGTCTTCCAGGGCGAGGGGGCCGAGGCGGCCGAGGCGCTGGACGAAGCCTGCACCATCCGCCTGGCCTGGTTCCCCGACCTCGCCGGCGACATGGCTGAACTGCTGGCCGTGCACAACCGCATCCTGCACTTCCTCTCGACGCAGCAGGCCCTGTGGCTGCGCGATCCCGAACACTGGCTGGAGTCCGAGCACGACAAGCGTTTCCTCGCGCTGTGGCGGCAGCACCGCTTCGCGCTGCAGGCGCTGCTGTCCAGGCTGGAGCAGGCCACGAGCGTCCGCATCGAAACGACCCAGGCGCCGCCCCGGCGCCAATCCACCTATGCATGAAACCCCCAACCCCCAAGCGGAGGACGCGATGAACAGGCCTCTGGGCACTTTGGGCGCCGTGGCGGCGGGCGCGCTCGCGATGTACTACCTGGATCCGGAACTGGGCGCGCGGCGGCGGGCGCTGCTGGCCGACCTGGTCCGCACCGGCCTGCCCGGCGGCGATCGCGGCCTCGTGCGCTCGCGGGGACGGCTGCGCGCCAACCATCCGCGGCCCGCGCTCGCCATCGATCCCCAGGACGACGCGGAACTGCGCGACCGCGTGCAATCGAGGCTAGGACGCATGGTGAGCCACCCGCGCGCGATCCACGTGAGCGTCGAGGCGGGCGTGGTGCGCCTGAGTGGCCGCGTGCTCGCCAAGGAACACGACGGCCTGCTCGAGCAGCTGCGGCAGATGCCGGGCGTGCAGAGGGTGGTGGACGGCATGAGCGCGCACGACAAGCCGCAGGAGATCGCCCTGCGGCCGGAACCCGTTTCGCTCGCGGCCGCGACCCGGTAGGATCGGCGGCACCGCGCCGCCGCCATGACCATTTCCGTGAAGCGACTCACCGCCCTCGCCACCGTCGCAGCGATCCTGCTGCTGGGGTTGTCGATCTATCTCCGGTCCTGGGGCGGCGTGGCCCTCGTGATCGTCACGGCGGGCGGGTTCTTCTGGTACCGGGTGCAGGTGGCGCGCGGCGAGGAGGCAGAGCGCTTCTTCGGCGATGCCGGCGAGGACACGCGGCTCACCAGCTTCCAGGCCGGATCGCCGAGCGAGATGCCGGTGGATCGCGCCGGCGACGCCGGCGGCGACACGCGGCATTGATCAGTCACTCCGGCTGGCCCTAAAGCCGGCTGCGCGCCGACCCCGCCGCCCGGGGCTCGCCTACACACCGGTCCAGCTGGGGCACCTAAGTTGGTGTCATTCAGTAAACACCGGAGGTGTCCATGAAAACCAAGCTTCGTTCCACCGTGGCCGCGGCCATGCTGCTCGCCCCGCTGGCCGGCGCCTTCATCGCCGAGCCGGTGGCCGCGCAGCAGCGCGCCGCCCAGCCCTCGGTCCGCAACATGTCGATCAACTCCGACGCCGGCCTGTCGCCAGGCGCGACGTTGCGCGTCCAGGTGAACGCCAGCCCCAACGCGCGGCGCGGCAACGTCACGCTCGGCGAGAGCGGCGTGAGCATCCCGCTGCGGCAGCAGTCGCCGGGCAATTACACCGGCTCGTACGTCGTGCGCCGCGCCGACCGCATCGACCCGACGCAGCTGATGACGGCCCGCCTCACCTACGGGGAGCGCAGCTACTCGCGCCAGTTCAACTTCCCGCCCGCCTTCCAGGCGCTGGCCATGGGCAACGCGCCCCAGGGCGACCGCCAGGCACGCCGCGATGAGCGCGCGCCGCAGATCACCGACCTGACGCCGTCCAACGGCGAGCAGGTGGGCGACCGCCGCAACACGCGCATCTCCGCGCGCATCGACGACGAAGGCAGCGGCATCGACGCGGATTCCGTGCGCCTGCGCCTGAACGGGCGCGACGTCACCGCGGATACGCGCGTGAACGACAACCGCGTGGTGTTCCGCGACGACCTCGACCCGGGGCGCTACACCGCCGAAGTGACGGTGCGCGACCGCGCCGGCAATGCATCGACCAAGGCGTGGACCTTCGACGTGGAGGAGGACCGCAACCGCCGCAACGACCGCTACAGCGGCTCCGGGCCGCTGCCGCTGGAGCTGACGAGCCTCAGCAACAACATGGTGGTGGACGCGCGCGGCAACCTGGAGATCAAGGGCCGCACCGTGCCGAACGCCACCGTGCGTGTGCGCATCGATTCCGTGGCCAGCGCCGCGGGGATGTTCGGCGTGGCCATGCCGGTGGCCGACCACACCGTGCAGGCCGACCGCAACGGCTGGTTCGGCCTGACCGTCTCCCCGCGCGGCCTGCCGGTGCCGGGCAGCCGCTACGACGTGCGGGTGACGTCGACCAGCGGCAGCGAAACCGCCGAAGAGCGCCTGACCCTGATCCAGCGCCAGGGCTGACGCCCCGCCGCCCTGCCAGCCCCGCCCCGGCGGGGCTTTTTTTCGCGCCAGCCCCGCAGTTACCCGTTGCAACAAAAGTCACGGCCACCCCCTTGCGGCAAGATGAGCGGTTCACTTGGGCTCCTGAACGGGCGTGCAAACTCTGACGCAACCGTCAGATACTTCTTGCAACACTTGTGACACGGAGCGGCCCATGCGACACACAGCCCGGATCCCGACCCTCGGCGCCCAGCACCTGCGTGCCGCGGCGCTGGCAGCGGCCGCCGCCGTCACCATCGCCTTCGCAGGCCCCGCGATCGCCAACCCGGCCCAGGCCGCGGCCGATCGCCAGTTTGCCCAGGCCGTCCAATTCCACAAGGAGGGCCGCCACGCGCCCGCCTTCGGCCTCTTCATCGACCTGGCCAACCGGGGCGACGTGGACGCGGCGCGGATCGCGCTGTTCATGCACCAGTACGGCCCGATGCTTTACGGCAAGCACTGGGAGGCGGGCCGCGAGGACGTGGAGTACTGGACGACCCTGGTGCGCAACAGCAGCGTGGCAGGTCGGCAGCAACCGGATTTCGTGCCGCTGGCCGTCGTGGCCAAGGGCAAGCATGTCAAGCAGGTGCGCGCACCGGCCCGGCCGGTCACGGGCGAACTGGGGAATCGATAAGCAAGCGGATGTCGTTTTGGGGAACGGGCCCTGTTGCAAGCGGGGTCCTTTGGGTGGGAAGCCCGGCGAAAGCCGGGCTCTTTTTTTGCGGCGTGTGTCCGGAAACGAGTTGTGTTTCACGGTGTAACGGGGAATAATCCGGCGCCTGGGAGCCAGGAGGGAGCCATGAGACTGAATGCTTGCGAGTGCCGTTCCGAGCACTACAGCCGCGTGCGGCGAAGCATGTGGATGCGCGCGCTCTTTCCCGCACGGCGGCTGTATCACTGCCTGGGCTGCAACGAGATCCTGTTCATCAAGCCGGTGCCCGACGAGACCGCCCCGTTCGGGGACACGGCGCCGCAATTGCAGCTGGCGGAGGACCAAGGCACGCGGCGTTCCGCGGCCTGACGGCCTGCTTCGTTGCCCTGAACCGGTAGCTCCGCAGTCCGCGCATCCCGAGCGGCAGCCGCTCAGGTGTCCTCGAAATATTCAGGATGCTCGCGGTGGATCGCTTCCAGGTATTCGAGCGGAGAGTGGATGTGCACCCGCATGACGCGGCTGGCCGCACGGGCATCGCCTTGGGCGATCGCCTCGGCGATCGCGCGGTGATGATCGACTGCGATCCGGGGTGAGCCCACCGCGGGAATCGCGAGGTGCCGGACGCGGTTCATCCCCAGCCGCGCCAGCCGCAACGCAGGCCACGCATGCGGATGGCCGGCAAGCTCCAGGATGCAGTGGTGGAACTCCTCGTCGGTGGCGAGGTGCTCGGTGTAGTCGCCACGTGCCTGCGCGCGCGCCTGGCGCTGCACGATGCGGGCGAGTTCGCGCCGCTGCGCCTGCGGCGCCCTGGCCGCCAGTTCGGCGGCACGGCATTCGATCGCTTCGCGCACGAAGATCGCGTCGGCGATGCGGCCGCGGTGCAGGCGGGCAACATAGGTGCCGCGCTGCGGCGCCGATTCCAGCAGCCCTTCCATCACCAACCGGCGAAAGGCCTCGCGGACGGGGGCGCGGCTGATCTCGAGCTGCTCGGAGACCGACTGTTCCGACAGCGCCATGCCGGGCACGAAGGTGCAGTCGAGGATCGCGCCGCGCAAGGTCTGGTAGGCGCTGCGGCCGATGGCCCCGCGTTGCTCGCCGGGCGCGGCGGCGGGCGCGAGTAAGGGAATCTGCGGACGGGAACGGGCCATGGGCTAAGTAGGATACTAGTATCCGCAACGGTGTGATTGGAAGAAACCATGACCCAACGAATCATCCTCAAGCTTGCACTGGCGATCGCCGCGGTGTGCGCCCTGCCCTTGCCGGCACTCGCGCAGGCGCAGGCCGACTATCCGAGCAAGCCCATCAAGCTGATTTCGCCCTTTCCCGCCGGCGGCACCAGCGACGTGATGGCGCGCATGCTGGCCGAGGAGCTGGGCAAGCAGCTCAAGCAGCCGGTGCTGGTGGAAAACGTGGGTGGCGCCGGCGGCGTCATCGGCACGGACCGCGCGCTCAAGATGCCGGCCGACGGCTACACGCTGATCCAGACCGGGGTGGGGCAGAACGCGGTGGCCCACGGCATCAACTCCAAGGTGCCGTACCACTCGAACAATGATTTCATCCACCTCACGCAGGTGCACTCCGGTCCGAACGTGCTGGTGGCGCACCCGACCGCCCCCTTCAATACGTTCCAGGAATTCCTGGCCTATGGCCGCGCCCATCCCGGCAAGCTGAACTACGGCTACACGCCGGCGGCATCGGGCCACATGGCGATGGAGCTGCTCAAGCAGACAGCGAGCACCTGCGCCGGCGCGAAGAAGGAAGACTGCAAGCCGCTCTTCATGGTCGGCATTCCGTACCGCGGTGGTGGCCCGATGATGACCGACCTCCTGGGTGGCCAGATCCCGGTGATGTTCATCAACCAGGACGTCGCCCTGCAGCACGTCAAGGCCGGCAAGCTCAAGGCGCTGGCGGTGAGCAGCCTGCAACGCAATCCGCTGTACCCGGACGTGCCGACCATTGACGAGGCGGGCTTCCCCGGCTTCAGCGCACTGTCGTGGTCCGGCATCTCGGTGGCCAAGGGCACGCCCAAGTCTGTCGTGGACAAGCTCGAAGCCGCGATCGTGGCCGCGATGAATTCGCCGGCCATCCGCCAGCGCATGGAGTCGCAGGGATTCGTCGTCCCGGCGCAAGGTTCGGCGGCCTATACGCGTTTCGTCGCCGGCGAACTCGATCGCTGGGTGCGCGTCATCAAGGTGGCCGGCATCAAGGAAGAATGAACAAGTCGATGACCCGCAAGACCTACGACCAACTCCGCTCCGCCCGCTGGTTCGCGCCCGACGACCTGCGCTCCTTCGGCCACCGCTCGCGGGCCATGCAGATCGGCTACGACCATGCCGACTGGCAGGGCAAGCCGGTGATCGCGATCCTCAATACCTGGAGCGACATCAGCACCTGCCACTCGCACTTCAAGCAGCGCGTGGAGGAGGTCAAGCGCGGCGTCCTGCAGGCCGGCGGCTTCCCGCTGGAATTGCCGGCGATCTCGCTGTCGGAAAGCTTCGTCAAGCCGACCACGATGCTCTATCGCAACCTGCTCGCCATCGAGGCCGAGGAGCTGCTGCGCAGCCACCCGATCGACGGCGCGGTGCTGATGGGCGGCTGCGACAAGACCACCCCTGGCCTGCTTATGGGCGCGCTGAGCATGGGCATCCCGTGCATCTACATGCCGGCCGGCCCGATGCTGCGCGGCAACTGGAAGGGCAACACGCTGGGGTCCGGCTCCGACAGCTGGAAGTACTGGGACGAGCGCCGCGCCGGCAAGATCACCGAGACCCAGTGGATGGAGATCGAAGGCAGCATCGCGCGCAGCGCCGGCACCTGCATGACCATGGGCACGGCCGCCACGATGATGGGCGATCACCGTGGCCATGGCCGAGGGCTGCTCGACGAACGCGATCATCCACCTGGTCGCCATGTCGCGGCGCGCCGGCGGCGAGTGCACGGTGACGCTCGAAGACTTCGACGCGTTCTCGCGCAAGGTTCCGGTCATCGCCAACATCCGGCCCAGCGGCGACAAGTACCTGATGGAGGACTTCTATTACGCGGGCGGGATGCGCGGGCTGATGAAGACGCTGGCCGACGGCGGCCTGCTTCACCTCGATGCGATGACGGTCAGCGGCCAGACCGTCGGCGCGACGCTGGAAGGCGCCGAGGTCTACAACGCCGACGTGATCCGGCCGCTGTCGAACGCGATCTACAACGAGGGCGCGCTGGCTGTCCTGCGCGGCAACCTCGCGCCGGACGGCTGCGTCATCAAGCCGAGCGCCGTCGCACCGCACTTGCTGAAGCACACGGGACCGGCGCTGGTCTTCGACGACTATCCCTCGATGAAGAAAGCGGTCGACGATCCAGACCTGGACGTCACGGCCGACCACGTGATGGTCCTGCGCAACGCCGGTCCGCAAGGCGGGCCCGGCATGCCGGAATGGGGCATGTTGCCGATCCCGACCAAGCTGGTGAAGCAGGGCGTGCGCGACATGCTGCGCATCAGCGATGCGCGCATGAGCGGCACCAGCTACGGCGCTTGCGTGCTGCACGTGTCGCCCGAATCGTACGTGGGCGGCAACCTGGCGCTGGTGAAGACCGGCGACCTCATCACCGTGGACGTGGCCAACCGCACCATCCACATGGAAGTGAGCGAAGAGGAGCTTGGCGGTCGCCGCGCGGAGTGGAAACCGCCGGCGCGTCGCTACCAGCGTGGCTACGGCTACATGTTCAGCCAGCACATCCTGCAGGCGCACGAGGGCTGCGACTTCGATTACCTCGAGACGGAGTTCGGCGCGCCTGTGGACGAACCGTCGATCTACTGAAGAAGATGCCTTTGAAACCCGAAACGAAATCCCTGCTGATGGGCGTGAGCACGGCCACGCTGTGCACCGCGCTGTTCAAGCGCGGCCTGCGCAACCAGTTCATCCAGGACGTCCGGCCGCTGAACGACAAGCTGCCGAACATGGTGGGCGAGGCCTTCACGCTGCGCTACATCCCGGCCCGCGAAGACCTGAACCCGATCGGCGTCTTCCTCGATCGCAGCCATCCGCAGCGCGTCGCCGTGGAGCAGTGCCCGCCCGGTGCGGTGCTGGTGTTCGACAGCCGCCGCAACGCGCGGGCCGCCTCGGCGGGCGCGATCCTCGTGTCGCGCCTGATGGTGCGCGGCTGCGCCGGCGTCGTCACCGACGGCGGCTTCCGCGACTCGCCCGAAATCGCCGCACTGTCCTTTCCGGCCTACCACCAGCGCCCCAGCGCGCCGACCAACCTCACGCAGCACCAGGCGCTGGACATCAACGTGCCGATCGGCTGCGGCGACGCGCCGGTGTTTCCGGGCGACGTCATGGTGGGCGACCGGGAGGGAGTCGTCGTCATTCCGGCCGGCATCGCGGACGAGGTGGCGCAGGAGGCGGCGGAGATGACGGTGTTCGAGGACTTCGTGAGCGAGCAGGTGCTGGCGGGGCGCAGCATTCTGGGGCTCTATCCGGCGACGGATCCGCGGGCGAAGGAGGAGTTTGCGGCGTGGCGCAAGGTTAAGGGGCGCTGAAGCGTTCGACTGCGCTGGACGGGGATACCACCTGATCAACGGCAGTCGACGAGTCAATGAAGGACTGGGAGCAGTCCGGTCGGCCTTCCCCTCCAAAGCGACTGCGGCGGCCTCGAGGCAAAAGAACAAAGGGCCTTGATTTCTCAAGGCCCTTTGTTGTTCGAGGAGCCTCTGTAGGCTTCTTTGGACTACGTCCTGGCGGAGCAGGAGGGATTCGAACCCTCGATACGGAGAACCGTATACCGGATTTCGAGTCCGGCGCATTCGACCACTCTGCCACCGCTCCTGAATTCGGTTCGCGTGGTGCGAAGCCGGCGATTTTAGCACCAGCCCCGACAACCGGCCCGCCGACGCCTTACATCCGCGGCTCGCCCCGCTCGTTCACGATGATCGTGTTGCCTGCCGGCGGCGCGCTCATCTGCGCGGTGTGGAGCTGGCCGCGGAAGTTGTAAGTCACCTCGTAGTAAGCGGGCGCGCCCTGCACGGTCTCGCAGCGCTGGACGTCCTGCGTCGCATAACCCGGTGCCTGGTTGCGTCCCACGCTGTTGCCGACCGCCGCGCCGGCAACCACGCCGCCCACCGTGGCCGCGTCGCGGCCGCTGCCGCTGCCGATCTGGTGGCCGAGGATGCCGCCGACGATCGCGCCGACCACGGCGCCACCCACGCTCGCATTGGGGGCGGCGGCGGGAACGGCCTGCCGTTCGACCCAGCAGCGCTGGTTGGCCGCGCCCATGATCGCGCGCACGTCACGGATCGGAACCTCCTGGACGCGCTCGCTGGCGCGACGGCGGTACGCGTAGTCCTGCCCCGTCGCGGCTTGCGGTTCGAAGTCATAGCGGCGGCCTTCGCGGGCGGGCCGCACCGAGGCGATGTCCCACTGCAGACCAGTGCCGCGGAGGTCGGGGTAGTTGCCACGGCGGAGCACGGCGCAGCGGCCCTGGAAGCGCGGCTGCTCGCACACTTCCCAACGGCCACGCTCGACCACCGCGGACTGCGCCGTGTTGCCCAGCGCCCGCCGCTCCACGTTGCGCATCTCGCGATCGGCGACCACGGAGCGCCCGCGGAAGCCCTCGCGCTCGTACAGGACGATCTGTGCCATCGCCTGCGAGGCGAGGACCAGGGTGGAAGCGGTCAACGCCGCCTTGAAGAAGAACTTGGTCATGTTTGGGCGCCTTGTCATACAGCTGTGCGGGTCAGGGACCCGCACAGCTGCAGGATGGCCAAGCGACGGATACGGATGTGTAGGCGGCTGCCGCTCAGCCTTGTCGGCCGGCGGCCTTGTCGCGGCGCTCGCCGCGGAAGAGGACGCCTCGGGTCCCCGCCTCCGCGGGGGATGACGGTTAAAGCCGCTCCATCCCGCCCAGGTACGGCCGCAGCGCTTCCGGCACCGTCACGCTCCCATCCGCGTTCTGGTAGTTCTCCAGCACCGCCACCAGCGTGCGGCCCACCGCGAGGCCGGAGCCGTTGAGCGTGTGCACCAGCTCGTTCTTGCCGTGTGCATTCTTGAAGCGCGCCTGCAGGCGCCGCGCCTGGAAGGCCTCGCAGTTGGAGATGGAGCTGATCTCGCGGTACGTGTCCTGCGCCGGCAGCCACACCTCGAGGTCGTAGGTCTTGGCGGCGCCGAACCCCATGTCGCCGGAGCACAGCAGCATCACGCGGTACGGCAGCCCCAGCTTCTGCAGGATCGCCTCGGCGTGGCCGGTCATCTCCTCCAGCGCCTCGTAGCTCTTCTCGGGGTGCACCACCTGCACCATCTCCACCTTGTCGAACTGGTGCTGGCGGATCATGCCGCGCGTGTCGCGCCCGGCGCTGCCCGCCTCCGAGCGGAAGCACGGCGTGTGCGCCGTGAGCTTCATCGGCAGCTGCGACTCGGCGAGGACCTCGTCGCGCACGAAGTTCGTGAGCGTCACTTCGCTGGTGGGGATCAAGTACAGCGCCTGCTGGTGCTCGGCGTCCAGGCCTTCCTGCCCGCCCTTGCTCACCGCGAACAGGTCGGCCTCGAACTTCGGCAGCTGCCCGGTGCCGCGCAGCGTCGCCTCGTTGACGATGTAGGGCGTGTAGCACTCGGTGTAGCCGTGCTCCTGCGTCTGCACGTCCAGCATGAACTGCGCGAGTGCGCGATGCAGGCGGGCGACGTGGCGCTTCATCACCGTGAAGCGCGCGCCACTGAGCTTGACGCCCGTTTCGAAGTCCAGGCCCAGGGGCTGGCCGACGTCGACGTGGTCCTTCACGGGGAAGTCGAAGGCGCGCGGCGTGCCCCACTTGCGCACTTCCACGTTGCCGTGCTCGTCGCTACCCCGCGGCACGCTCTCGTGCGGCAGGTTGGGCACGGCCAGCAGCAGCGCCTGCATCTCCGGCTGGATCTGCTCCAGGCGCGCGGCCGACTGGTCGAGCTCGGTCTTCGCCTGCGCCACTTCGGCCATCACCGCATCGGCGGATTCGCCCTTGGCCTTGAGCTGGCCGATCTGCTTGGAAAGCTGGTTGCGCCGCGCCTGCAATTCCTCGGTGCGCGTCTGGATGGTCTTGCGCTCCGCCTCCAGCCGCTGGAAGGCGTCGACGTCCAGGAAGGCCTGGGGCGACTTGCGCGCCTCCAGGCGGGCCACCACGAAGGGGAGGTCTTTTCGTAACAGGTTGACGTCGAGCATCGGGTGATTTTATTCGCGCGGGTGCGTACGATAGTCGCCCCCCAAGGAGGATGCCATGCCCATGCAACTCGACTGCTACCTCAGCTTCGACGGCAAGTGCGAGGAAGCCCTGAATTTCTACGCCCAGGCGCTGGGCGGCAAGGTGAGCGCCATCATGCGCTACGAAGGCTCGCCCATGGACGGCAAGGAACTGCCGCCCGGCTGGAAGCAGAAGGTGATGCACGGCACCGTCGAGGCCGAAGGGGCCCAGATCATGGCCAGCGACGCGCCGCCCGGCATGGGCGGCGGCAGCTTCAGCGGCTTTTCGGTCTCGGTCTACGTCAAGCAGGACGTGGACAAGGCGCGCAAGGTGTTCGACGCGCTCGCGGCCGGCGGCAAGGTGACGATGCCGTTCGCCCCGCCCTTCTGGGGCGGCCACTTCGGCATGCTGGTCGACAAGTTCGGCGTGCCGTGGATGGTGAGCTGCGAGTAGCGCTCAGGCGAGAGTCGCCGGATCGAGGTTGGCGCCGCAGATCACCAGGGCCGGTACTTCGTCTCGCGCGGGCACGTACGCGCCGGCCTGCAGCGCGGCCAGCGGCAGCGCCGCCGCGGGCTCCACCGCCAGCTTGAAGTCCTTCCACAGCGTGAGCTGCGCATGCCGGATCGCCGCATCCGGCAGCAGCAGCGCGTCGCGCACGTGCCGCTGCGTGACGTCCCACGCGATGGCGCCGATGCGGCGCGCGCCCAGCGAATCGGCGGCGATACCGCTGACCGCAACGTCCACCGGTTCGTCGGCCTGTCGCGCGCGGTAGAGCGTAGGCGCGAGTTCCGGCTCCAGCGCCACCACCCGGCTGCGATCGCCGAACCATGCCGCGATGCCAGCGATGAGCCCACCGCCGCCCACGCTCACGAGCACGCTGTCCGGCGCCCGCCCGCCCTGCTCCTCGATCTCCATGGCGAGCGTGCCGGCCCCGGCCGCCACCTCGGGCTGGTCGTAGGCGTGCGTGAGCAGCGCGCCGGTTTCCGTCTGGCGCGCGAGGCAGGCTTCCAGCGCCTCGGCATACACGCTGCCGGCAACGACCACCTGCGCGCCCAGCTCGCGCAGCTTCGCCTGCTTGGCCGGGCTGCTGACCGTGGGCACGAACACTTCGCAGCGCACGCCCAGCGCGCGTGCCGCCGCCGCCGTAGCGATGCCGGCATTCCCGCCGGACGCCACGATCACGCCGCTGGCGGGAATGGAATTGGCGAGCAGGCGGTTGTACATGCCGCGCGCCTTGAAGCTGCCGGCGACCTGCAGGTGTTCGAGCTTGAGCCAGACTTCGGCGCAGGCGAGGCCCAGCGCGGAGCCGGGAAGCTTCCACAAGGGCGTGCGGCGCACGAAGGCGCGGCCGTCGGTGCGGAAGCGCTCCGCGGCGGCGAGGATGTCTTGTTGGTTCATGGGGCATGGATCCCGGGTCAGGCCCGGGATGACAAGTGCGTGGGGCAACTAGACCTTCAGCCCCTTGGGCAGCGGGAACTTCACCGTCTCCTGGATCCCGTCCATCTTGCGCACGGTGACGGCGCCCAGCGACTTGATGCGCGCCATGACTTCCTGCACCAGCACGTCGGGCGCCGAAGCGCCGGCGGTGAGGCCCACGCGCGCCTTGCCTTCCAGCCACGCGGCCTGCAGTTCGTCCGCGCTGTCCACCATGTACGCGGGCACGCCCAGCTTGCGCGCCAGTTCCGCGAGGCGGTTGCTGTTGGAGCTGGTAGGGCTGCCGACCACGATCACCGCGTCGACGTCGCGGGACATGATCTTCACGGCGTCCTGCCGGTTCTGCGTGGCGTAGCAGATGTCCTGCTGCTTGGGCTGGCGGATCAGGGGGAAACGCGCCTTCACGGCCGCCATGATCTCCGCGGCGTCGTCCACCGACAGCGTGGTCTGCGTGACCACCGCGAGGCGCTCGGACTGCCCGGGCTGCACGCGCGCCACGTCGGCCACGTCCTCCACCAGGTGGATGCCGGCCTCCAGCTGCCCCATGGTGCCCTCCACCTCGGGATGGCCCTTGTGGCCGATCATGATGAACTCGTAGCCTTCCTTCGCCAGCTTGGCCACTTCCATGTGCACCTTGGAAACCAGCGGGCAGGTGGCGTCGAACACGTGGAAGCCGCGCGCCACCGCTTCGTCCTGCACCGCCTTGCTCACGCCGTGCGCGGAGAAGATCAGCGTGGCGCCCGGCGGCACGTCGGCGAGGTCCTCGATGAAGATCGCGCCCTTGGATTTCAGGTCGTTCACCACGTAGGTGTTGTGCACGATCTCGTGCCGCACGTAGATGGGCCGGCCGAACTTGGCGAGCGCATGCTCCACGATGTCGATGGCGCGGTCCACGCCGGCGCAGAAGCCGCGCGGTTCGGCCAGGAGGATCTCCTGCGGTCCCATCAGAGAACTCCGATCACTTGCACCTCGAAGGTGACGGCCTGGCCCGCGAGGGGATGGTTGAAGTCGAACAGCACGGCATCGGGATGGCCGTCGCCGTCCTGGTCGTCGCCCAGCTGCTGCACCGAGCCCGCATACTGCCCCAGTCCGTCCGGGGTGGGAAAACTGACCACGTCGCCCGGTTGATAGTTCTCATGCGGGTCACCCATCTGGACGAGAAGCTTGCGCGCGACCCACTGCACCATCTGCGGGTTGCGGTCACCGAAGGCCTCGCCGGCCGGGATCTCGAAGCTGGCCCGCACGCCCTCTTCCAGCCCCAGCAGCCGCTGCTCCACCGCCGGCGAGAGTTCGCCGCTGCCCACGGTGAGCGTGGCGGGCTTGTCGCTGAAGGTGTTGATGATGTCACCCGCGGGGCCGGCCAGCCGGTAATGCAGGGTGAGGAAGGATCCGGGTTGCACCCGGGGGGCGGAGGAGGCCATGGAAGTCCCGAAGAATGGCCTCCATTGTAAAAAGACGGGCGAAAGGCATTCCTGATGGCGCTCAAAGACCTCCCAACCGACGCGCGCCCGCGCGAGAAGCTGCTCGCGCGCGGCCCGGGGGCGCTCAGCGACACCGAGCTGCTGGCCCTCCTGCTGCGCACCGGCACGGCGGGGCGCGGCGTGTTCCAGATGGCCGACGACGTGCTGGCGCGCTTCAGCGGGCTGGCAGGGCTGCTGCATGCCTCGGGCGAGGAATTGCGCACGGTGCACGGCCTGGGCGGCACGGCCAAGCGCTCGCAGCTGATCGCGGTGCTGGAACTCGCGCGCCGGGCGGTGGCGGAACAACTGAAGGCGCGCGAGGTCTTCGTCTCGCCCGACGCCGTGAAAAATTACCTGCAACTGCATCTCGCGCGGCGCCCGCACGAAGTGTTCGCCGCCCTTTTCCTCGATGCGCAGAACCGCCTGATCGCAATGGAAGAACTCTTCCGCGGCACGCTGACTCAGACCAGCGTGTACCCGCGCGAAGTCGTCCTCAAGTCCCTCCAGCACCATGCCGCCGCGGTGGTGCTGGCCCACAACCATCCCAGCGGCACGGTGCAGCCCTCGCGCGCCGACGAGGCCCTCACGCAGACGCTGAAGGCCGCGCTCGCCCTGGTGGACGTGCGCGTGCTCGATCATGTGATCGTCGCCCCGGGGCACGCCCTGTCGATGGCCGAGAAAGGCCTCCTGTGAAATCCAAGTCGCTGCAGGACCTGCAGGCCATCCGCAAGCACATCGCGGAGCGCGAACGCATCGAGCGCGAAGAGGCCACCCGCCGGGCCGAGGCGCACAAGCGCGCCGAGGCGGAGAGGAACCTGTTCCAGCGCGCCGCCGGCAAGGTGCAGCGCCTGGCCGAACACGGACGCGTGCACCACCTCCCGGAGCCACCCGCTCCCATCGCGGCGCAGCGGCAGCTCGATGACCAGCGCGTGCTGCACGAGGCGATCAGCGACGAGTTCGACGCTTCCACGCTGCTGGAAGTGGACGATGCCATGAGCTTCCGCCGCCCGGGGATCGGCATCGACGTCGCGCGCAAGCTGCGGCGGGGGCACTGGAGCATGCAGGGCGAGATCGACCTGCACGGGCTGCGCTCGGACGACGCGCGCGAAGCGCTGGCGGCCTTCCTGCGCGAGTCGCTGCGCCAGGGATGGCGCTGCGTGCGGGTGGTGCACGGCAAGGGGCTGGGTTCGCCCGGCAAGACGCCGGTTCTCAAGGGCAAGGTGCACGGCTGGCTGGTGCAGAAGAGCGAGGTGCTCGCCTTCGTGCAGGCACGCGCCGACGAGGGCGGCGCGGGCGCGGTGGTGGTGCTGCTCAGGCCGACGTAGCAGCGTCGGCCGCGCCCGCGTCCAGCGGCAGCGCCTGCATGGAGCGGCCGTAGATGCGGCGGATGCGCATGGCCAGCGGCGGGTGGGCGTCGAAGTGTCCGCCCTTCTCGGCCCACGGGCCCAGCAGCATGAGGTGGTGCGCCGCGGCGGGCATGGGCGGATCGGTGCGGCGCATGTGCGCCGTGCTTCGCTGGGTGAGCGCCTTGCGCAGCACGCCGCCCAGGCCGTCGCGGCTGCGCGTCCACTGCACGGCGCGCGCATCGGCCAGGAATTCGCGCTGGCGCGACACGGCGGCCTGCAGCCACCGCCCGGCCAGCCAGCCCATCGAGCCGGCCACCTTGATCGCGGTGCCGAGCACATAGGCGAAGCCGCCGCCTTCGCGGATCTCTTCGCCGAAGCCCCACACGAGCTCCAGCCCCGACACCATGCCCGCGAGCTGCATGTTCAGGTGCGTGTCACCCTCGTGGATGTGGCTGCACTCGTGCGCGACCAGTCCCTGCAGCTCGTCGCGCGTCAGCAGGTCGAGCGCCCCCTGCGTGACGGCGATCACCGCCTCGTCCTCGCTCCACCCGGTGGCGAACGCGTTGATCCCCTCGTGGCGCGGCAGCACCATCACTTCAGGGCGCGGCATGTGGGCGGCGATGCAGACCTCGTCGACGATGTTCACCAGCCGCTGCTCCGCCGCCGACGTGCCCGGCCGCGCCTCGCGCGCGCCTAGGCGCCGGGCGAGGCGCTCGGCGCCGCCGGCCATCTGCAGGTTGCTCGTCTCGATCCACCAGCCGCCGAGGATCAGCAGCAGCGTGACGCCGACATTGACCGAGAAGAAGAGGCGCGGGAAGCCGATGTCGAAGGGCAGGAACCAGTTCAGGCCCAGCCAGCACAGCACCAGGGCCGTGTGCACGCCGATGACGGTGGCGGCGATGGCCAGCGCGAACAGGGCCATAAGCCGCACGGTCTCGGACCGCGCGGCATCCTGGTGTTCGAAGAAGCGCATCGGCGCCCTGCCTCTTCCGCGCGCCGTCAGAAGGCCAGCCGCGGCGCCTCGCGCTCCTGCGCGTTCTGCGTGGACTGCAGCATGCCGGCGGCCGCGAAGCCGCAGATGCGCGCCACCAGCAGGCCGGGGAACTGCCCCACCTCGTCGTTGTAGGCGAGGACTTCGTCGTTGTACGCCTGCCGGGCGAAGCCGACGCGGTTCTCGGTGGAGGTGAGCTCCTCGCTCAGCGAATGCATCGTGGCATCGGCCTTCAGCTCGGGGTAGCTCTCCACCACCACCATCAGGCGGCCCAGGCTCTGGCCCAGCAGGCCCTCGGCGGCGGCCAGCTGGCCCATGGCGGCGGCGTCGGTCGGCTTGGCGCGCGCCACTTCCGCGGCGCCGACGGCGGCGCCACGCGCGCGGGTCACGGCTTCCAGCGTGGAGGCTTCGTGCGCGAGGTAGCGCTTGGCCACTTCCACGAGGTTCGGCACCAGGTCGTAGCGGCGCTTGAGCTGCACGTCGATCTGGCCGAAGGCATTCGCTATGCGGTTGCGCTTCTGCACCAGCCGGTTGAACACGGCGACGGCCCACAGCACGATGACGGCCAGGACGGCCAGCAGGATCCAGGTGGCAACACTCACGCGGGTCTCCTCAGGAGCAAGTGACCCGGCGATTATGGGACTTTTGCGCCCAAGCTCAACCGTGCGTATTCCGCATCCAGTCGGCCGTCTGGAAGAAAGAAGCCTTCAGGCGGGTCCGGAGTGTCTCATCCACGCCAACTTCGCCCATCGCCTGGTCCATGCAGGCCAGCCACTGGTCGCGCTCGAGGATCCCGATCTTGAACGGCATGTGCCGCATGCGCAGGCGCGGGTGGCCGAAGCGCTCGGTGTAGTGCTGCGGCCCGCCCAGCCAGCCGCACAGGAACCAGAACAGGTTCTGGCGCGCCCGCTCCAGCTCGGTGCCGTGCGAAGCGCGCAGGGCAGCGTACTTCGGCTCCAGGTCCATCAGGTCGTAGAAGCGCTCCACCAGCGCCTTGACCTTCTCCTCGCCGCCGATCCACTCGAAGGGGGTGGCGTGGGGCGGCGTCTCTTGTGCATCCATGCCGCGATTGTCGGGCAGGGCCTATTCAGCCGCCTTGCGCAAGGTTTCCACCACGGGCCGGCTCAGCACTTCGCGCAAGCCCCACCAGCCCGCGCCCAGCGCCAGCACGGCGCCCGCCAGGGCTCCGACCAGGGGGACGAAGGGCGAGGCCGTCCAGGTGAAGTCGAACGCGTACTTCGCGAGACCCCACCCCACCGCAACCGCCACGACGCTGGCCAGGAAGCCCGCCAGCAGGCCGACGCCCGCGAGCTCCGCGCGCTGCACCTGCCGCAACAGCGAGCCGCGCGCGCCCACCGCGCGCATGATGGCGAATTCGCGCGCGCGCTCCTCGCGCGTGGCCGTCACGGCGGCGAACAGCACCACCACGCCGGCAGCCAGTGTGAAGCCGAACAGGAACTCCACCGCGCGGATCACCTTGTCCAGCACGCCCTGCACCTGCGTGATGGTGGCCGTCATGTCCACGTTGGTCACGTTGGGGAAGCGCCGCACGAGCTCGTTGTCGAAGCCCTTGCGCTCGGGTGCGCGGAACGCGCCCATGTAGGTGACGGGCACGTCGGGCAGTTCGCTGACGGGGTACATCACGAAGAAGTTGGCGCGCATCGAGCCCCAGTCCACCTTGCGCAGCGAAGTGATCTTCGCCTCGCTCGCGATGCCGGCGATGTCGAAGCGCAGCATGTCGCCCAGCTTCAGCCCCAGCGTCTGCGCGAGCCCCTCCTCGACGCTGATCGCGCCCTGCTCCTGCGGCGTCCAGCTACCGGCCACGACCTCGTTGTGCGGCGGGCGTTCGCTCGCGAACGAGAGGTTGAACTCGCGGTCCACCAGCCGTCGCGCGCGATCCTCGACGTAGTCGTCGGGTCCCACCGCACGGCCGTTCACGGCCACGAGGCGGCCGCGGAACATCGGGTACCAATCCATCCGGCGCACCCCGGCATCGCGCAGGTTGCGCACGAACGCGTCGCTCTGCTCCGGCATCACGTTGATCACGAAGCGGTTGGGCGCGTCCGGGGGCGTCGCCTGGCGCCAGCTCGCGATGAGGTCGGTGCGCAGCAGCACCAGCAGCACGAGCGCCAGCAGGCCCACGGCCAGCGCGCTGGTCTGCACCACCGTGTAGGCGGGCCGCGCGCTGATCTGCCGCGTGGCCAACACCAGCCAGCGCGGCGCCGTCGCCTCGTTCACGAGACGGCGCAGCAGCTTCACTGCCAGCCAGCTCAGGCCCGCGAACACCAGCACGGCGCCGGCGAAGCCGCCCACCGCGATGCCCCCGAGCTTGAGGTCGCTGCTCGCGGCTAGCAGCAGCGCGGCGAAGCCGGCCACGCCGATGCCCAGCACCAGCAGGGAAGCGGGCCTGAGGTTGCCCACGTCGCGGCGGATCACGCGCAGCGGCGGTACCTGCGCAAGCTGCAGCACGGGCGGCAGGCCGAAGGCGAAGAGCAGCGTGAGCCCCATGCCCAGCCCGAACAGCACCGGCCACACGCCGGGCGCGGGCAGCGCGGCCTGCACCAGCGAGCCCATCAGCGCGACGAAGACGAAGTGCACGGCAAAGCCGGCCAGCACGCCCACGGTGCTGGCGAAAAGCCCGATGAGGGCGAACTCGAAGGCGTAGCTCCAGGCGATGGTGCGCTGGCTCTGCCCGAGCACCCGCAGCATCGCGCAGTCGTCCAGGTGGCGGCTCGCGAAGCCGCGGGCGGCCAGCGCCACCGCCACCGCGCTCAGCAGCGCGGCCAGCAGCGCCACCAGGTTGAGGAATTTCTCGGCCCGGTCCAGCGTCTGGCGCATCTCGGGGCGGCCGCCTTCCAGCGATTCCACGCGCACGCCGCGCACCTCGGGCTTCTTCGCTTCGGCTTCCGCCCAGTCGGCGAAACGCGCCACGTCCTTGTCATCGCCGGCGACGGCGAAGCGGTAGCCCACGCGGCTGGCTGGCTGCACGAGCCGCGTGGCCGCGAGGTCGCTCGCGTGGATCATCACGCGCGGCGCGAAGCTCAGGAAGCCGGAACCGCGGTCCGGCTCCAGCGTGATGACGCGCGCGATCCGCAGCTGCGCGTCCCCCAGGAGCAGCGAATCGCCGACCTTCAGGCCCAGCGCTTCCAGCAGCGGCGGATCGACCCAGGCCTCGCCGCGGCCGGGAACGTCCCGCGTGTTCCTGCCTTCGGCGTCCGCGCGTTCCGCGGTCTGGAGGTTGCCGCGCAAGGGATAGCCGGGTTCCACGACTTTCAGCGAGACCAGCCGGCTCGCGCCGCCCAGCGTCTCGGGCGCACGGCCCATCGACGGGAACACCAGCGTCGTCACGCTCTGCAGCCCCAGGGAGCGGGCGCGTTCCACGAGCGCCTGTGCCGGCGGCGAATCGCTCACGACGACCGCATCGCCGCCCAGGAGCTGGCGCGCGTCGCGCTCCAGTCCCCCCTTGAGGCGGTCGGCGAAGAAGCCGACGGCCGTGAGCGCCGCCACGGCGAGCGTGACGGCAACGATCAGCAGGCGCAGCTCGCCGGCGCGCAGGTCGCGCCAGAGCGTGCGCCAGCCCAGGGACCAGGCGGGGGCAAGGGTCATGCGGGGATCCTGCAGCAGGAAAATGAGGCGGACATGAGGAAGGGGCGCCTCAGGCGGCGGAGCGCAGGCGCGGGCCCGCGAGCTCCGGCTGCAGCGCCAGGCGCTGCGGCGCCGTGTAGCAGACGAAATTCCGGCCGGTCGCCCGGCCCACCGTGCACAGGCCCAGCCGCTCGGCGATCTCGAAACCCATCTGGGTCATGCCGCTGCGGGAGACGACGATCGCCACGCCCATCTGCGCCGACTTGATCACCATCTCGCTGGTGAGGCGGCCGGTGGTGTAGAAAACGAGCGGCGCCCGGGCGGTGTCGAGGGCGGCCGACTCCTGCAGCCACATCCAGCCGGCGATGGTGTCGATCGCGTTGTGGCGGCCCACGTCTTCCACGAACAGCAGCATCTCCTCGCCGCGGAACAGCGCGCAGCCGTGCACCGACCCGGCCGACTTGTACGTGCTCTCCTGCACCCGGATCGCATTCACCAGCCCATAGAGCTGCGCCTGCGTGATGCGGGCATCCGGCAGCTGCACGCTCTCGACATCGTCCATCAGCGCGCCGAACACGGTGCCCTGCCCGCAGCCGGTGGTGACCACGCGCTTGGCCGTGCGCTCCTCGATGCGCTCGATGCCGTCGCGGGTCTTCACCGCGGCGGCGCCTACGTCCCAATCGACCGTGACGGACTCCACCGCGCCAGGGGACTGCACCAGCCGCTGGTTGCGCAGGTAGCCCAGCACCAGCCATTCGGGATGCGCGCCCAGCGTCATCAGCGTGACGAGCTCGCGCTTGTCCACGTAGACCGTCAGCGCGCGTTCGGCCGGGATGGAGATGGTCTCGGTTTCGCCGTGGGCGTTGACCACCTGCACGCTGCGCGTGAGCGGCGCGCGGGCTTCGGTGAGCGAGGGAAGGACCATGCCCCTAGGCTACCCCAAAAGAAAAGGCCAGCCGGATGGCTGGCCTTCGCATCGCAGGGACCGCGCTCAGGGCTTCTTCGACTGCGGCGTGGCCGCCGTCGCGGGCGCCATCTTGGCCGACTCCGGACGCACGCTCGGCGGGGAAGCGGCATTGCCGGCCGGGGAATGCGCTCCGGACGTCTCCAGCGGGGTCTGCGCCGGCGGGTTGTAGGCGAAGGGTCCCGGATCGGCGCACGGCGGGATGGCCGGCGCTGCGGCGACGTTGGCAACGGGCGTGCCGCCGCCCTGCGAGGCTGCCGCGGTGCCGGTGGCGTTGGCCGGGGTGGTGGCTGCGGTGGCGGCCGGCGCTTTGGCGGCCGGCGCTGCGGCCGACGGCGCGGCCGGCGTCGCGGAGGTCGGCACGGTGCCGTTCGCAGGCACGTTCACCTGGGGACGCGAGGCGCCGGACTTGCGGTACTGGGCCGCGATGCGGTCCTGCACCTGGCACAGCTTGTAGGCGTCGACCTTGGCCTGCCAGCCCGCCTTGGCGGCGGTTTCCGCGGCCTTGGCCTTGGCGGCGTCGTCCAGGGCCGGCAGCTTGGCCAGCGCCAGGCCGGAGGCGGCCAGGGCGCAGGCGGTGATCACGAGTCGCTTGCTCAAGTCATTCTCCTCAGACGGGCCGCACGGCCTGCGTGTCGTCGACGATCGCGCCGGCGGGCTTGCTGCGCTGGGCCGGGATCTTGCCCGAGCGGATGTCGTCGTACCAGTATTCGTGGTGTTCCTTCGCCCACGCCTCGTCGACGTAGCCGTGGCGCATGGCGCGGTAGGCGCCGCGCATGCCGATCGTGCCCATGTAGATGTGCAGCATCAGCATGGCCATCATCAGGGCCGCCGCGATGGCATGCACCATGTGGGCCACCTGCATCTGCCCGCGCTCGTACACGAGGTTGGGGATCAGCTTGTCGAGCACCAGGCCGGAGCCGATGACGACGATGCCCAGCAGCAGGTTGCCGACCCAGAACATGCCCTTCTCGCCAGCGTTGAAGCGGTGCGAGGGCACTTCCTTCTTGCCCAGCACGCCGCCCAGGCGGAGCAGCCAGGTGACGTCGCCCCGCTGCGGCAGGTTGTCCTTGATGAACAGGGCCAGCATCACCGCCAGCGACACCACGAAGAGCGGGCCGACGAAGTTGTGCAGGTTCTTCAGCAGGTAGGTGAAGTAGCCGAACAGCGTCTGGCCGATCACGGGCAGCAGGAAGAACTTGCCGAAGGCCATCACGATGCCGGAGATCGCCAGGATGCAGAAGGCTATCGCGTTGGTCCAGTGCGCGGCGCGCTCGAGCGGGGTGAAGCGCTCGATGCGGCGTCCGCCGCCGGTGCCGTCGGCATGGCCCATCGGGCCCTTGGCGAAATAGAAGATCGCCAGCGCCACCGCGATGATCAGCAGCAGCGCGCCGCCGTAGGGAATGATCCAGTTGTTGCGCACCTGCCGCCAGGCCTCGCCCGCGGTGGTGAACTTCGAGCCGGGGTATTGCACCTGGCCCTGGATCAGGTTGCCCGCTTCGGGGTAAGGCAGGGTCGTGAAGCCGGTCACGCCCGCCTTCACGTCGCGCCACATGGGCGAGTTGTTGCCCGGCTGCACCGCGTTGCGCTGCGCGTTGTTCTGCTCCATGTAGCCCGCCTCGGACGAAGCGTCGCGCTTCACCTCGGGCTTCACGTCGAAGATGTTCTGGCTGCGGATGCCACCGGCGCCGGCCGGGGCCGGGTCGTCCTGGGCCGGCGTGGCCGGCGCGGTGGTGGTGGAGCCGCCGCCGGCGGGCGCCGAGGTGTTCGCCTGGGCGAGCGCGTGGCCCGCCGCGCCGAACGTCAGGGCCGCCGCGACAACGAGTTCAAGGAACCTTGACATAGTCGTTCTGTCCCTGCGTGCGCACCTTCACCTGCTGCTCCCAGGCCGCCCGGTCGCCGGGCTTCCAGCCCGCCGCCATGAACGGCGGCTGCTTGTTGGTGCCGACGAAGACCTGCTGGTCGCTCTTGATGCCGCCGGCGGTCTGCTCGCGCTCGGCGCAGCCGGCGAGCGCCAGGGCGCCCGCGGCGATGAGGAGGGCGGCGCGGATCACGACTTGGCCCCCTGCGGCTGGCCGGCCTGCTTGGAACCGTAGGCGGTGCCCCAGCCCCACACTTCGGCGCCCTTGCCGCGCTTGAGCACGCGGTTGCGGAAGATGTCGGCGATCACGTCGCCGTCGCCGCCCAGCAGGGCCTTGGTGGAGCACATCTCCGCGCAGGCGGGCAGCTTGCCCTCGGCCAGGCGGTTGCGGCCGTACTTCTCGAACTCGGCCTGCGAACCGTGGGCCTCGGGGCCGCCGGCGCAGAACGTGCACTTGTCCATCTTGCCGCGCACGCCGAAGGTGCCGGCCGCCGGGAACTGGGGCGCGCCGAACGGGCAGGCGTAGCTGCAGTAGCCGCAGCCGATGCAGGTGTCCTTGTCGTGCAGCACCACGCCCTCTTCGGTGCGGTAGAAGCAGTTGACCGGGCACACCGCCATGCAGGGCGCGTCGGAGCAGTGCATGCAGGCCACCGAGACGGAGCGCTCGCCGGGAACGCCGTCGTTGAGCGTCACGACGCGGCGGCGGTTCACGCCCCAGGGCACCTCGTGCTCGTTCTTGCAGGCCGTGACGCAGCTGTTGCACTCGATGCAACGCTCGGAGTCACAGATGAATTTCATTCGTGCCATGTCGTGCTCCTCTTACGCCACTTTTTCCACGTTGCAGATGGTGGTCTTCGTTTCTTGCATCATGGTCACGCTGTCGTAACCGTAAGTCGTGGCGGTGTTGACCGCCTCGCCGCGCACCACCGGGGCCGCGCCGCTCGGGTAGTACGGCAGCAGGTCGGTGCCCTGCCAGCGCCCGGCGAAGTGGAACGGCATCCAGCAGGTGTCGGGACCGACGCGCTCGGTCACCAGCGCCTGCACGTTCAGCTGGGCGCCCGTGGGCGTCTTCAGCCAGACGCGGTCGCCGTGCTTGATGTTGCGTTCGGCCGCGGCCTTCGGGTTGATCTCCACGAAGGCTTCCTGCTGCAGTTCGGCCAGCCACGGGTTGGACCGCGTCTCGTCGCCGCCGCCCTCGTACTCGGTGAGGCGGCCGGAGCTCAGGATCAGCGGGAACTTCTCGTGGACCTTGTCCGCGATGTTCTTCTGCTGCAGCGTCTTGTACAGCGTGGGCAGCCGCCAGAACGCCTTCTTGTCGTCGTGCGTCGGGTACTTCGCCACCAGGTCGGGACGCGTGCTGTAGATCGGCTCGCGGTGCTGCGGGATCGGGTCGGGGAAGTTCCACACGACCGCGCGCGCCTTGGCATTGCCGAAGGGGTGGACGCCGTGGTTCTTCATGGCCACCCGGATCAGGCCGCCCGAAGGATCGGTCTTCCAGTTCTTGCCCTCGGCCAGCGCCTGCTCGGCGGGCGTGAGTTCGTTCCACCAGCCCAGCTTCTTGATGAACAGGTGGTCGACCTCCGGGTAGCCGGTGGTGATCTCCGAGCCGGGCGGATGCGAGCCGTCCTCGGCCAGCAGGTTGACGCCGTCCTTCTCCACGCCGAAGTTGGCGCGGAAGCAGCCGCCGCCGTCCATGACGTGGCGCGTGGTGTCGTACAGGTTGGCGGAGCCGGGGTGCTTGAGTTCCGGATTGCCGAAGCAGGGCCACGGCAGCCCGAAGTAGTCACCCTGGATGTCGTAGCCGGTCTCGGGGTCCTTGACGCTGGCCTTGGCCTTGAGCGACTTCACGTCGAAGTGCGCCATGAGCTTCATGTGCGCCTTCAGCCGCTCGGGGCTCTGGCCCGTGTAGCCGATCGTCCAGACGGACTTGTTGACCTCGCGCAGGATGTCCTCGGGCACGGGTTCGTCCATGCCCTTAACCTTCTGCATCTTGAAGTTCTTGACCAGTTCCTTGCCGAAGCCGAGCTTGTCGGCCAGCTGGTACATGATCATGTGGTCGCTGCGGCTTTCCCACAGCGGCTCGATCACCTTCTCGCGCCACTGGATCGAGCGGTTCGACGCGGTCACGGAGCCGCTGGTCTCGAACTGCGTCGCAGCCGGCAGCAGGTAGACCGCGCGGTTCGGGTTGCGGTCGGCCGGGTCGCCCGGCATGGCCGCCATCGCCGCCGTCGCGGACGGGTACGGGTCGACCACGACCAGCAGGTCCAGCTTGTCCATGGCCTTCTTCATCTCGAGGCCGCGGGTCTGCGAGTTGGGCGCGTGGCCCCAGTAGACCACCGCCTTGAGGTTCGGGTCCTGGTCGATGTTCTCGTTCTTCTCGAGCACGCCGTCGATCCAGCGCGACACCGTGATGCCGGGCTTGGACATCATGGCCGGGTTGGCGAAGCGTCCCTTGATCCAGTCGTAGTCGACGCCCCAGACCCGGGCGAAGTGGCGCCAGGAGCCCTCGACGATGCCGTAGTAGCCGGGCAGCGAGTCGGGGTTGGGACCGATGTCGGTGGCGCCCTGCACGTTGTCGTGGCCGCGGAAGATGTTCGCCCCGCCGCCGGACACGCCGACGTTGCCCAGCGCCAGCTGCAGGATGCAGGAGGCGCGCACCATGGCGTTGCCGATGGAGTGCTGCGTCTGGCCCATGCACCACACGATGGTGGAGGGGCGGTTCATCGCCATGGTCTGCGCGGCCTTGAACAGCTGCTCCTCGGGCACGCCGCAGGCCTCGAACACCTTGTCGGGCGTCCACTTGGCCAGCACGTCCTCACGCACCTTGTCCATGCCGTAGACGCGGTCGTTGATGTACTTCTTGTCTTCCCAGCCGTTCTTGAAGACGTGGTACAGGATGCCGAACAGCACCGGGATGTCGGTGCCCGAGCGGAAGCGGATGTACTGGTCCGCCTTCGCCGCGGTGCGGGTGAAGCGCGGATCGCACACGATCATCTTGGTGCCGTTCTCCTTGGCGTGCAGCATGTGCAGCATGGAGACGGGGTGCGCCTCGGCGGCGTTGGAGCCGATGTACAACGCAGCCTTGCTGTTCTGCATGTCGTTGTACGAGTTCGTCATCGCGCCGTAGCCCCAGGTGTTGGCGACGCCGGACACCGTGGTGGAGTGGCAGATGCGGGCCTGGTGGTCGCAGTTGTTGCTGCCGAACAGGCTGACGAACTTGCGCAGCAGGTAGGACTGCTCGTTGGAGTGCTTGGACGAGCCGATCCAGTAGACGGCGTCCGGGCCGCTCGCCTTGCGGATCTCGTTGATGCGCCCGGCGATCTCGTTGAGCGCCTGGTCCCACGAGATGCGCTGGTACTTGCCGTCCACCAGCTTCATCGGGTAGCGCAGGCGGAATTCGCCGTGGCCGTGTTCACGGATGGACGCACCCTTGGCGCAGTGGGCGCCCAGGTTGATCGGCGAATCGAACACCGGCTCCTGGCGGACCCACACGCCGTTCTCGACCACGGCGTCGATGGCACATCCGACCGAGCAGTGCGTGCAGACGGTGCGCTTGACCTCGATGCGGCCCTCGCCGACGGCGGGACCCTTGCCTTCGGCCGCCCTGGCCTTCTTGACCAGGGTGAGCGACGACGCGGCGATGCCGACGCCCACGCCCAGGCCGGAGCGGCGCAGGAACGCGCGGCGGTCCATGGTGGGGATGGCGGAGGTCAGGCCCCGCTGCAGGCTATGGACGAACGGCGAGCGCGGGTTGGCCGAGGCCGCTCCCGACTTCTTCGTGAGCAACATGGATCTCTCCGGCGAATTAGATCAGGGTGGTCTTGTAGTACTGCCTGACGTGTTCCGTCACGCGGTAGCCGCCGCCGTTCGCGGGAGCGGGCGGGTTCTGTTCGGCCTGGGGGGCATCCTCGCCCTGGACCTTCGGAAGGGTCACGACGGCGGCGGTGGCCGCACCGGCAACCGCGGCACCCAACATGAAGCCCCGGCGGGAGGGCTTCGGCTTGCTTTCGGACATGGCAGTCTCCTGGCTCGCTTATGAACTTCTTTGCATACTGTAGTGCACGCACCACGAGGGGGCAATCGTTTGCATGCAAAAAAGCATCGCTGGCGCCTAGGGAAAACGCGATGGCGACAGCAGCGCGACAGGATCCGTCGCAGATTGAGACAGGAGGGGTTAAGACTTAATCCCTCACCGCCGTTCCCGCGCGCGGAAGGAGACGATCAGGCCAGCATGTCGAAGCCTTGCGCCTCGACCGAGACGAAGGCGCGCGTGAACTCCGCGAGCGCCTTGTAGAAGCGAGCCTTGGGGTGGCCGCTTATTGCGTCGCACAAACCGTTGGCCCACGGCTGCAGGTACTCGCCGAAGAACTCGCGTTGCTTCGTGAGGTTGGCCACCGCCATGTCGTCGCCGGCGATCAGGTAGCGCATCACCTCGCACAGGTAAGCGATGTGGTCCTCGGTCTCCGGCATGGTCGCCTCGTCGCGCCCGAGGCCCATCTCCGCGAGCGCCGTGCGCAGGCGCGCCAGCGGCTTCTCGTTCAGGAAGCCACTGAGGTAGTGCGAGGCGAAGAGATAGACCTCCGGCTTGCCGACGCCGCCGAACAGCGCGTCGTATTCGTCGGCGACGGCGCGGTCTGGCATGTCGCGCGCCGCGGCCACCACGTCGCGCCACGGCTCCTCGAGGAACGCGCCCTGCGCGGGTGCGTCGGTCACCGCGACGCGCAGCGCCGCCAGCAGTTCGGCAGGGGGCGGCGCGTAATAAAGCTGCGAGAGCAGGCCGTAGACCTCGGCGCGCGCGGTTTCTTCGTCCAGCGCGCTGCTGGTCGGCAAAGGGTCCGTGGTCATGCGTCGTTGATGCGCGCTTCGTCCTGCGCGGAATAGATGTCGATCACGCGGCAGTCGCCGCACATCTTCAGGCGTTCGAGGGCGGGCCCCTGGAACATGGAGTGGCCGGCCAGCTTGGCCAGCATGTTTTCCACGCCCTTGAGCGTGCCGAAGGCCTTGCCGCACCGGACGCACCCATACGGTTGCATCTCGTTCAGCACGCGCGGCTGCTTGCGCTCCGGCGTGAGCAGCAGGCGCGGCTGCAGCGTGATCGCTTTCTCGGGGCAGGTCTTGGCGCACAGGCCGCACTGCACGCAGTTCTTCTCCACCAGGCGCAGCTGGGGCGCCTGCGGGTTGTCCTGCAGTGCGCTGGCCGGGCACGCGCCCACGCAACTCATGCAAAGCGTGCACTTGTCCTTGTCGACGAGCACATTGCCCAACGGGGAACCGACCGGCAGCGCGATGCTGTCGACGGGGCGCGGCGCGTGCTCCAGCAGGTGGTCGAGCGCCAGCTCCAGCGTCGTGCGCTTCTCGGCGGACACGGCGTAGCGGGCGCGCTCGCGCGGCACGGCGCCGCTGCGGCGCGCGAGCAGCTGCAGGTCCTGGTCGAGGTCGGCCGGGCTGCGGCTGCGCAGCAGGCTGAAGTGCTGGCCCTGGTAGCCGAGGCCCTCCAGGATGGCCTGCGCCACCTGCATCTGCGTCTCCAGCGCGTCGAGGTACTGGGGCGCTTCCTCGTTCGTGGACAGCAGAGCCACGTGCGACGCGCCTTGCGCAACCGCACTCAGCCACAGCTCGATGCCCGTGCTGGCGACGTGCCAGACGGGGAAGGGAATGACGTTGGCCGGCACGCCGGCGCCGGCACCCACGCGCGCGGCGCGGCCGAGCTCCTCCACCATCGCCTGCCCCCGCTCCTGGGAGTGCAGCAGCAGGATCGGGGCACTGCCGCCCGCACGCTCGTAGGTGGAGACCAGCGTGCGCATCTTCGCGCCCTGTTCGTTCACGCGCGGATAGACGTACGTCATCGCGCCCGTGGGGCACACCGTGGTGCAGGCGCCGCAGCCCACGCACAGGTTGGGATTGACCTTGACCTGCTGGCGCGCGGCGTCGCTGGAGATCGCCTCGGCGGAGCAGATGTCCACGCAGGCGTTGCAGCCGATCTTCTCGTTGCGGCTGTGGGCGCACAGCTTCTGCTTGTACGTGAAGAACTTCGGCTTCTCGAACTCGCCCACCAGCTCGCGCAGCTTGATCACCACGTCCAGCGCGCGGGGGCCGTTCTCCTGCTCCGGCGGCAGGTGGAAATAGCCCTGCGGCGGCGCGTGCTGCACGAACGCCGGCTGGCGGCGCAGGTCGAGCACGAGGTCGAATGTCTCGCTGTGCGCGACCGCGTCGCGCGTGAAGTCGATCGCGCCGGCGACGTCGCACACCTTGACGCAGTCGCGGTGCGACTTGCAGGCCTGCAGGTCCACCTGGTAGTCGAGGCCGATCGCCTGCTCGGGACAGGCCGCCACGCAGGCATTGCAGCGGGTGCACAGGTCGAGGTCGATCGGGTTGTCCTGCGACCACGCGAGCTGGAACGCGCCCAGCCAGCCGGTGAGGCTTTCGATGCGGCCGCCCACGACGGGATACTTGCGCTCCTGCGCGCCGCTGCCGCCGCGCGAGAAGATGGTGACCTCCAGCGCATCGCCCACCACCGCCGCGAAGCGCTCGGCTTCGTCCAGCGGACCGATCAGCAACAGCCGCCCGGCGCTCTTGTAGGTGACGGTGGCCACCGGCTCCGGCTCGGGCAGCTTCGCCGCGGCGAGCAACGCGGCCAGCTTGGGCATGGCGCTCTTCGCGTCCTTGCTCCAGCCGCCGGTCTCGCGGATGTTCACGAAGCGGATCGGGGAAATCGCGCCCTCGGTCTGCTGGCCCAGTTCGCCGAACAGGCGCTTCTCCTGGGTGCAGGCCACCACCACGTCCGAGCCGGTCTTCACGGCCTGCTGGAACGCGCCGGCTTCTCGCCGGCACAACGTGGAGTGCAGCGTCAGGTCTTCATCGAGAGCCCGCCCCAGGGCCTTCGGGTCCAGGGGCATCGTCTTGTTGCAGTCGCAAATCAGGGTCGGCATGGTCTTCGGCTGGCGGTAATGCTTGCTCAGGCCGTGAGCTGGACTGTGCCACGGATTCGGGCCCGGGGTCATCCGCGCCTTCCCTGCCCGTGGGGGCTTTCCCTTCCTCTTCGTCCTTTTCCTCGAAGAGCTTGAGGAACTTCGCGCTCGCGAGGCTCTTCAGCATCTCGGGGGGCATCGGGTCGGGCTGCGAGTAGTCGTCGATGTAGGTGTCCAGCCGGTCCATCACATTGAAGTGCGGATCGGAGAACAGCTTCTTCATCGCCGCGTTCTTCACCTCGGGCGAGACGTCGGGCTGCACGAAACGGGAGAAGTCGGATTCGCGGGTGAGGGAACGCACGTCCTCAAGCGTGGGCGGCGGGACTTGTTGCGGTGCCTCGGCCGTCTCTGGGAGAGCTTCATGGCTCCCTCTCCCGCTCGCGGGAGAGGGTTGGGGTGAGGGCGGCTCCGCAACGACAACCTTCTCCGCCTCCCCCGGCACATCCTTCCCCTGCCGCACCGCCTCCTTGCGCTTCGCCCAGCGGCTCAGGAATCCGTCAGCCATGGCCGCCGCCCCCGCCGCCGTACTTCTTCTCCGTGCTCACGGAGGCAGGATTGCCGAAGCGGTCCTCCAGGCGGCGGAAGCTTTCCGGGCGCTTGCGCTTGCGCGGCTCCGGCACGTAGTGCGCGTCCGCGAAGGCCTGCACCCAGGACAGCACCTCCGGCGGCGCCGGCACGTTCTCCACCGTCTCCTGCGCATCGAGCCAGCGGCCGGCCTCGTGGTAGCTCAGGCTCACAACCACCGGGCGCGGGATCGTCTCGGCGGCCACGGTCGGGGTCTCCTCCATGCGCCACAGGACGAACCAGCACGGCGCGCCGGAAGTCAGGTTCAGGTAGTAGCCCTCGGCCTCGTCGCGGAACAGCTCGGAACGAAAGCCCGGATGCAGCCACCGCTCGCTGCCGTCCGGGCCGCGGTGCAGCAGCCGCGGCTCGCTGCCGAGATCCTCGACCTGCGGGAGGACTTCGGCCAGTTCCCAACGGAACGGCTGCCACTGGCTGGAGGTGGGCACCTTGCGCATCACCACGGCGACTTCGATGCTGGGGCGGGCGGTCATGCAGCGATTGTGCAGCACGCGCGCATCCGCTCCCGCTGTGCCACAGGAATGCGACACCGCGACGGAAGCAACTACCGATGCATCCCCGGTAGAACTACATAGTCCCCGCCTCCGGAACTGAGCCACCATCGGTTACACGGGGCCGCGTGGCCGCACGCTCGCGACGCAGGCGCGCAGCGACCTCGCGCATCCGCAGAGCCGAGAACAACACATCCAGGAGTTGGCCATGCATGCATCGAGTCCGGATTTCCCGCGCGCCCCATCCCCTGGCCGTGGCGGAAACCTCGGTGCGCCGGGAACGTCCGCCGCGCCGATCGCCGTGCACCTCGTTGCGCCGCCGCTCACGTCCTGGGGCCTGCAGCGCCTGGTGCAGAGCGCCGGCGCCCCGTTCTGCCTCACCGGTGTGTCGTCCAGGCTGTCGGAGGCCATGCAGTGGCTGGAACGGCAGCCGCCGGACGTGGTCATCCTCGATCTCGACGACGAGTACGGCGTGGCGGACGTGGCCGACCTGTACGACCGCCTGCGCATGAAAGTGCTGGTGCTGACCAGCATCCGCGACGAAGGTTTTCTCGACCGCGTGCTGCAGGCGGGCGCGCGCGGCCTCCTGCACAAGCGCGATGCGCCGTCGGCGCTGCTGAAGGGCATCCAGGCGATAGGCGAAGGCGAGGTGTTCGTGGCGCAGCCGGAGACCGACCTGCTCTTCCGAGCTGCGGTGCGCAGCGCGGCCCGGGCCGCCCGCGGCACGGATGCGGACCGGATCGCCAGCCTGACGTTGCGCGAGCGCCAGACCATCGCCGCCGTCACGACCGGAGACTGCGCTCCGGCCAAGGTGGTCGCCGGACGGCTCTGCATCAGTGAACACACGCTGCGCAACCACCTCACCTCGATCTATTCGAAGCTGGGGGTCACGGGCCGGCTGGCGCTGTACGCCTACGCGAACCTGCACCAACTGTCCGGCCAGGCTGCGAACGGCGACAAGCCGAGGTGAAGTTCGCGCCGGTCGGCGGCGCAGGACCTCCCCCCCTCCATGATCGGGTTGAATGTCCGATGGCGCCCGGCCGCCTGGCGTGCGCACACTGCGCGCATGCTGTCGAAGGCCCCTCCCCATGACATCCAAGGCGTCGGTCTCGCGCTGGACCTCGCCGGCGGCGGGGTCGCGACCGTCCGCGCCCTGGATGCGGCGGGGATGGAGGTCGAGACCGACGTCCCGCTGGCGCTCGGGCAGTTGCTGGATTTCGAATTGCGGCAGCCCGGATCGCGCGTGAAGTTCGCGGCCAGCGGCGTGATCGTCGGGGTGCGCCGTCGCGGCACACGCTTCGACGTGCGCATCCGCTTCGACGCCTTGCGCCTGCGCGACGCCTAGGCTCGCGCGCCAGCGCGCCCGCATCCCACCCCTGATGTCCTGGGACACCTCCGGGACGTTCCGCCTGCGAATTCGGGAGGGATCCCCCAAGCCCCGACGAGGCGCCATCGATACATTTTTCAGGTGAGTTCTGTAACGAGCGCGCGCACCGAAGCGAAAGCCAAGGGGGGGCGCGGGCCAACGGGGAGTGACATGGGGAAACGATGCGTTGCGATCGTTTCGGGCACGCGTCCCGAGGTCATCAAGCTTGCCCCCGTCCATCGCGCGCTGCGCGCCTCGCCCGACCTGGACGTCCGGTGGATCCACACCGGCCAGCACGGCGAGATGGCCACCGACATGCTGCGCTGCTTCGGCATCGTCCCCGACGTCGAGCTGCAGCGGGGAGGCGTCTCGCTGGGCGCATTCAGCGCCGCCTGCCGCACCCAGCTGGAGGATCTGCACGCACGGCAGCAATGGGACGCCTGCGTGGTGCAGGGCGACACCGAGAGCGCCTTCCTCGGCGCGCTGGCCGCGTTCTACGCCCGGGTGCCGCTGGTCCACGTGGAAGCCGGCCTGCGCACCGGCAACCTCGAACGGCCCTTTCCCGAAGAAGGGATCCGCCAGATGATCAGCCGGGTGGCGAGCGTGCACTGCGCCCCCACCCGGGCGGCCCGCTCGGAACTGCTGCGCGAGGGCATCGCCGCGCGCAAGATCCTCCTGACCGGCAACACCGTCGTCGATGCGCAGCGATGGATCTGCGAACGCAACGGCATCCGGCGCGAAGGCCCGCCGCGGGGCGGGCACATCCTGGTGACGGCGCACCGGCGCGAGCACTGGGGCGATGCCATGGCCCAGACCTTCGAGGCGGTGGCCGACATCGCCCGGGCCTATCCGGCTCTGCGCATCCTGTTCCCGGTCCACCTGAATCCGGTGGTCCTGCAACCCGCGAGCGCCATCCTCGGCGGGCTGGCCAACGTGGCCCTGCTTCCGCCGCTGGACTACGTGGCGATGCAGAGGGCGCTGTCGAACGCCGCGCTGCTGCTCACCGATTCGGGCGGCCTGCAGGAGGAAGCGCCGACGTTCGGCGTGCCGACGCTGGTGCTGCGCCGGGAGACCGAGCGGCCCGAGGCCGTGCAGGCCGGCTGTGCGCTGCTCGTCGGCCCGGAAAGGCGCAACATCGTGGCCGCCGTCACCCGCCTGCTGGACGACGCCGCGGCGGCCGAAGCCATGCGGAAGGTCGCCAACCCGTTCGGCGACGGGCACGCGGCGGAGCGCGTCTGCGACGCCGTCCTGCGGCTCGCCGGCATGCCCGCGCCCCTGCGCCGGCGGCCGCCACCCCCGAGCGCCAGGGCGGCAGGGGCTGGCTCCCCGGTCCGTGCTTTCCATGGCCCCCTGCGCGCCGTGGCCCGGCCCGTGCCGCTGCCCATGGCCGTGCCCGTGCCGAACGCCGCAGCGGGCTCTGCCGCGGGGGACGGCGCATGACACCGGGCGCCGTCGTCATCCTGCCGTTTTCGCAGGCCGTCGAAGTCGTGGCGGCCTTCCTGGCGGTCCTGATCCTGGTGTGTTGCCTGGACGACCTGTTCATCGACCTGCTGTACTGGGGACGGCGGTCCTGGCACCGGCTGGGCGGCAATCCGCCGGCGCCGGCGCCCACGGCCGCCGGGCTGCGCGCGCAGCAGGAGCAACCCATCGCGGTGCTGGTGCCGGCGTGGCACGAGGAAAACGTCATCGGCGCGATGCTGGAGAACCTGGCGCGCGTCATGGAGTACCGCAGCTACGTCGTCTTCGTCGGCACCTATCCCAACGACGCCGCGACCGGCCGGGAAGTCGACCGGGTCGCCGCACGCCACCCCCACATCCGGCGCGTGGAGATGCCGCATGCCGGCCCCACGTGCAAGGCGGACTGCCTGAACCACGTGATCGCCGCCGCCGTGCGCCACCAGCGGGCCGCGCGGATGCGTTTCGCCGGCTTCGTGCTGCACGACAGCGAGGACGTGCCGCACCCGCTCGAATTGAAGCTGTTCAACCACCTGGTCCGGACGGTGGACATGGTGCAGCTGCCCGTGGTGGCGCTCGAGAGGAAATGGTACGAACTGGTGGCCGGCGCCTACATGGACGAATTCGCCGAGTCGCACCGCAAGGAGATGCCGCTGCGAGAGCATCTCTGCGGAATGATCCCGTCGGCGGGCGTCGGAACGTGCTTCTCGCGCAGGGCCATGCGGGCGCTGTGGCGGCAGACGCGGGGCACGCCCTTCCGCACCGACAGCCTGACGGAGGATTACGAGATCGGCGTGCGCATCAGCCAGCTCGGGCTGCGTTCGCGGTTCGTGTTGTGCTCCATTCCGCCGGGGCCGGCCGGCCGCGGTGCCGCGTCGGAATCGCTGGTGGCGGTGCGCGAGTTCTTCCCGGGCCGGCTGCGTGACTCGTACCGGCAGAAGGGGCGCTGGGTGCTCGGCATCGGGCTGCAGGCCTGGAAGCACCTCCCGCTGCGCGACCGCCCGTGGCGGGTGGCGTTGATGATGATCCACGACCGCAAGGGGGTGATCACCGCCTTCGTGCCGCTGGCCGCCTACGCGGTCACCGCTTACCTGCTGGTCCTCCTGGGAGGCAGCTCGGCCGGCTGGTGGAAGCCGTACGACCCCGTGCTGTTCCGCGACGGCAGCGCCTGGCAGGCGCTCCTCTATTTCAACGGCGGCATGCTGGCGGTGCGTGCTTCCCAGCGGGCCTACTTCACCGCGACGCTGTATGGCTGGGCGCAGGGCGCCGCCTCGATCCCGCGGATGGTCGTGGGCAACGTCGTCAACTGCCTCGCCGCCGGACGCGCCTGGCGGATGTACCTGGACCACCGCATCTCCGGCAAGCCGCTGGCCTGGGACAAGACCCGGCACGAATTCCCGACGGCGACCGCCGCACCCGCGCGCGGCCAGCCGGTTGCCGGTATTGAGCGTCACGCGCGCGCCGCTTCGCCGCCTCCACGGCGGCCAGCCATGCCGGCGTCGTTGGCGCCGCCCCGGCCGCAAGCCTAGCCGGAGAAATCCATGCAGTACCGTCGCCACCGGTCGCTGGCCCTCGCAGCCCTCCTCGCATTCGGTTGGGGGGGCGCAGATGCCCGGGCACCCGCAGCACGCCCCGGCAACGGCGCGCAGGCGGCCGCGGCCGAAGGCCAGCGGCTTGACGCCAGCGGCGACCGCCTGCGCGCCCTCGCCGCGGGGGACGCCATGTACCGGTCCCTGGCGGCGGGCGATACGCAGGCCGCCATCGCGAGCGGGCTGCTCGCCGTGAAGCTTGCGCCCGACCACCTGCCGTACCGCCTGCTGCTGGCCCAGGCGCTGCTGCGCGAGCGGCGCCATGGCGAAGCCGAGCGGGTCGCGAGCGAGGCCATCGCGCTGCGGCCCGACGATCCGATGCCGCTCGCCCTGCGCGGGTACGCACGGCAGGGGCTCGCGCGGCCGGCGGAGGCGCAGGCCGACCTGGAGCGCGCGCTCACGCGACCCGGCGTCGGGCCCGGGCCGCAGCGGGAACTCCGGCTGCTCGCCGCCGACCTCGCGCTGGCGCAGGGCCACGGCGCGCGCCTGCTGGAGCTGCTGCTACCCCTTCCGCAGGACGACCCGGCGGCGGCGGCGCGGCGCGAAATGGTGGAGGGGCCGCCGCACGCGACCGCCCCGTTCGCCCTGCCCGCGCCGGGCATCGACTGCAGCACGGCGGATGCCACGGGAAGCTGCTTGCTGCACGCCGCCGACTTGCCCGCGCTACCCGGTTACACCGACGCGAGTGCGGGCTACGCGGCGATGGCCGACGGCGACGTGGCGCGCGCGATGGCGCACGCGCGGCGCGCCGCCGCGGCCGCGCCCGGCCATCACCGCTGGCGGCTCCTGCACATCGACGCCGCACAAGCGGCCGGCGACCTCGCCGAAGCCGAACGCGCCGCGACGGCGGGGCTGGATCACGACGGCGTGCCGGAGCCGGGCCTGCTCGCCAGCCGCTCCCTGATGCGCCAGCGCATGGGCAACAAGGCGGGAGCCCGGGCTGACGCCGAAGCGGCACTGCGGGCCGGTGGGCTCGAGCCCGCGGCAGAGGCCGCATTGCTGCTGGCCCTCGGCCGGCACGAGCAGGCGCGCGGCCGGCTGGCGGACGCCAGCGCCGCCGCCCGCGCCCCGCGCGAGCACGTCGGCCTCGCCTATCTCTGGATGCGCGCCGGCGACGATGCCGCCGCGGCCCGCGCGTTCGCGGCGGCCGATGCCGACGGGGCGCTGCCGCCTTCGGCGCTGCGCGATGCCGGCTACGCCGCGATGCGCTCCCACGCCGATGCACAGTCGGTCGCCTACTTCGAACGCGCCACCGCCGCTGCCGAGGGGGGCCAACTGGCGCTCAGCCACCAGCAGTTCCTGGAGACGCGACGCACGGCCGCCGAGGTTTCGCGCACCTGGGGCGTGTTCGGCTCGGTGACGCGGCGCAACGGCGGCGGCGTCGAGCCAGGCTTCGGTGCCGTCGGCGGCAACGGCGACCACCGCACCACGCAGGGCGGGCTCGAGGCCTATTGGCGCCCCTGGGGCTATCGCAACGGCCGCTACGCGGAAGTGTTCGCGCGCGGCTTCGCCACCCTGGACGCGAGCGACGGCATCTGGACCGGCAGCGACAGCTTCCAGGGCGCGGTGGGGGCGCGCTGGAAACCGCTCGCGGCGCACAACCTGGTGCTTTCGCTGGCCCGCGTGTTCGGCCCGAACGTCGACGACAGCTGGCTGGCGCAGGTCGGCTATTCGCTGGACATCGGCGGCGAGCTGCGCCTGGACGTGCCGAGCTGGTGGACCGCGCGGCTTTCCGCCGAAGCCGGCAAGTACCTCGACCGCGGCGACGGCTACGGCATCGCTTCCGCCACCGTCGGGCGCAGCTTGCGCATCGGCGGCGACCGGACCGTGGCGTACCCGCACCTTTTCATCGGCGCCGAGCACCAGTCGAACGACCCGGTGGCGCGTACGTCCTCCGGGGTGGGAGTGGGCGTGGGCCTGCGCCGCTGGTTCCGCGAGGACGCCGGGCGCGGCCCGCGCTCCTATTGGGACCTGACCTTGCAGTACCGCACGCGGCTCTCCGGCGACGAGCGCATGAAGGGCGTGTACGCCAGCGCGCAGTTCTCGTTCTGAAGCGCCGCGGCGGTGCCAGCGGCCTTCAGGTGTTCTTCGAGACCGTGATGGTCGGGAACTTCGAGCTGAAGTCCTTGGCCTTGGTGGCGATCTTGATCGCCACCTGGCGCGCCACGCTGCGGTAGATGTTCGCGGCCTCGCTGTCGGGGTCGGCGACGACGGTGGGCTTGCCGCTGTCGGCCTGCTGGCGGATCTGCATCGAAAGCGGCAGCGCGCCCAGGTAGTCGAGGCCCTTCTCCTCGGCGTAGCGCTTGCCCCCGCCCTCGCCGAAGATGTGCTCGGCGTGCCCGCAGTTGCTGCACACGTGCACGGCCATGTTCTCCACCACGCCGAGGATGGGCACGCCCACCTTCTCGAACATGGTCACGGCCTTCTTGGCGTCGATCAGCGCGATGTCCTGCGGCGTGGTGACGATCACCGCGCCCGTCATGGGAACGCGCTGCGACAGCGTGAGCTGGATGTCGCCGGTGCCCGGGGGCATGTCGACGATCAGGTAGTCGAGGTCGTCCCAGTTGGTCTGGCGCAGCAGCTGCTCCAGCGCCTGGGTCGCCATGGGGCCGCGCCAGATCATCGCCTCGTCCTGGTTGATCAGGAAGCCGATCGACATGACCTGCACGCCGTGGTTCTCCAGCGGCTCCATGGTCTGGCCGTCGTCGCTCTCGGGACGGCGGTCGATGCCCAGCATCATGGGCTGGCTGGGGCCGTAGATGTCGGCATCCAGCACGCCGACCCGCGCGCCCTCGGCGGCGAGCGCCAGCGCCAGGTTGGCCGCCGTGGTGCTCTTGCCCACGCCGCCCTTGCCCGAGGCCACCGCGACGATATTCTTCACGTTGGGCATCAGCTGCACGCCGCGCTGCACGGCATGGGCGGTGACCTTGGTGGTGATGTTGACGGAGACGTTCTCCACGCCCGGCGCCGACTTCGCGGCCGCGACCAGCGCCTTGCGCAGCGCCGGCACCTGGCTCTTGGCCGGGTAGCCGAGTTCGACGTCGAAGGAGACGTCGCCGCCCTCCACGTGGACGTTCTTCACGGCCTTGGTGCTGACGAAGTCCTTGCCCGTGTTCGGGTCCTGCACGCCCGCCAGGGCGGCGAGCAACTGTTCCTGGGTGGCCATAAAGCTTTGTCTCTGGTAGTTCCTGCAAGTGTACCCATGACGAATAAAATGCCCGGTTCCCCCGGAAAGACCCCATGACTTCGCGCAAGCTCTTCGTCACCACCGCCCTGCCGTACGCCAACGGCAAGTTCCACATCGGCCACATCATGGAATACATCCAGGCCGACATCTGGGTGCGGCACCAGCGCATGGCCGGGAACATGGTGCACTTCGTGGGAGCGGACGACGCCCACGGCGCGCCCATCATGATCGCCGCCGAGAAGGCCGGGAAGACGCCGCAGCAGTTCGTGGGCGAGATCGCCGCCGGCCGCAAGGAATACCTCGACGGCTTCCACGTGCGCTTCGACAACTGGCACTCCACCGACAGCCCGGAGAACACCGAGCTGGCGCAAGGCATCTACAAGGCGCTGAAGGCGGCCGGCCTGGTGACCGTGCGCACCATCGAGCAGTTCTACGACCCGGTCAAGGGCATGTTCCTGCCGGACCGGTACATCAAGGGCGAGTGCCCCGTCTGCCACGCGAAGGACCAGTACGGCGATTCCTGCGAGGTCTGCAGCAGCGTCTACACGCCCACGCAGCTGATCGAGCCCTACTCCACCCTCACCGGCGCGCGGCCCGAGCTGCGCTCGTCCGACCACTATTTCTTCCAGCTCTCGAAGCCGGAGGTGGTCGACTTCCTGAAGGCGTGGACGCAGGACGGCAAACTGCAGTCCGAGATGGCGAAGAAGGCCGGCGAGTGGTTCGAGGCCGGCATGGCCGACTGGGACATCAGCCGCGACGCGCCCTATTTCGGCATCGAGATCCCGGATGCGCCGGGCAAGTACTTCTACGTCTGGCTGGATGCGCCCATCGGCTACCTCGCCAGCCTGAAGAACCACTTCGACAAGGGCCAGGCGAAGAACCACTGGCATCCGGCCTCGCGCACCGACGCCAGCTTCGACCAGTACGTGTCGGATCCCTCCGTGGAGCAGGTGCACTTCATCGGCAAGGACATCGTGTACTTCCACACCCTGTTCTGGCCGGCCATGCTGAAGTTCAGCGGCCGCAAGACGCCGAACCAGATCAACGTGCACGGCTTCATCACCGTGAGCGGCGAGAAGATGTCCAAGAGCCGCGGCACCGGCATCGACCCGCTCAAGTACCTGTCCCTGGGCATGAACCCGGAGTGGCTGCGCTATTACATCGCGGCCAAGCTGAATTCGCGGGTGGAGGACGTGGACTTCACCGCCGAGGATTTCATGGCGCGCGTGAACGCCGACCTGGTGGGCAAGTACGTCAACATCGCCAGCCGCGCGGTGAAGTTCATCCCCGGAGGCAAGCTCGCGGGGGGCGACCTGGCCGCCCTGAATCCGGCCAGGCTGGTGGAGAACGTGCGCGTGCTCTACGAGACGCGCGAGTACGGCAAGGCGCTGCGCGAAGTGATGGCCTTCGCCGACGAGGTGAACCTGCGCTTCGACGCCGCGGCACCGTGGAAGCTGGTGAAGGAAGGCAAGGCGGCCGAGGCGGCGAAGGTCTGCTCCGAGTGCATCGAGGCGTTCAAGGTGCTCACCGCCTGCCTGAAGCCCGTGCTGCCGGCGCTGGCCGCGCAGGCCGAAGCCTTCCTGCAATGCCAGCCCCTGGACTGGTCGAACGCCGCCGTGCCGCTGGGCGCGGGGCACGAGGTGGCCGCCTACAAGCACCTGATGCAGCGGGTGGAGGAGAAGCAGCTGGATGCGCTGTTCGAGCTGCCGGCGGAGGCGGGCGCGGGCGTGCCCCCACCTCAACCCTCCCCCAATGGGGGAGGGAGTGAAATTCCCGGCGGCGAGGAGCTCGCCCCAGAGATCAGCATCGACGACTTCACGAAGATCGACCTGCGCATCGCGAAGATCGTGGAGTGCAAGGCCGTGGAAGGCTCGAAGAAGCTGCTGCAGCTCACGCTGGACGCCGGCGAGGGCCGCCACCGCAACGTGTTCTCCGGCATCGCCTCGGCCTACAAGCCGGAGGAGCTGGTCGGCAAGCTCACGGTGATGGTGGCCAACCTCGCGCCGCGCAAGATGAAGTTCGGCGTGAGCGAAGGCATGGTGCTCGCCGCCAGCCACGCCGACGAGAAGTCCGCGCCTGGCATCTACGTGCTCAACCCGTGGCCCGGCGCGCAGCCGGGGATGCGGGTTCGCTGACGGCCGCCTGCTCCAGCAGCCAGTCCGAGAACACGTCCGCCGCCGGATGCGCGCCCAGCGCGCGGCGGCGGCACAGGTAGTAGCCGCGCCCGGTGGAGGCCGTGCCGGCGACGGGCATCACCAGCCGCCCGGAGGCGAGGTCTGCTTCCACCATGCACTTCTGCACCACGGCCACGCCCATGCCGGCGCGGGCGGCCTCGATCAGGTTGATGGCCAGGTCGAAGCCGGTGCCGCGCCATCGCTCGGGCAGTGGCACGCCCGCTGCTCCAGCCCACAGGGACCAGTTCTCGCGATAGCTGGAGTGGTACAGAAGCGGCAGCTCGAGGAGCTGCGCCGGTTCCCGCACGCCCTTGGCCACACGCGGCGTGCACACGGCCACGATCTCCCGGCCCACGAGATAGCGCGCAGCCACCTGCCGCGGCCACTGCTGCCGCGCGCCCTGCTTCAGCACGATCCACAGGTCGATGTCGTCGCGCAGGAAAGGCGCGTCGCGTTCGTACTGCCGGAACTCGATCTCCACCTCGGGGTGGCGGGCGCGGAAGTCCTCCAGCCGCGGCAGCAGCCACAGCGTGCCCAGGCTGGGCACGACCGACAGGCGCAACCGCATGCGTTCGCTGGTGCGCCGCAGCTGCAGCGCCGCTTCTTCCAGCGCGTTGACATGCTTTTCGGTGCGGCGGCGCAGCTCGGTGCCGGCCGGCGTGAGGTGGACGCCCGCGCCGGAGCGCTCCAGCACGTCCACCCCGAGCTGCTGCTCCAGGCGCAGCACCGCGCGGCTGACCGCGGCCTGCGTGACGAAGAGTGCCTCCGCGGCCTTGCGGAAGCTGCCGGTGCGCGCCACCGCCAGGAAGGCGTGCAGCTCCACCAGCGAAGGACTGCGGATGGCCATGCGGCGATTACATCATGTCATCACCACCGGCCGAAAAGTCGTTTGTGCCGCGCGCGCCGGAACCCTACGCTCCCCGGCGACACCAACTGCCCTCCAAACATGAACACCCGTCATTTCCTCCAGGCCGTCGCGGCCGCCGCCGCCCTCGCTGCACTCGGCCCGGTGCACGCCGACGCCACCTACCCGAACAAGCCGATCCGGCTGATCGTGCCGTTCGGGCCGGGCGGCTCCACCGACCTGGCCGCGCGCCTCGTCGCCGAATTCGGCAGCCGCGAGCTGGGCCAGCAGATCGTGGTGGAGAACAAGCCGGGCGCCGGCGGTTCCACCGGCATGGAGTTCGTGGCGAAGTCGCCCGCCGACGGCTACACCCTGGGCATGGCCACGGTGAGCACCCACGGCGCGAACCCCGCCGTGTACGGCAGCAAGCTGAAGTACAACCCCGTCAAGGACTTCGCGCCGGTCACCAACGTGGCCACCACGCCGAGCGTGTTCGCCGTCAACCCGAGCAAGGTGTCGGCCAAGGGCATGAAGGAATTCCTGGCAGCGGCCAAGGCCGCTCCCGGCAAGTACAGCTACGGCTCGCCGGGCACCGGCTCGCTGGGCCACGCCAACATCTCGCACTTCGCGGCTCTCGCGCAGATCGAGCTGCTGCACGTGCCGTACAAGGGCGGCGGCCAGGCCATGAACGACGCCGTCGCCGGCCAGGTCGACGCGATCACCGACAACCTGCCCTCCGCGCTGCCCCACATCAAGGCGGGCAAGCTGCGCGCGCTGGCCGTGCTGTCCGAAAAGCGCTCGCCGGCCCTGCCGGACGTCCCGACCTACGGTGAACTCGGGTTCCCGCAGATGGGCGGCGGCGGCTGGTTCGGCGTCGTGGCGCCCGCGGGCACGCCCCCGGCCATCGTCGCCAAGCTGAACGCGGCGATCCACAAGGCGATGCAGCAGCCGGACTTCATCAAGAAGATGGACGAGTCCGGCGCCACGCTGATCCCCGGCACGCCGGCGCAGTTCGCCAAGGACATCGAGCAGGCCGTGGCCCGCTACGAGCGCGTGTCCAAGCTGGCCAAGATCCAGATCGACTGAGGCCCATGGCAGCGGAATTCCAGCCCTACACGCTCTCCGCGCCCGCCGCCCCCGCCGTCCCCCTCGTCTGCGACTCGCCGCACAGCGGCACCGCGTACCCGGCCGACTACGGCCACGCGGTGCCGCGGGCGCTGCTGCGCCGCGGCGAGGACACGCACGTGGAGGCCCTGTGGGAGGCGGTGCCCGCCGTCGGCGGCACGCTGCTGGCGGCGCATTTCCCGCGCACCTACATCGACTGCAACCGCACCGAGGACGACCTCGACCCGGAGCTGCTGGCCGAGGCTTGGCCCACGCCGCTGAACCCGGGCGAGAAGACGCGCCTGGGCTTCGGCCTGGTGTGGCGCAACATCCGCGCGGACCAGCCGATCTACGACCGGCCCCTCACGGTGGCCGAGGTGCGCAACCGCATCGAAAGCTACTACCGGCCTTACCACGCCGCGCTCGCGCAGGCGGTGGAGGAGACGGCGCAGCGCTTCGGCGGCGTGTGGCACCTGAACCTGCACTCGATGCCCAACGACGCCTACGAGCGCCTGAAGATCGCGAGCCCGCGCCCGCTGGCGGACTTCGTGCTGGGCGACCGCGACGGCACCACCTGCGAGCCGGGCTTCGTGGACCTGCTCGAGCGCGAGCTGCGCGAGCGTGGCTACACTGTGGCCCGCAACGACCCCTACAAGGGCGTGCAGCTCATCGCGCGCATCGGCCAGCCCGCGCGCAACCGCCACAGCCTGCAGGTGGAGATCCGCCGTCCGCTCTACATGGACGAGGCCACGCGCGAGCGCAACGAAGGCTTCGCCCGCCTGCAGCGCGACCTCGGCTCCGTGCTGGAGACCCTGGCGGCGTATGTAAAAGACCAAGTCCGCTGAGCCGCTGCGCTAAGCTTGGCGGGATGCAGTACCTCGTCCGCCCGCTTCTCGCCGCCTGCGCGCTCGCTGCGCTCTCCGGCTGCACCGTCATCACCGTGGCCGGCGCGGCCACTTCGCTGGCCGTGACCGCCGGCTCGCTGGCGGTGGATGCGGCGGTGGGCACCGTGAAGGTCACCGGCGCCGCAGTCGGCCTGGCGGCTGGCGCCGTGCTGCCCTCCGGCGACGGCGAGTAGGGGCCCGCGAGCGCGATGTTCGCCTTCATCCGGGGCTGGACCGACGTCGACCGCACGACGCAGGCCAACGTTCGCCTCGGCGCTTTCCTTGCCTTCGTCGCCGGCGCCACCAACGCCGGCGGCTTCCTCGCGGTGGGGCAGTACACCTCGCACATGACGGGCCTGCTGTCCTCCGTCGCCGACAACCTGGTGCTGGGGCAGCTCACGCTCGCGATCGCGGCCGCCGGCGCCGTCGTGGCTTTCGTGGGCGGCGCCATGACGACGGCGATCCTGGTGAACTGGGGCCTGCGCCGGCGCCTGCACAGCGCCTACGGGCTGCCGCTGTTCCTGGAATCGGTGGCCCTGCTGGTGTTCGGCGTGGCCGGCGCGTCGATCGGCGTGTACGAGCCGCTGTTCCTGCCGCTGACGGTGGTCCTCCTGTGCTTCATCATGGGCCTGCAGAACGCCGTGATCACCAAGATCTCGAAGGCCGAGATCCGCACCACGCACGTGACGGGCTTGGTCACCGACATCGGCATCGAACTCGGCAAGCTGCTGTACATCAACCCGCGCGAGAGCGGGGAGCCGGTGCTCGCCAACCGCCGCAAGCTGCGCATCCACACCGTGCTGGTCTCCTGCTTCTTCGTGGGCGGGCTGGCGGGCGCGCTCGGCTTCAAGTACGTCGGCTTCGCCTCCACCGTGCCGCTGGCCATCGGCCTGTGGATGCTGGCGCTGCGGCCGTTCCTGCGGGACGTGCGCCAGCGGCTCGTGGCGGCCGGCCGATAGCAGCCCGTTGCCCTTGGCCCACAAGGGGCTCGCGCCGCCGGGGGCGGGGTGCAAGAATGGGCCGCCATGCCCCCGGTGCCCCTCGCCCCGTTCCGGCCGAGACTGATGTCCGCGCTCGAAGGGTACGGGCGCGACCGGTTCCTGCGCGATCTCGGCGCCGGCCTGACGGTCGGCGTCGTCGCCCTGCCCCTCGCCATGGCCTTCGCCATCGCCTCCGGCCTCAAGCCCGAGGCCGGGCTCTGGACGGCCATCATCGCCGGCCTCCTGATCTCGCTGCTGGGCGGCTCCAGCGTGCAGATCGGCGGACCGGCCGGCGCCTTCATCGTGATCGTCTACGGCATCCTGGAACGCTACGGGCTCGCCAACCTGATGATCTCCACGGCGTGCGCCGGCGTGCTGCTGTTCGCCATGGGGCTGCTGCGGCTGGGGCGGCTGGTGCGCTACGTGCCGGTGAGCATCGTGATCGGCTTCACCAACGGCATCGCCGTGCTGATCGCGGCTTCGCAGGTCAAGGACTGGCTGGGCCTGCCCATAGACCGCATGCCGGCCGACTTCTTCGCGCAGCTGCGCACGATAGGCGCCCACCTGCACGACGTGAACCCCTACGCGTTCGCGCTGGGGCTGGCGTGCTTCGCAGGCCTCTTCGCGTGGCCGCGGCTGTGGCACGCGCGCCTGCCGCAGCGCCTGCCTTTCCAGATCCCCGGCCTCGAGGAGGCGAGCGAAGTCGGCGCGCGGGTGCCGGGCCCCGTCGTGGCGCTGGTCACCTTGACCCTGCTCGCCTGGTTCCTGCACCTGCCGGTGGAGACGATAGGCAGCCGCTTCGGCAGCATCCCGCAGGGCCTGCCCGCCTTCGTGCTGCCGGCGTTCAGCTGGGAAACGGTGAAGCTGCTGGTCACGCCCACCCTCACCATCGCCCTGCTGGGCGCGATCGAGTCGCTGCTGTGCGCGCGCGTGGCCGACCAGCTCTCCAGCCTGCCGCGGCACGACCCCAACCAGGAACTGATGGCGCAGGGCGTCGCGAACTTCGTCGTGCCCTTCTTCGGCGGCATGCCGGCCACGGGCACCATCGCCCGCACCGTCACCAACATCCGGGCCGGCGCCACCTCGCCGGTGGCCGGCGTGATCCACGCGCTCACCATCGCCGCCGTGGTGCTGGTCGCCGGGCCGCTCGCGCTGCTGGTGCCGCTGTCGGTGCTCGCCGGCATCCTGGTCTTCGTGGCATGGAACATGGGCGAATGGCGCGAATTCGCGCACCTGCGCCGCTACAGCCTGCACTACCGCGTGCTAATGCTGGGCACGTTCGCGCTGACGGTGGTTTTCGACCTCACCGTGGCCGTGCAGGTGGGACTCATCGCCGCCTGCGTGCTGTTCATCCAGAAGATGAGTTCCCTGTTCCGGGTGGAACGGGTGGAAAGCGGCGGCGACACGCTGCGCTACCGGCTGCATGGGTCGCTCTTCTTCGGGGCGACGGCCAAGATCGACCCCGTGCTGGAGGCCGTGGACAACGGCGGGCCGGCCCCGCAGGTGGTGCTGGACGCCCTGCACCTCGTGCACCTGGACACGTCGGGGCTGGACACCCTGCGGCAGCTGCACAAGGCCATCCTGCTGCGGGAAGGCAGCCTGGCCCTGGAGAACCTGCAGGAACAGCCCCTGGAAGTCATCCAGCGGGCCGGATTCGACCTGGAACTGGCGCAGCACCGGGCCAGCGAGGAGGTGGCGGCCTAGCGCCCGGTAAAATCAGGCGATGGGCTTCCTCCAACGCATCTTCCGTCGCCCGGACTACCGGTCCGACGTCACCCAGTTCATCGAGCAGCTCAAGACCGAGAAGCCCGACCTCGAGGCACAGCAGCGCGCCGGCCGCTCGATCTGGTGGGACAAGAACCTGGACCGGGAGCAGATCGCCGACTGGAAGCAGGCCCGGGTGCCGCAGAAGCCGTACGTGTACGGCGACGACCCGCGCCAGCGCCGCTGAAGCGGCCGCCATGGACAGCAGCGAGACCGTCCTGCCCGAACTGCCGGAGCCCCCGGCCGCGGAGGAAACCGGCCTGCCCGAGGTGGTGGACCAGGTCGCGCTCGCCCGCCTTTATGGCGAACCACTCTTCGCGCTGCCGCAGGACCTGTACATCCCGCCCGACGCGCTGGAGATCTTCCTCGAGGCCTTCGAGGGCCCGCTGGACCTGCTGCTGTACCTGATCCGCAAGCAGAACTTCAACATCCTCGACATCCCGATGGCGAACGTCACGCGCCAGTACCTGGTGTATGTCGACGAGATCCGCGTGCGCAACCTGGAGCTGGCGGCCGAATACCTGCTGATGGCGGCGATGCTCATCGAGATCAAGTCGCGCATGCTCCTGCCGCCCAAGAAGACGGCGGAGGGCGAGGAGGCCGAGGATCCGCGCGCGGAACTGGTGCGGCGCCTGCTGGAATACGAGCAGATGAAGGCCGCGGCCTTCCGGCTGAACGAGATGCCGCAGCTCGGTCGCGACGTGCTGCGCGCACAGGTGTACATCGAGCAGTCGCTGCAGCCCCGCTTCCCGGACGTGCACGTCGCGGACCTGCAGGAAGCCTGGCGCGACATCCTGCGCCGTGCCAACCTGATCCAGCACCACAAGATCACGCGCGAGGAACTGTCGGTGCGCGAGCACATGAGCATGGTGCTCAAGAAGCTGCAGGGCCGCCGGTTCGTCGAGTTCGAGCAGCTGTTCGACCCGGCCAAGGGCGTGCCGGTGCTGATCGTCACCTTCATCGCCACCCTGGAACTGGCCAAGGAAACGCTCATCGAGCTGACCCAGGCCGAGGCCTACGCCCCCATCTACGTTCGCCTCGCATACCAACCCGCATAACAACAACGCTTCCGGAGGCACCGCCTTGACCCAGGCCACCCCGCGCGACTTCGACATCCTGATCGTGGGCAGCGGCCTGGCCGGCCTGTCCGCCGCCCTGCACCTGGCGCCCACGCACCGCGTGGCGATCATCACCAAGCGCTCCATGAGCGATGGCTCCAGCGGCTGGGCCCAGGGCGGCATCGCCGCCGTGATGGACAAGACCGACAGCTTCGACGCGCACGTCGACGACACGCTGGTGGCGGGCGCCGGCCTGTCCGACCCGGAAGCCACGCGCTTCGTGGTGGAGCACGCGCCCGAGAGCGTCGCCTGGCTGCGCGATCTCGGCGTGCCCTTCTCCGAGGAGGACGGCCACCTGCACCTCACGCGCGAGGGCGGGCACAGCGCGAGGCGCATCGTGCACGTGACGGACGCGACCGGCGCCGCCGTGCAGCAGACGCTGATCCAGCGCGTGAAGCACACGCCCAACATCACGCTCTTCGAGCACCACATGCTGGTCGACCTGATCGTGGCTTCCAAGCTGGGCCAGCAGCCGAACCGCTGCCTGGGCCTCTATGCGCTGGACGAGGCGACCGACGAGGTCGTGACCTTCCGGGCGCCGCACACCATCCTGGCCACAGGCGGCGCGGGCAAGGTCTACCTGTACACGACCAATCCCGACACGGCCACCGGCGACGGCATCGCGGCCGCATGGCGGGCCGGCTGCCGGGTGACGAACATGGAATTCATCCAGTTCCACCCGACCTGCCTGTACCACCCGAACGTCAAGAACTTCCTCATCTCCGAGGCGGTGCGCGGCGAAGGCGGCAGGCTGCTGCTGCCCGATGGCACCCGCTTCATGCCGAACCACGACCCGCGCCTCGAACTCGCGCCGCGCGACGTGGTGGCGCGCGCGATCGACTTCGAGATGAAGAAGCACGGCCTCGACTGCGTGCACCTGGACATCTCGCACCAGCCGGCCGCCTTCATCCAGGAACACTTCCCCAACATCTACGCGCGGTGCCTGGACCTGGGCATCGACATCACGCGCGAGCCCATCCCGGTGGTGCCGGCGGCGCACTACACCTGCGGCGGCATCCACACGGACCTGCAGGGCCGCACCGACCTGCCCGGGCTGCATGCGATCGGCGAGACGGCGTACACGGGCCTGCACGGCGCCAACCGCCTGGCCAGCAACTCGCTGGTGGAGTGCATGGTATTCGCACGATCGGCCGCCACGGACATCCTGGCGACGCAGATGCCGGAGCCTCCCGCGGTGCCGGGGTGGGACGACAGCCGCGTGACCGACGCCGACGAGCTCGTCGTCATCTCGCACAACTGGGACGAACTGCGCCGCTTCATGTGGGACTACGTGGGCATAGTCCGCACCAACAAGCGGCTGGACCGCGCCGCGCACCGCGTCAAGCTGCTGCAGCAGGAGATCCAGGAGTTCTACAGTGCCTTCCACGTCACGCGCGACCTGCTGGAGCTGCGCAACCTGGTGACGGTGGCCGACCTGATCGTGCGCTCCGCCCAGTCGCGGCACGAAAGCCGCGGCCTGCATTTCAGCCGCGACTACCCGCAGATGGCGCCGCAGGCGGTGCCGACGGTGCTGAAGCCGTCTTGATGGACCGGCTGGCGCGCAACAACTTCGACCTGCTGCGGCTCGTGTTCGCCGGCACCGTGTGCCTGGTCCACGCGTGGCAGCTGTCCGGTTTCGCGCCGCTGCAGCGGGCGTTCGGCTGGCTGTCCTCCGAAGTGGCCGTGCAGGCCTTCTTCGTCGTCAGCGGCTTCCTGATCTTCATGAGCTGCGAGCGCTCCAGCTCGCTCGCCTCGTACGCCGAAAAGCGCGTGCGCCGCATCTACCCGGCCTACGCCACCGTGGTGCTGCTGTGCGCGGTCGGCCTGGTCTTCGTGAGCACGCTGCCCGCGGCGAGCTACTTCACCTCCGGCGCGTGGTGGCGCTACCTGCTCGCCAACCTCGCGTTCCTCAACTTCCTGCAGCCCGCCCTGCCCGGGGTCTTCGAGGGCAATCCGGCGATGCCGGCGGTCAACGGCGCGCTCTGGACGCTGAAGATCGAAGTGATGTTCTATGCCAGTGTCCCCGTGTTCGCCTGGCTGTTCCGCCGCTTCGGCACCCTGCCCATGCTGGCCCTCGGCTATGCGCTGTCCGTGGCCTACATGCTGGCCCTGGGCGGCCTGGCGCAGCGCACCGGGTCGCCGCTGTACGCGGAACTGGCGCGGCAGCTGCCGGGGCAGCTTTCCTACTTCCTGGCCGGCGCCTTCTTCTACTACCAGCTGCCGCTGTTCGAGCGCCGCGTGCGCTGGTTCGTCGCCGCCGCGGCGGCCACCCTCGCCATCCACGCCATCTTTCCCCTGCCGGTCCTGCAGCCCTTCGCGCTGGCGACGCTCGTGGTGGCCGCGGGCCTCTTCTGCCACGCCGGCAACTTCGGCCGCCACGGCGACTTCTCGTACGGCGTCTACATCCTCCATTTCCCCGTGATCCAGCTGCTGTTGCACACGGGCTGGTTCCGCCAGGAGCCGTGGCTGTTCCTCGCCACCGTCGTGCTGCTGGTGGCAGCCGGCGCGGTGGCCATGTGGCACCTGGTGGAAAAGCGCTTCCTCCTGCGCAGCAGCCACTACGTGCAGCATGCACATGCCGGTGACGCGGCGGGGCGCGCGGGCCGGCAGCCCGCGTGACGGCGTAGCACGGCGCGGCGCCGTTTCCTCCGCGCAACGCCACCCTGTTCGCCGTGCCTGCGGCTTGCTATAACGATGAGCCATGGGGACTCTCCGCCGAATCCTGTTGGCGGCGCTGGCCGCTGCTGCGGCGCTCGCGCCGGGCGCCCGCGCCATGGAACTGCGCCAGGTCGGCGACACGCTGGTGATGTCCGGCGCCGTCGACGCCAGCGACCTCGTGCGCCTGCGCAACCACCTCGCCACCCACGCCGTGAAGCTGGTGCTGCTGCACGAAAGCCCCGGCGGCGACCTCTGGAGCGGCTACCAGGTGGGCAACCGGATCCGCGAGGAAGGCCTGCCCACCGCCGTCTCGGGCAAGTGCGAGTCCGCCTGCGGCCTGATCTTCCTGGCCGGCGTGGAACGCTCGTTCAGCGACGGCAGGCCGCTCGCACGCACCATGGTGGGCCTGCACGGCGCGCACGCGGCCGGCACCGGCCAGCCGCTGCCGGAACTGTCGCCGCGCATGGCGTACATGATCCGCACGATGACCGGCCGCAAGTACCCGGACGACCTGCTGCAGCGCACCGTCTACACGCGCCATGCCGAGGACATCGTGTACGCCTTCCACCCGGCCCGCTATGCGGCCGGCGGCCGCGGCGTCGTGGAGTGCCTGAAGCAGGAAGTGAACTTCAAGTGCAGCATGCTGCCGGGCCTGGACGCGCTGGGGATCGGCGTCATCACGAACCCCGAGGTGCTGGGCCTGCCCGAGGACGTGAAGGACGCGCTGCAGCAGATGTCGTGAAATGGTGGGCTGCAAGCAGCCCACCACCGGCGTCAAGCCGCGCCGATGTTCGGCACCAGCGCGCCCGCCGGCTGCCCCGCCTTCAGCGCCGCGGTGAACGCCAGCATGCGATCGATCGGCAGCCGCGCGCGTTCGCCCAGCGCCGGGTCCACGAGCACTTCGTTCGCCCCGGTCTCCAGCACGTGCGCCAGCCCCGCGAGGCCGTTCATGGCCATCCACGGGCAGTGCGCGCAGCTCTTGCAGGTGGCGCTGTTGCCGGCGGTGGGCGCCTCGATGAACACCTTGCCGGGGTTCAGGGTGCGCAGCTTGTGCATCATGCCGTTGTCGGTGGCGACGATGAACTCGCGGGCGTCCATCTCGCGGGCCGCCTTCAGGATCGCGGAAGTGGAGCCCACGGCGTCCGCCAGCGCCACGACGTCGGCCGGCGATTCCGGATGCACCAGCACCTTCGCCTGGGGGTATTGCTTCTTCAGGTCGGCCAGCTCGAAGGCCTTGAACTCGTCGTGCACGATGCACGAGCCGTTCCAGAACACCATGTCGGCGCCGGTCTCGCGCTGGATGTAGCTGCCCAGGTGCTTGTCGGGCGCCCACAGGATCCTGTGCCCCTTCTCCTTGAGCGCGCCCACGATGTCCAGCGCGCAGCTGGAGGTGACGAGCCAGTCCGAACGCGCCTTCACCGCGGCGCTGGTGTTGGCGTAGACGACCACGGTGCGGTCCGGGTGCTGGTTGCAGAAGGCGTCGAATTCGTCGGCCGGGCAGCCGAGGTCCAGCGAACAGGTCGCGTCCAGGTCCGGCATCAGCACGCGCTTCTCGGGCGACAGGATCTTGGCCGTCTCGCCCATGAACTTCACGCCGGACACCACCAGCGTCTGCGCGGGATGGTCGCGCCCGAAGCGCGCCATCTCCAGCGAATCGCTGACGATGCCGCCGGTCTCCTCCGCCAGGTCCTGCAGGTCGGGGTGCACGTAGTAGTGCGACACCATGACGGCATTGCGCTCCTTCAGCAGGCGCTTGATCTTCTCCTTCAACGCCACGCGCTCCTGCGGCGCGGGCTCCACCGGCACGCGCGCCCACGCGTACTTCGTGTCGCAGGTGCTGCCGGGCAGCGGATGCTCGTACTCGACTTCCTTGATGGGGATGACCGCGCTCATCACAGTTCCTTCAGGCGCATGGAGAAGTCCGTCGCCTTCACGTCCTTCGTCAGGGTTCCGATCGAGATGCGGTCCACCCCGGTTTCCGCCAGGGCGCGCAGCCGCTCCAGCGTGACGCCGCCGGAGATCTCCAGGATGGCGCGGCCGGCGTTGATGCGCACCGCCTCGCGCAGGGTCTCGATATCCATGTTGTCCAGCAGGACCATCTTCGCGCCGGCCTCCAGGGCTTCGCGCAGCTGGTCCAGCGTCTCCACCTCGATCTCGATGAAGCTGGCGTGCCCCGCGACGCGCTGCGCGGCCTGCAGCACCGGAGTCACGCCGCCCGCGGCCGCGATGTGGTTTTCCTTGATCAGCACGGCGTCGTACAGGCCGATGCGGTGGTTGGTCCCGCCGCCGGTGCGCACCGCGTACTTCTGCGCCAGGCGCAGGCCCGGCAGGGTCTTGCGCGTGTCCACGATGCGGGCGCGCGTTCCGCGCACGGCTTCCACGTAGGTGGCGGTCTTCGTCGCGACCGCGCTGAGCAGCTGCAGGAAATTGAGCGCGGTGCGTTCGGCGGTCAGCAGGCCGCGGGCCGAGCCTTCCACCTGCAGCACCACTTGGTCGGCGGCGCAGCGCTGGCCCTCCGGCACCAGCCACTCGATCTTCGCACCCGGGTCCACCTGGCGCAGCGCCGCCTCGGCCCACGGTGCGCCGCAGACGACGGCGCCTTCGCGGGCCAGGACGCGCGCCTGCGCGCGGCGGGAAGGATCGACGAGGCCGGCGGTCAGGTCGCCGTCGCCCACGTCTTCCGCCAGGGCGCGCGCGGCGTCGCTGCGCGCCAGTGCGGCAATGGCTTCGGGAGAGAAATCGAACACGGCAGTCATGCCGGGAGCATAGCCGCACGGGCGCGGCCCTGCTGGCGCGGCGGCAAGCGCGGCGCTACATTGGCCGGCATGGACCTCGATGCCCTCCAGAAGCTGCTGCAGCCTCTCTTCCCCGGCCTGATGGGCGTGCAGCTCACCGAAGCCGCGCCCGACCGGGTGGTGGCCACGATGCGCGTGCGCCCCGATCTCTGCACGGCGGGCGGCATCCTGCACGGCGGCGCGTCCATGGCCTTTGCCGACACGCTGGGCGCGGTGGGAACCGTGCTGAACCTGCCGGGGGGCAAGCGCACCACGACGACCGACTCGAGCACCAAGTTCATCGGCGGAGCGCCCGTGGACAGCACCGTCACCGGCGAGAGCGTCGCCTTGCACCGCGGCCGCACGACGATGGTTTGGCAGACCAGCATCCGCAACGAGCAAGGCAAGCTCTGCGCGGTCGTGACGCAGACCCAGCTGGTGCTGGACTAGGAGCCTGCTCCCACAGGGCCTGCCGCGGCCCTCCGACGCGGGCGGCGCCGGCACCCCCGACAATGGCGGCATGGAAACCACCTACGCTTCCACGGAGCCCGCGCGGGCCGAGGTGGACGCCCTCGCGGGCCCCACCGTGATCGAGTTCGGCACGCCCTGGTGCGGCTGGTGCCGCGCGGCCCAGCCCCTCATCGCCGGCGCATTCACTTCCTATCCCGGCGTGCGGCACCTCAAGGTGGAAGACGGCCCTGGCCGGCCGCTGGGGCGCAGCTTCCGGGTCAAGCTGTGGCCTACGCTGGTGTTCATGAAGGACGGCCAGGAACTCGCGCGCGTCACGCGGCCCGCGAACCTCGACGAGGTACGCGACGCGCTGGCGAAGATCACCGGCTAGGCAGGTTCACCTGGCGGCGAAGCAATACAGCAGCCCGCCTCCGCCGGTGGACTTCAACGCGTCCATCCCGCACCCGCGCGTTCCGTGCGACGAGTTCCACGAGCGCGAGGGCGCGTCGTCCTGCAGACCCAGGCGGTCGTGGTGGCCCACGATCGCGGAGCCTTCCCCGCTCTTCGTCCAGTTGCCGCAGGTGGTGTCCTGCGTGCCGCCCGCCGTGGCGCGGCCCTCCGGCGTCGAGCCGGTCAGGATGTCGTGCAGGTTCGTGGCATCGCCGCGCCCCATCACCGTCTCGCCCTTTTCCGTGAGCGCGGTCTGCTTCGTGAGCTGGTTGGTGCCATGCAGTTCGTCGACGCTGCCCGCGATCTCCACGCCGCGCGCATTCCGCCAGGGGCCGCGCCCGATGCGGTCGCGCGCGTTCACGCTGCCGGCGCCCGTGGTGCTCAGGTAGGCACGCCAGTTCTTGCGCCCCGCACCCGCGGCGGTGGCCAACGCCTCGCAATGGCGATCGGCGCCGGCCAGGCCGCCGAAGTCGGAGCCGCGCCCCGGATTGGCGCTGGTGACGAAGAAGCTCATGCCGGTGTCGCGGCCCATGCCCATGCCCTCGCAGGCGGTGAGCAGGATGGGGGCGGCCAGGGCCAGCGAGACGGCCAAGGGGAAGCTGCGCATGGGAAGCTCCGGGGTTGGGGGAGCCACAGGCTAGCCGTGCGCCTCGCGCAGCGGAGGCGGGAAGGTCCCTACGGGCGGCCGGGAACTTCCCGGCGATGTTCCGCAGCGGGTTCGCGTCCCATGAGCGTGGCCACGGCCTGCGCGGGGGTCAGCCTGCCATCCAGCAGCTCGACCACCGCCTCGCTGATGGGCATGTCGACACCGAGCCGCCGCGCGCGTTCCACCACCGTGCGTGCGCTGTAGACGCCCTCGGCCACGTGGCCCAGCGATTGCACCGCGTGCTGCAGGCTGCGTCCTTCCGCCAGGAGCAGGCCGACACGCCGGTTGCGGCTCAGGTCTCCCGTGGCCGTGAGCACCAGGTCGCCCAGGCCCGAGAGGCCCATGAACGTCTCGGGGCGCGCGCCCAGCGCCACGCCCAGCCGCGTCATCTCCGCCAGCCCGCGGGTGACCAGGGCCGCGCGCGCGTTCAGGCCCAGCGACAGCCCGTCGCACAGTCCGGTGGCGATCGCCAGCACGTTCTTGACGGCGCCGCCGACCTCCACGCCGGGCAGGTCCTCATTGGCGTACACACGCATCGACGGGCTGTGGAAGGCGGCCACCAGCGCGTCGCGCACCGCGATGGATGCGCTCGCCGCCACCAGCGCGGTCGGCTTCGCACTGGCGACTTCCTGCGCGAAGCTGGGGCCGCTGAGGGCGCCGGCCGGGAGCGCGGGCGCGATCTCCGCGTGGATCTCGTGGCCCAGCAGGCCGTAGGGGTGGGTGGCGGGGGCTTCGAAACCCTTGCAGAGCCAAGCGACCGGCCGTGCGCAATCCCGCAGTTGCACGAGCATCTCGCGCAGGGCAGCCATCGGGGTGGCGACGATCACCAGGTCGTGGCCGGCCGGCAGCTCCGCGAGGGGCTCGGACGAAACGCGAGCCGAGGCCGGCAGGCGGAAGCCCGGAAGGTAGCGCGCGTTCTCGCCGGCGGCGGCGATGGCGCCGGCCTGCGCGGGGTCACGTGCCCACAGCGTCACGCGGTGGCGCTCGCCCGCGCTGATCGCCAGTGCCGTGCCCCAGGCGCCGGCCCCGAGCACGAGGATGTCCATGGCCGCCCGGGACAGCGCGTCAGGCGCTGGTGATGATGCCGGAGCCCTGCTGCTGGGCCTGCTGCTGCTCGTACATCGCCTGGAAGTTGATCTCGGCCAGGTGCACGGGCGGGAAGCCGGCGCGCGTGACGATGTCGGAGACGTTGGCGCGCAGGTAGGGATAGACGATCTGCGGGCAGGCGATGCCCATCACGGCCTGCATCTGGTCGGCGGGGATGTTGCGGATCTCGAAGATGCCGGCCTGCTTCACCTCGACCAGGAACACGGTCTTGTCCTTGATCTTGGTGGTGACGGTGGCGGAGACGGCGACCTCGAACATGCCTTCGGCGGCCTGCTGCGCCTCGACGCCCAGCTGGATGTCGACGCTGGGCTGCTCCTGGTCCAGCAGGATGGCGGGCGAATTCGGCTGCTCCAGCGAGGCTTCCTTCATGTAGACGCGCTGGATCTGGAAAACGGGTTCGTTGTTGTCGGCCATGGCAATGCCTCTCGATGCGAATGAAAAAGCCCGCCGGAACGCTCCGGGCGGGCGATGTGCGGGTGTGTCAGCGCGGATTATGTCAGGCGCGTGGGGCCACGATTCAGGCCTGGCCGTTGAGCAGCGGCTCGAGGCCGCCGCGGCCGTCGAGGGCCACCAGGTCGTCGCAACCGCCGACGTGGGTGTCGCCGATGAAGATCTGCGGCACGGTGCGGCGGCCGGTGGCCTCCATCATCTTCATGCGCTCATCGGGCTGCATGTCGATGCGTATCTCCTGGATCTGCTCGACACCCTTGGACTTGAGGATCTGCTTGGCACGGATGCAGTAGGGGCAAACGGCCGTGGTGTACATCTTGACGGGCTGCATGGGGACTATGTTGCGGTGGATTCAGGCTTTCTCGACCGGCAGGTTAGCGTCTTTCCATGCCCGAAGTCCGCCACCCAGGACGACAGCCTTTTCGTACCCCAGGGTTTTCGCGACGCCCAGTGCACGGTTCGCGCGCGCGCCGCTGGGGCAGACGAGGATCACCGGCAGCGCCTTGTTCTTCACCACCTCGGGCAGCCGCTTCTCGAGCTCGCCGACGGGGATGTTGCGGGCGTGGCTGATGTGGCCGGTGGCGAACTCTTCCGCCTCGGACACGTCCACCACCACCGCCTTCTCGCGGTTGATGAGGCGCACCGCGGCTTCGGGCGTGAGGCCGCCGCGCGTGCTCCGGGCGATGCCCGGCCACAGCAGCAATCCGCCTGACACGAACGCCACCAGGATGAGGTGCCAGTTCTGCACCACGAAGGGCGTGAGATCCATACCAACCTTTCTTCTCGTCGGGACGCCCGCTCCGGCGGGCAACCCGCGATTCTAGAATGCCGGGTTTCCCCTTTCCCGCCACCACCATGCACAAGCTCGTCCTGATCCGCCACGGCGAATCGACCTGGAACCTGGAAAACCGCTTCACCGGCTGGACCGACGTGGACCTCACGCCCACCGGGCTGGCGCAGGCGATCCAGGCCGGCAAGCTGCTGAAGGCCGAAGGCTGGGACTTCGACCTCTGCTACACCAGCGTGCTCAAGCGCGCGAGGAGGACGATCCGCGCTGGGAGCGGGGCGACCGCCGCTACGACAAGCTCAAGCCCGGGGAGATCCCGCGCACCGAGTGCCTCAAGGACACGGTGGCGCGCGTGCTGCCGTTCTGGAACGAATCCATGGCCCCGGCCATCAAGGCGGGCAAGCGGGTCGTGGTGGCGGCGCATGGCAACTCCATCCGGGCCCTGGTGAAGTACCTCGACGGGATCTCCGACGACAAGATCGTGGGGCTCAACATCCCCAACGGCATTCCCCTGGTTTACGAGTTGGACGCACACCTCAAGCCGCTGCGCCACTACTATCTCGGCGACGCCGAAGCTGCGGAAAAGGCTGCCGCGGCCGTGGCCGCCCAAGGCAAGGCCTGACACCGGACGTTCCAGGGCTCACGCAGAGCTACCGCGCCCGGAAAAACCCGCGCTGTAGGACGGTTCCCGCACCAATCCGCGTTTTTTTCACATGGCGGACGGGCGGCATGGGGAACCCCTTCCGGCGGCGAACGTCATAGAGGTTTCTCAGGTGTATATTGAAGTCGAGAGGACTTGACGAACCCCATGAGCCACAAACTCAAGATTGCCGGCTGGATCTCCGTTGGCGCACTCGCCGGCGCGCTCACCACGGTCTCATTGCAGACCGTCGCGCGTGGCTCCCTGGCACCCCTGCCGCTGGAAGAGCTGCAGCAGCTGGCCGCCGTGTTCAGCATGGTGAAGACCGACTACGTCGAGCCCGTCGACGAGAAGAAGCTGATCACCGACGCCATCTCCGGCATGGTGGCCAGCCTCGACCCCCATTCGCAGTACTTCGACAAGAAGTCCTTCAAGGAATTCCGCGAGGGCACGTCGGGCCGCTTCGTCGGCGTCGGCATCGAGATCTCGCAGGAGGACGGCCTCGTGAAGGTCGTGTCGCCCATCGAGGGCTCCCCCGCCTTCCGCGCCGGCCTGAAGACCGGTGACCTGATCACCAAGATCGACGACACCGCCGTCAAGGGCCTGTCGCTGTCGGAAGCCGTCAAGCGCATGCGCGGCGAGCCGAATACCAAGGTGATGCTCACGATCTACCGCAAGGACGAGAACCGCACCTTCCCGGTGACGATCACCCGCGAGGAGATCAAGACCCAGTCCGTCAAGGGCAAGGTCATCGAGCCGGGCTACGGCTGGATCCGCCTTTCGCAGTTCCAGGAGCGCACCGTCGACGACTTCGTGCGCAAGGTGGAAGAGCTCTACAAGCAGGACCCGAACGTCCGCGGCATCGTGCTGGACCTCCGCAACGACCCGGGCGGCCTGCTGGATGCGGCCGTCGCGATCTCGGCGGCCTTCCTGCCCGAAGGCGTGCCGGTGGTCTCCACCAACGGCCAGCTGCCGGAGAGCAAGTTCCTGTACAAGGCGTCGCCGGAGTTCTACCAGCGCCGCGCCGGCTCCGACCCGCTGAAGCGCCTGCCGCCGCAGATCAAGAACGTGCCGCTGGTGGTGCTGGTGAACGAAGGCTCCGCCTCCGCCTCGGAAATCGTGGCCGGCGCCCTGCAGGACCACAAGCGCGCCATCGTGCTGGGCAGCCAGACCTTCGGCAAGGGTTCCGTGCAGACCGTGCGTCCGCTGGGCCCCGACACCGGCCTGAAGCTGACCACGGCCCGCTACTACACGCCCAGCGGCAAGTCGATCCAGGCCAAGGGCATCGTGCCGGACGTGCTGGTGGACGAGACCGAGGAAGGCAACATCTTCTCCGTGCTGCGCACGCGGGAAGCCGACCTCGACAAGCATCTCGGAACGGGCCAGGGTCCCGAAACCAAGGACGCAGCGCGCGAGAAGGCCCGCGAGGAAGCCCGCAAGCGCGCCGAGGAAGAAGCCAAGAAGGCTCCGTCCGAGCGCAAGACGCAGCCGGAGTTCGGCAGCGCCCAGGACTTCCAGCTGGTGCAGGCCCTCAACCAGCTCAAGGGCCGCCCCGTGCTGGTCTCCAAGACGCAGGTCGTGGAGAACAAGGACGAGAAGAAGGAGAACTGATCCCCTTCTCCCCGAAAAGGCGGCCTGCGGGCCGCCTTTTTCGTGGTGCCGCACAATCTCCGCATGACCGACGACCAGCTCCTGCGCTATTCCCGGCACATCCTGCTCGACGAGATCGGCGTGGAGGGGCAGCAGCGCCTGATGGACGCACATGCGCTCGTCATAGGCGCAGGCGGGCTCGGCTCTCCGGTCGCCCTGTACCTCGCGACCGCCGGCGTGGGCCGCATCACGCTGGTCGACAACGACGTCGTGGACCTCACCAACCTGCAGCGGCAGATCGCGCACAACCTCGAGCGCGTCGGGCGGCCGAAGGCGGAGTCGGCGCGCGATGCGATCGCGGCGATCAACCCCGACGTCCGGGTGCGGCCGGTCGTGATGCGGGTGGACGCGCAGGCGCTGGACGAACTCGTGCCGACGGCGGACGTGGTGCTCGATTGCTGCGACAACTTCGCCACGCGGCAGGCGATCAACCGCGCCTGCGTCGTCCACCGCAAGCCGCTGGTGTCCGGCGCGGCGATCCGCTTCGATGGCCAGGTCAGCGTGTTCGACACGCGGCAGCCCGCCGCTCCGTGCTATGCGTGCGTGTTCCCGCCGGACCAGGAACTGGAGGAGGCGCAGTGCGCCACGATGGGCGTGTTCGCGCCGCTGGTGGGCATCATCGGGGCGATGCAGGCGTCGGAGGCGCTGCGCCTGCTGGCCGGCGTAGGCACCTCGCTCGCCGGGCGCCTGCAGATGCTCGATGCGCGCAGCATGGAGTGGAACGAGATGCGCGTGAAGCGCGATCCCGCCTGCCGCGTCTGCGCCAGGCGCTAGGCGCTCACTGGTCGAGGCCGAGCAGGCTCACCACCGTTTCGGCGGCGGGCTGGACCTGGGTGGCCATCTGCACTTCGGCGTGGCCCGGATCGCCGAGGGCCACCACCGCTGCCGCGAGCAGCGTGCCGAAGAAAACGATCGCGGTCTGGAAGAACAGCTTCATGGGATGGCGGGCGGCGAAACTGCGCACCCTGAAGAGCACTGTTCCAGAACGTAAACACGCTGTCAGTCGGCCCGCAGCCGCGCCCTGCGTGGTCCGCTGCCTACAAACCCGCGCCGTAGGACACTTCCTACCGGGGCCGCGAGGGGCCGCTGGCACAATGCCTCGCGCCTGGAGAGGGGAACGGCGGCCGCAGGCCGCAGCGAACGACGAGGCCACCGCGCCAGTGGAACTGCGAACCTACATCATCGAAGACAACGCGACGATCCGCGAGAACCTGGTCGGCACGCTGGAGGAACTGGCTTCGGTGCGCTCCCTCGGATGGGCGGAGACGGAGGACGACGCGAAGCGGTGGATCGTGGCGCACCGCGCCGCATGGGACCTGATGATCGTGGACCTGTTCCTCAAGCAGGGCAGCGGCCTCGGCGTGCTGGAGGCCTGCCAGGACCGCTGCCGCGAGCAGCGCGTGGTGGTCCTGAGCAACTACGCGACGTCCGACATGCGCAAGCGCTGCGCCCAGCTGGGCGCGGACGCAGTGTTCGACAAGTCGAACGAGATCGACGCGCTGGTGGACTACTGCCTCGCGCTGGGCGAGCGTCCGGCTTCCAGCGCGTGACGCGCAGGCGTCAATCGATCAGCTTGTTCTTCAGCGCGTAGTACGTGAGGTCGCTGTTCGAGGAGAGGTTCATCTTCTCCATCAGGCGCGTGCGGTACGTGCTCACGGTCTTCACCGACAGCGACAGCGCCTTCGCGATGTCGCCGGCCGTCTCGCCCTTGGCCAGCTTCAGGAACAC
>SEAY01000100.1 GCA_004144865.1 Comamonadaceae bacterium
TTGCCGAAGCTGGCCATCAGCCCGAAGGGCGCGAGGCAGTCGAGCGACTTGTCCCAGGTGTCCTTGCCGACCGAGTCGTACACCACCTTCACGCCCTTGCCGCCGGTGATCTCCTTCACCCGCGGCAGGAAGTCTTCCTTGCTGTAGTTGATCATGTGCGCGGCGCCCAGCGACTTCGCGAGCGCGCACTTCTCGTCGCTGCCGGCGGTGCCGATCAGCTGCAGGCCCATGGCCTTGGCCCATTGCACGGCGATGAGGCCCACGCCACCCGCCGCCGCGTGGAACAGCACGAAGTCGCCGGGCTGCAGGCCGCCTTGCGGCAGCGTGCGCTTGAGCAGGTACTGCGCGGTGAGCCCCTTGAGCATCATGGCCGCGCCCGTCTCGAAACTGATCGCATCGGGCAGCTTCACCACGTTCTTCGCCGGCATCACGCGCACCTCGGAATACGAGCCCGGCGGATGGCTGGCGTAGGCCGCCCGGTCGCCGGCTTTCAGGTGCGTGACGCCCTCGCCCACCGCCTCCACGATGCCGGCGCCTTCCATGCCGAGCGTGAGCGGCATGGGCAGCTTGTACAGGCCGGTGCGCTGGTAGACGTCGATGAAGTTCAGGCCCGCCGCATGGTGGCGGATGCGGATCTCGCCCGCGCCGGGCTGGCCGACTTCCACGTCGATGAGTTCCATCTCCTCGGGGCCGCCGTTCTGGCGGATCACGACCGCTTTGCTCACTGCTGTCTCCTGTGTGGCTTCGATTCGCGCGCATCCTGCCATGAATCCGTCAGGGCCGCCTCAGAAGGGCGAAGACCCGCTCCGCTACAGTGCCGGCTCCCATGCAGCACCGACTCACGCCCGCGACCGCCCTGCTCCTGACGGTACCGCCCCTGCTGTGGGCGGGCAATGCGGTGGTGGGCCGCATGGTGGCGCCGCTGGTGCCGCCGCTCACGCTGAACTTCCTGCGCTGGGCGCTGGCCTTCCTGTTCCTGCTGCCCTTCGCCTGGACGCTGCTGCGCCGCGGCAGTCCCCTGTGGACGGGCATGCGCCGCTACGCCGTGCTGGGACTGCTGGGCGTGGGCTGCTACAACGCGCTGCAGTACCTCGCCGTGAAGACCTCCACGCCGATCAACGTGACGCTGGTGGCCTCCAGCATCCCGGTGTTCATGCTCGCGCTCGGCGCGGCGTTCTTCGGCCAGCGCGTGACGAAGCGCCAGGTGGCCGGCGCGCTGCTCTCGATCGCCGGCGTGCTCGTCGTGCTCTCGCAGGGCGAACTGGCGCACCTCGCCCAGGTGCGTTTCGTCATCGGCGACGTCTACATGCTCGTGGCCACCGCGCTGTGGGCCCTCTACAGCTGGCTGCTCACGCAGCCCAAGGATCCGCCGGAGATCCGCTCCGACTGGGCTGCCTTCCTGATGGCGCAGCTGCTTCCGGGCGTGGTGTGGTCCGGCCTCTTCGCCGCGGGCGAGGCCGCGGTCACCACGCAGGAGATCCAGTGGGGGTGGCCCCTCGCCACCGCGCTGCTGTACGTGGCCATCGGTCCCGCGCTCGTGGCCTATCGCTGCTGGGGCCTCGGCGTGCAGCGCGTGGGCCCCACGATCGCGGGCTTCTTCTCGAACCTGACGCCGCTATTCGCCGCGATCTTCTCGGCGGCCTTCCTCGGCGAAGCGCCGCGCGCCTTCCACGCCGCCGCATTCCTGCTCATCGTTGCGGGCATCGTCGTCACTTCGAAGCGGTGAAAGCGGGATTTTCACGGCCCCTGGCACAACAGGTTTCGGGGTAACCTCGCGCCTCGGCCCGTGATGGACCGCGGGGGCGCCATGCTGTTTTCCTCTGCGTCGAAGAAACCCGTTCGCGTCTTGCACGCGCCGGCGCCGCACGTCCCGCCGGGTCAGCTCAGCCGTACGATCGCGCAGGCGTTCGCCGCCAGCGCCGTGTTCGCGGCGTGCGCCCTCGTGCCGGCCCTGGCCAATCCATCGGGCGAGTCGGTCACGCAAGGCCGCGCGACCTTCGATCGCAGCAAGCCGGGCGTGCTGAACGTCAGCACGCAGACTGCCAACACGGCGATCGACTGGCAGCAATTCTCCATCGAGCGTGGCGAGAGCACGCACTTCCAGCAACCCAACGCCGCGAGCACGGTCGTCAACCGGGTGGTGCAACCCAACCCCTCCCGGATCCTGGGCGCACTCACCTCGAACGGGCAGGTCGTGCTGGTGAACCCGTGGGGCATCGCGTTCGGCGCCGGGGCCGTCGTCGACACGGCCGGATTCGCGGCCTCCACCATGGACCTGGATGCCAGCGCCCCGGACCGCAACGGCGCGATCACCGTGGAAGGCAGGATCCGCAGCCGCAACGGCGACCTCGTGCTGCTGTCGCCGGACATCCGTGTCGCGCCGGACGGGCGGCTCGAAGCCGACCAGGGCACCATCGTGCTGGCCGCCGCGGGGCCGCAATGGGCCTCGGCCACCCGCCTGAAGATCGGCGACCGCGAACTGGACAACGTCGTCTTCGAGATGCAGCCGGACAAGCTGGCGCGCGCGCTGGAGGAAGTGTCCACCGGCGGCGCGGCCCTGTTCACCGGCTCCCTGCAGCACTCCGGCGTGATCGTCGCGAAGGAGGCGAGCCGCAACCAGGCGGGCCAGGTGGTCCTCCTCGGCGCCCGGATCGAGCGGCCCGGCCGCATCGAGCAGGACAACGGACTGCGCATCAACGGCGTCGCGGCCGCGGCGCCCGCACCTCAACCCGATTCCCCGGCGCCGCCGCCGCCGTCACCTTCGCCTTCGGCGCCCTCGCCTTCACCCTCGACCCCGTCGCCGGGGGCAGAGACACCGCCGCAGGCGCAACCAGCCGCGCCCGGATTCGGGCTCCGCCCGCCGCCGCGTGGGCCCCAGACCGCGCCTTCGCCCGCGAACAGGCCGACGTCCGCACCCGCCAGCTCCGTCGACCGCCTGGTGCGGGCCGCCGGCGGGGCCGCGACGCGAGCCGAAATGCAGGCCGTGGTGGCGGAACTGGACGGCGAAACCGTGGGAGCCGGCGGACTGGGGCAGGGCCGCGACGACAAGCCGGCCGGCCGGCGCGACCGGGATGCGCCGGCCGATCCCCAGATGTGCGGCCCCGAAGCTCAGTAAGTGCCGGGGTACGCGCCGCCGTCGATCAGCACGTTCTGGCCGGTGATGTAGCCGGCCTGGGCGCTGCACAGGAAGGCGCAGGTGGCGCCGAATTCCGCGGAGTCGCCGAAGCGTTGCGCCGGGATGGCGCCGCGCCGCGCCTGCATGATGTCCTCGACCGGCTTGCCGGTCTTCTTCGCCGCGCCGGCGAAGTTGCCGCGCAGGCGGTCGGTGTCGAACGCGCCGGGCAGCAGGTTGTTGATGGTCACGTTCGCCGAGACGAGCTTCGCGTTGCGTGCGATGCCCGCCACGAAGCCGGTGAGGCCGCTGCGGGCGCCGTTCGACAGCCCCAGCACTTCCAGTGGCGCCTTCACGGCGCTGGAGGTGATGTTCACGATGCGGCCGAACCCGCGCGCGGCCATGCCGTCCACCGTCGCCTTGATCAGCTCGATCGGGGTGAGCATGTTGGCGTCGATCGCCTGCATCCAGGTGTCGCGGTTCCAGTCCCGGAAGTCGCCGGGCGGCGGGCCGCCCGCATTGGTGACGACGATGTCGAAGTCCTTGCGCAGCGCAAACACCTTCGCGCGGCCTTCGGCGGTGGTGATGTCGGCCGCGACCGCCTCGACCTGCGTGCCCTTGGGCAGGTCCGGGTCGTCGCGCAGCCGCTGCGCGGCCTCGTGCAGCGCCTCGGCGCCGCGCGCCACGATCACCGTGTGAACGCCTTCACGCGCGAGCGCCTGCGCGCAGCCGAAGCCCAGTCCCTTGCTGGCGCCGCACACCAGCGCCCATTTGCCCGTGATACCCAAGTTCATACAATGCCCGCGATTCGGATGGAATGAGCCACGCATGATACGCATCGCCCCGTGCCTCCTGTTCGCCGCCTTCCTGCTGCCCGCCGCCTGGGCGCAGGAAGCCGCCCTCACCCGGCGCGCCGTCGAATTGCGCGACGCCCCCGGCGACCAGGCGCGCAGCCTGGCGTCGCTGCCGGCGCAGTCGCCCGTCACGCGCACCAGCGAACGCCGCGGGCCCTGGGTCCAGGTGCGCATCGCGGGCGGAGCCACCGGCTGGCTGCACCTGTTCGACGTCGGTCCGGCCTCGGCGGCGCCTGAAGGCGGCGGTGTCGCGGGCAGCGCCCTGCGCGGCGTCACCAGCCTGTTCGGCAACGCGCGTCCCACCACGCAGACGGCGAGCACCTCGGGCATCCGCGGCCTGGGCGCCGAAGACCTCGCGCAGGCCCAGCCCAACGCCGCGGGCGTGAGCCGCATGGAAGCGCAGCGCCAGGGCGACGCCGACGTGCGCTCGTTCGCGCAGCGCGCCGGCTGGCAACCCGCTGCCGTCGAGCCCCTGCCCGCGCCGGCGGCCTCGCCCTCTTCCAGCGCGCCTTCGGGTGGCAGTCCCGCCCAGCAGGTCGCACCATGAGAATCCCGCCGCTGCTCCTCGCCGCCGCCTGTGCCGCGGTCCTTTCCGCCGCGCCCGCCCGGGCCCAGGATCCCACCCGCGCGTTCGGCGACCTGCTGCGCCAGCTGCCCGGCGCGGGCGGCTTGCTGAACCCGGCTCCCGCGCCGCGCGTGCCGGCGACCGGCGACCTGGTCCAGATGCTGTCGGAATCGGTGGACACCGTCGACGAAGGCAAGGAGATCGAGATCGGGCGGCAACTCGCCGCCGTGCTCCTGGGCAGCAAGCCGCTGCACGGCGATGCCGCCCTGCAGCGCTACGTGAACCGGCTGGGGCGGTGGATCTCGCTGCAGTCCGCGCGGGCGCACCTGCCGTGGACCTTCGGCGTGCTGGACGACCCGGGCTTCAACGCCTTCGCCGCACCGGGCGGCTACGTCTTCGTCACCAAGGGCCTGGTGGACCGCGTCGACGAGGCGGAGCTCGCCGGCATCCTCGCGCACGAGATCGCCCACGTCACGGAAAAGCACCACCTGCAGGCACTCGCATCGCGCGCGCGCTCGGGCCTCGCCACCCAGCTGATCGCATCGCAGGTGCGCAGCAGCGCCGCCGGCAACTTCGTGTCGGCGCAGATGCTCGCCCTGGGGCGCGACCTGTATGCGCGCGGCCTGGACCGGGGCGACGAGTTCGCGGCCGACCGGCAGGGCGTGTGGCTCGCCGCGCGTTCGGGCTTCGATCCGTACGGCCTGCCCGCGGTGCTGCAGCAATTGCGCACCGCCACGCCCGACAACCCGCTGTTCACCCTCACGCTCGGCACCCATCCGCCGGCGCAGCAGCGCCTGGAGCAGCTCGAGGCGGCGATGGGCACCCGCCTCGACGCCTACAGCGGCAAGCCTTCGGTGCCGATCGCGCAGCGCGTGCGGCAACGCTAGGAGCCTGCGCTCCTAGCGCGCGCGGCCGCGCGTGAACACGTAGATGCCCGCCAGCACCAGCACCGTGCCGGCGACCAGCCAGCCGGTGAACGGCTCTTCCAGCAGCCACACCCCGAGCAGGATGGTCGACAGCGGCCCCACCATGCCGGCCTGCGCCGTGCCCGCTGCGCCGATGCGCTCGATGGCCATCATCACCAGCAGCACCGGCACCGCGGTGCCCAGGCTGGCATTCAGCACCGACAGCCCCACCACTTCCGGCGCCACCTGCAGCGCCGCCTCGATCGGCCGCAGCAGCAGGAACTGCGCGATGCAGCACAGGCAGGCCACGCTGGTCGCCAGCCCCACCAGGCGCAACGAACCGAGGCGCTGCACCACCTGGCCGCTGTAGACCATGTACAGCGCGTAGCTGACGGTGCTCGCGAACACGAGCGCGCTGCCCAGCGCCACGTTGCCGCCGGCGATGCGCAGCTCCTGCCCGAACACCAGCGCGACCCCCGCGTAGCTGATGGCCATGCCGGCAAGCTGGCGCGCGCTCCACGGCCGCCGGTACAGCAGCCATCCGAACAGCAGCACCATGGTGGGATTGAGGTACAGGATCAGCCGCTCCAGCGACGCGGTGACGTACTGCAGCCCCAGGAAGTCGAGGAAGCTCGAGAGGTAGTAGCCGCAGAAGCCGAGGCCCGCCACGGCCGCCCAGTCGCGGCGCGAAAGGGGTGGCTTGCCGCGCCCGGCCCACCAGGCCATACCGGCGAACAGCGGCAGCGCGAACAGCATGCGGTACATGATCAGCGTGACCGCGTCCACGCCGTAGCGGTAGGACAGCTTCACGATGATCGCCTTGCCGCTGAAGGCGATCGCGCCCGCCAGCGCGAAGGCGAGGCCGGACACCGCGCGGTCCTCCGCCGGCGCCGGGGCCCGCGCCGTCACGGGTGGCCGAGCACCCGCGCGTGCAACCGCCGCAGCGACAGCCACACGCCGAGCGCGACGACGGGGATGGCGGCCGCTGCGGTCCCTTCGGCGCCGAAGGGCCAGCCCAGCGACTGCGCGCCCTTGGCGAGGTAGCTCACGAGGCCCACGATGTAGTAGGTGATCGCAGCCACCGACAGGCCTTCCACCGTCGCCTGCAGCTTCAGCTGCAGGTCCTGCCGGCGGTTCATCGCGGTCAGCACGCCCTGGCTGCTTTGCTGCTGCTCGATCTCCACGCGGGTGCGCAGCAGGTTGCTGATGCGGGAGACGCGCTGCGACAGCGCGTCCTGCCGCCGCACCGCCCACTCGCAGGTGGAGCGCGCCGGCGACAGCCGCCGCTCTATGAATTCGCCCAGCGTCTGCAGTCCGGGCAGGCGCGCCTCGTGGATGTCGTGCAGGCGCTGGTCCACCAGCTGGAAGTAGGCCTCGCTCGCGGAGAAGCGCGAATGGGTGGAGGCATAGTGGCTCTCCACCTGGCCGGCCAGGCGCGTGAGGCGATCGAGCAGCTGCGGCTCCTCGTCGCGGCCGGCGTCGCGGATCGCGCCGGCCAGCGCGGCGAGTTCGGCTTCGGCGACGCCGAGCAACGCCGCGGATTCGCGCGCCGCGGGCAACCCCAGCAGGGCCGTCATCCGGTAGGTATCGATCTCCAGCAGGCGCTGCACCAGCCGCCCCAGCCGGCGCGGCGACATGCCGTCGGCCATCAGGACCATGCGCGAGTAGCCGTCCGCATGCAGCGCGAAATCCGTGAACACCGCGCCCTGGCCGTCGGCGACGCTGGCGCCGACCAGCGTGTCCTCGCGCAGCACATGCCGCGTGAGCCCGGGCGGCGGCGCCTCGCGCCCCGGCAGCACCCACAGGTTGAGGGCCGCCAGGCAGCGCCCGGGCAGCGCCGCCAGCCAGTCCTGCGGCACCGCCTGCCAGGCCGCCGCCGGCTCGTGCTCGCCGAACCCCTCGGCCGCCAAGGGCCGCGAGAAGGTCCAGGTGACGAACTCGGTGTGCAGCTCCCAGCGCAGGCGCACGCCGCCCACGTCCAACCGCACGTGCGTGCCCTGGGCATCGGGCTGCGGAAGGTGGTGGTCGCGCAGCAGGGCGCACAGGTGGGCGCGGCTCGCCTCGCGCGCCGCCGCGTCGCCGAACATCACCAGGTGCGACAAGGCCAGCGGCGCGGTCATCGCGTCGGGCGGGCGGGCGTGGATCTCGTTGTGGAGTGCCACCCTTTGCGGGTGGGCGTCGGGCTGGACCATGCGCCGATTGTGGCTGCAAAAGAAAAGGCGCCCCGCGGGGCGCCTTCTCGTTTCGCGCGGTGCCTTCTATTCCTCGACGAAGGCTTCCTCGCGGCGCGCCTTCACCGCGGGCAGCGCCACGATGATGATCATGAGCAGCGCCGCGGCCAGCAGGCCGGCGGACAGCGGCCGCGTGACCAGCACGCTCCAGTCGCCGCGCGAGAGCAGCAGCGCGCGCCGCAGGTTCTCCTCCATCATCGGGCCGAGGATGAATCCGAGCAGCAGGGGCGCGGGTTCCATCCCGAGCTTGATGAAGGTGTACCCGATGACGCCGAAGATGGCCACCATCCAGATGTCGAACACGTTGTTGTTCGTGGAGTAGACGCCGATGGCACAGAACAGCACGATCGACGGGAACAGCCAGCGGTAGGGGATGCTCAGGAGCTTGATCCAGATGCCGATGAGGGGCAGGTTCAGGATCACCAGCATCGCGTTGCCGATCCACATCGAGGCGATCAGGCCCCAGAACAGCTCCGGGTTGCTGGTCATCACCTGCGGGCCGGGCTGGATGTTGTGGATGGTCATGGCACCCACCATCAGCGCCATCACCGCGTTGGGCGGGATGCCCAGCGTGAGCAGCGGGATGAACGAGGTCTGCGAGCCGGCGTTGTTGGCCGATTCGGGGCCCGCGACGCCGCGGATGTTGCCCTTGCCGAGCATCACCTCGCCCGGCTTGAGCTTGATCTTCTTCTCCAGCGTGTAGGCCGCGAAGGAGGACAGCAGGGCGCCGCCGCCGGGCAGGATGCCCAGCGAGGAGCCGAGCGCCGTGCCGCGCAGCATCGCCGGCGCCATGCGCTTGAAATCCTCCTTGGTCGGGTACAGGTGGGTCACCTTGGCGGTGAACACCTGCCGCTCGCTCTCGTGCTTGCCCAGGTTGGAGATGATCTCGCCGTAGCCGAACACGCCCATCGCGACCACGATGAAGTTGATGCCGTCGGTCAGTTCAGGGATGTCGAACGAGTAGCGGGCCACGCCGGAGTTCACGTCGGTGCCGACCAGCCCCAGCAGCAGGCCCAGCACGATCATGCCGATCGCCTTGACCAGGGAGCCCGAAGCCAGCACCACGGCGCCGATCAGGCCCAGCACCATCAGCGAGAAGTACTCGGCGGGGCCGAACTTGAACGCGACTTCCGTCAGCGGTGCGGCGAAGGCGGCCAGGATCAGCGTGCCGACGCAGCCGGCGAAGAACGAGCCGATGCCGGCGGCGGCGAGCGCAGGGCCGGCGCGCCCCTGCCGCGCCATCTGGTAGCCGTCGATGGTCGTCACGACCGAAGCGGATTCGCCCGGCAGGTTCACCAGGATCGCCGTGGTGGAACCGCCGTACTGCGAACCGTAGTAGATGCCGGCCAGCATGATCAGCGCCGACACGGGCGGCAGCGCGTAGGTGGCGGGCAGCAGCATGGCGATGGTGGCCACGGGACCGATGCCCGGCAGCACCCCGATCGCCGTGCCGAGCACGACCCCGATGAACGCATAGAGCAGGTTGATCGGCGTGACCGCCACGCCGAAGCCGAGGGCGAGATTGGTAAAGAGATCCATGGGTCTGTGTCTCCCTCAGGCGGTCAGGAAGCTGGGCCACACCGGGAACTGCAGCTTCAGCAGCACGATGAACGCCACGTAACTGAGGATGGCCAGGACGGTGGCGAGGACGGCCACCGCCTTGGCGTTGAATTCCTCGCCGGCCAGGCTGGCCACGAAGGTGAGCGCGTAGATGCCCACGATCAGTCCCATCGCCGGGATGCCGATCCTGGGCAGGCCGCCGAGGCTGATTCCGAAGATGAGGTTGGAGGCGATGATGAAGAACAGCGGCTTCCAGGCCCACTTGCCGATCTTCCCGCCGTCCTCCGTCTCGACCACGAGGGCCTGGAACGCGATGAACAGGCCGATCAGCGTCAGGATGATGCCCAGCATCAGCGGGAAGTAGCCGGGCCCCATGCGGGAACCCTCGCCGATGTTGTAGTTGGTGGCGCCCCAGGCAAAGGCGATGCCGACCAGCAGGAACATGAGCCCGGCGAAGAAGTCCTTCTGGCTCTTGATTCTCATGGGGATGTCTCCTCGGGAAGGATTTCGAATCGGCGGATTTTGCGTGCGTTGCCCGCCGCTCCCGATGTGGATTCCACCTACAACCCGTTACCCTCGTGTTGCCGAGGCGACACGGGCGGCCGCCCTCAATCCATGGGCGGGGTGGCCGTGAGCACTTCCTCGAGGGTGGTCACGCCCTCGGCCACGCGCAGCGCGCCGGCCAGCCGCAGCGGCCGCATGCCGTCGCTGACGGCCTGCCGCTTGATCGCGCCGAGGTTGGGTTCGCGCGAAACCTTGTCCTTGAAGCCCTCCGTCACCGTCAGCAGTTCGTACAGGCCCATGCGGCCGAGGAAGCCCGTCATCCGGCAGTCGACGCAGCCCACCGGCCGGTAGGGCTGCCAGCTGCCGTTGATCTTCCAGGGCTTCACCACGTCGTCGAACGCCGTGCGCGGCGTCTCCGTGTCGGGCTCGCGGCACTGCCGGCACAGCACCCGCACCAGGCGCTGCGCCAGCACGCCGATCACCGTGGCGTTGATGAGGTAGGCGGGCACGCCGAGCTCCATCAGCCGGCTGATGGCCGAGGGCGCGTCGTTGGTGTGCAGCGTGGAGAACACGAGGTGGCCGGTGAGCGCCGCCTGCACCGCCATGTCGGCCGTGGCGAGGTCGCGGATCTCGCCCACCATGATGATGTCGGGATCCTGCCGCATCAGCGCGCGCAGGCCCTCGGAGAAATTGAAGTCCAGCTGCGGCTGCACCTGCGTCTGGTTGAACGAGGGCTCGATCATCTCGATCGGGTCCTCCACCGTGCTGACGTTCACCTCTTCGGTCGCCAGGCGCTTGAGCGTGGAATAGAGCGTGGTGGTCTTGCCCGAGCCCGTCGGGCCGGTCACGAGCACGATGCCGTGCGGGCGCTTGACCAGCGCCTCCCAGCGCTGCGCGTCGTGCGCGGAGAAGCCCAGCGCGTCGAGGTCCTTCACCGCCGTGTCCGGGTCGAAGATGCGCATCACCATCTTCTCGCCGAAGGCCGTGGGCAGCGTGGAGAGGCGCATCTCCACCTCGTCGCCGCGCGGGTTGCGCGTCTTGATGCGGCCGTCCTGCGGGCGGCGCTTCTCCACCACGTCCATGCGCCCCAGCAGCTTCACGCGCGCGATCATCGCGTTGAGCACGCCCATGGGCATCTGGTAGACGGGGTGCAGCACGCCGTCGATGCGGAAGCGGATCACGCCCTGCTCGCGCCGCGGCTCCAGGTGGATGTCGCTCGCGCGCTGGTCGAAGGCGTACTGCCACAGCCAGTCGACCACCTGCACCACGCTCTGGTCGTTGGCGTCCAGCTGCTTGTTGCTCTTGCCCAGCTCCACCAGCTGCTCGAAGCTGGCGGCGCCGCTGTTGCCGCCGCTCTTCTGCGCGGCGCGCACCGACTTGGCGAGCGCGAAGAATTCGGCGGTGTAGCGGTGGATGTCCTGCGGGTTGGCGACGACGCGCCGCACGGAGCGCTTGGACTGCCGCTCCACCTCGTCGATCCAGGCGTCGATGAAGGGCTCGGCGGTGGCCACCACCACCTCGCTGGCGGTCACCTGCACGGGCAGCACCTTGTGGCGCTCGGCATAGGCGGCGCTCATGGTGTCGGCCACCTTGGCGACGTCGACCTTCAGCGGGTCGATGCGCAGGTAGTCCATCTGCGCGCGCCCCGCGAGGTACTGCGTGAGCATCTCGATGTCCAGCGGCTTGCCGTCCGCCGCGCGGGTCATGGCCACCGCGGCCAGGCGGACCAGCGGGTGCTGCGCGCTTTCGGCCTGCGAGCAGCGCGCGATGGTGCGCCGCGCCTCCTCCTGCGCGATCACGCCGTCCTCGGACAGCCACTCCACGACGTTGCGCCAGTGCAGCGGGCCCCGGTGCGGGCCGCGGGCGGAGGTCTTCGGTTGCGCGCTCATGGACGCATGGTAGCGGGGCGCAGCACGCGCAGCCACTTGCGCGCGGGCAGTCCCCAGCGCTCCTCGATCACGTCCGCCCGCTGGGAAAGCTCGCCCCGCGCCGGCTCCACCGGCTCGCGCAGGGCCATCACCACGGTGTTGCCTTCACGCGTCGGACGGAACGCCCACACGGCTTCGGCGCCGAAGGCGGCCTGGATGCGCTTCAGGCTGCGTTCGTAGCTGGACGAGCGCCCGAACAGGTTCACCGTCATGCAGCCGTCCTCGGTGAGCAGCGCGCGGCAGTCGCGGTAGAACGCTTCGCTGTCCAGGACCGGCGCCGCGGCCTCGTGGTCGTACAGGTCCACCATCAGGGCATCGACCTGGCCGCGCCAGTGCGGGTGCGCCGCCACTTCGGCGGCGTCGCCCAGCACCACGGACAGGCGCGTGTCGTCCTTGGGCAGCTTGAACCACAGGCGGCAGGCGGCGATCACCTGCGGGTTCAGCTCGATCGCCGTGGTCTTCATGCGCAGCTTGCGGTGGCAGAACTTGGTGAGGGACGCCGCACCCAGCCCGAGCTGCATCGCGTGGCGCTTGCCCACGCCCGCCGGATCCATGAACAGCAGCCAGGCCATCATGCGCTGCACGTACTCGAGATGGATGTCGAACGGCGCGTCCATGCGCATGGAACCCTGCACCCACTCGGTGCCCAGGTGCAGGTAGCGGACGTCGCCGTGGTCGGAGAAATTGACTTCGGGGAGCGTGGGGGCGGCGGCTTTCACAGGGTCGCGATTATCGCGGGCCGCCCGGGCGCGCCCTGCGCGCCTTCCGCGCAGGCTTTCTGTG
>SEAY01000191.1 GCA_004144865.1 Comamonadaceae bacterium
TCGCGCGCATCGCCGGGCTCGTGCAGGTAGCTGGCGGCGCAGTCCACGCCGCCCAGCCGCACGGTCTTGGGAAAGGCGTTGCTGGTGATGCCGGCGGCCTCGTGCCGCATGAGTTCTTCACGCGTGAGCTTGAGCAGGTCGGGGTTCTGGCGCGCCGCGTCGCGGTACCAGGCTTCGAAGCCCGCGCCCGTGCACACGTCCGGCGGCAGCTGCTGGTCGTAGAAGGCGTAGATGAGCTCGTCGTCCACCAGCACGTCCTGGCGGCGCGACTTGTGCTCCAGCTCTTCCACCTTGGCGATGAGCTTCTGGTTGGCCGCCAGAAACGGCAGCTTGGTCTCCCACTGGCCGCCGACCAGGGCCTCGCGGATGAAGATGTCGCGTGCGGCGTACGGGTCCACCTTGCCGAAGTTCACGCGGCGGTTGTTGTAGATGACGATGCCGTACAGCGTCGCCCGCTCCAGTGCGGACACCTGCGCGGCCTTCTTCTCCCAGTGCGGGTCCAGCATCTGCTTCTTGAGCAGGTGGCCGCCGATCTGCTCGACCCACGGCGGCTCGATGGCGGCGATGCCTCGCCCGAAGAGGCGCGTGGTCTCCACCAGCTCGGCCGCCACGATCCAGCGGCCCGGCTTCTTGTTCAGGTGTGCGCCCGGGTGCTTGTAGAACTTGATGCCGCGCGCGCCCAGGTACCAGTCGTCGTCGTCGCTCTTCACGCCGATGTTGCCCAGCAGGCCGGACAGCATCGACAGGTGGATCTGCTCGTAGCTGGCGGGGTTGGTGTTGAGCTTCCAGCGGTGCTCGGTCACCACGGTGAGCAGTTGCGTGTGGATGTCGCGCCACTCACGCAGGCGGCGGATGCTGATGAAGTTCTGCCTCAGCAGAGATTCGTACTGCCGATTGCTCAGCTTGTGCGTGGGCTGCTGTGGCTGCTGTGGCTGCTGTGCGCCCTGCGCCTCAGCGGGCTCATGCGCGGCAGTGAGGCGCTGCGCCACGGGCAGGCTGGCCTGCGCCCGCGTGCCCTGGCGGGCCTCGCGTGCGGCGGCGTCTTTCTGCGCGCGGGCCGACGGCAGGCTGGGCGCACCGCCGCGGGCCTCGTTGATCCACTTCCACAGCTTGAGGTAACCGCTGAACTCGCTCTTGTCGTCGTCGAACTTGGCGTGGGCCTGGTCGGCCTGCTGCTGCGCCTCCATGGGGCGGTCGCGCACGTCCTGCACCGACAGGGCAGAGGCGATCACCAGCACCTCGTCCAGCGCCTGGCGGTCGCGCGCCTCCAAAATCATGCGGCCCACGCGCGGGTCCAGCGGCAGGCGCGACAGCTCCACGCCCATGGGTGTGAGGTCGTTGGCGTCGTCCACCGCGCCCAGTTCGCCCAGCAGCTGGTAGCCGTCGGCGATCGCGCGGCCCGAGGGCGCCTCGATGAACGGGAACTGCGTCACGTCGCCCAGGTGCAGCGACTTCATGCGCAGGATGACACCGGCCAGCGACGAGCGCAGGATTTCGGGGTCGGTAAAGCGCGGGCGGCTGTTGAAGCCGGGCTCGTCGTACAGCCGGATGCAGATGCCGTTGGCCACGCGGCCGCAGCGCCCGGCGCGCTGGTTGGCGGCGGCCTGGCTTACGGGCTCCACCAGGAGCTGCTCCACCTTGCTCCTGAAGCTATAGCGCTTGACGCGCGCCGTTCCTGCGTCGATGACGTAACGCACGCCCGGCACCGTGAGGGAGGTCTCGGCCACGTTGGTTGCCAGCACGATGCGCCGGCCCGTGTGGCCGTCAAAGATGCGGTCCTGTTCGGCCTGCGACAGCCGCGCGAACAGCGGCAGCACCTCGGCGTTGCGCATCACGGGCTGGTGCGCCAGGTGCTTGCGCAGGTGGTCCGCCGCCTCGCGGATCTCGCGCTCGCCCGGCAGAAAGACCAGGATGTCGCCTGCCGCGTTGCCGGCCCACAGCTCGTCCACGCCGTCGGCGATGGCCTCGTTCAGGCCGTAGTCGCGCGATTCCTCGAACGGGCGGTAGCGCTGCTCGACAGGGAAGGTGCGGCCCGACACATAGATGATCGGCGCCGGGCCTTTGGCCGACTCGAAGTGCTTGGCGAAGCGGTCGGCGTCGATGGTGGCCGAGGTGACCACGATCTTCAGGTCAGGCCGGCGCGGCAGGATCTGGCGCAGGTAGCCCAGCAGAAAGTCGATGTTCAGGCTGCGCTCGTGCGCCTCGTCGATGATGATGGTGTCGTAGGCCTTGAGCAGCGGATCGGTCTGCGTCTCGGCCAGCAAGATGCCGTCGGTCATCAGCTTGACCGAGGCGTCGCGCGACAGCCGGTCCTGAAACCGCACCTTGAAGCCCACCACGTCGCCCAGCGGCGTCTTCAGTTCTTCGGCGATGCGCTTTGCCACGCTGCTGGCTGCAATACGGCGCGGCTGCGTGTGGCCGATGAGCTGGCCTTTGCTGCCTGGCGGCGCGTTGCATTTGCCGCGCCCCAGCGCCAGGGCGATCTTGGGCAACTGCGTGGTCTTGCCCGAGCCCGTCTCACCGCACACGATGATCACCTGGTGCTGCTGCATGGCAGCCATGATCTCCTCGCGCCTGGCCGATACGGGCAGCGACTCGGGGAACTCGATGCGCAGGGGGCTGGGGGTGCGCGGCACGCCAGCGTGACCTGCGCCCGGCCGGGATAATGGCGCCCTTCATGACCGATTCCGTGCCTTCTTTTCCCCCTGCGCAGGCCGCCGCCGCGCCGCGCACCCCCAGCCCCCTGCGCATCGAGTTCCCCGAGTCGCTGCCCGTATCGGCCAGGCGCGAGGA
>SEAY01000101.1 GCA_004144865.1 Comamonadaceae bacterium
ACGCGCCTGATGAGCTCGCCCACGCCGGGCTGGCCCGACAGGTCGATGCGCAAGGCCAGCGTGTTCACGAAGAAGCCGATCAAGGGCTCGACTTCCGTGCGCGTGCGGTTGGCCACCGGAGTGCCGATCACCACGTCGCCCTGCCCGCTCAAGCGGCTCACCAGCGACGCCCACGCCGCCAGCACCACGTTGAACACCGTCGTGCCGTGGGCCTGCGCGAGGTCGTTCAGTCGGGCACTGAGCGCCGCGTCCAGCTCCATCGCCACGCTGTCACCCGTGTAATCCTGCGCAGGCGGACGCGCCCGGTCGGTGGGCAGCTCCGTGAGTTCCGGCGAACCGGAGAGAGCGCCCTTCCAGTAATCGAGCTGCCTTTGCAACACGTCGCCAGTGAGCCAGCGGCGCTGCCACATGGCGTAGTCGGCGTACTGGATCGCCAATGGCGGCAGCGGGTCTTCCCGGCCGGCGCTGAAGGCCTCGTACAACGCGCCGAATTCCTTGATCAGCACTTCCATCGACCAGCCGTCGCTCACGATGTGATGCATGGTCGCGACGAAAACGTGGTCCTCCTCGCCCAGCCGGAGCAGGCGGCCTCGCACGAGGGGCCCTGTTGCTAGGTCGAAAGCCGCGCCGGCCTCCTGCTGCAATTGCGCCATCACCTGCGCATGCCGTTGCCGCGCATCCGTCACGCCGCTCAGGTCGTGCACGGCCAGCGCGAAGGCCGCGTGTTCCTCGATCCTTTGCACCGGCTCGCCATCGATCATGGCGAAGTGCGTGCGCAGCGCCTCATGGCGCGCCACGATCCGGTCCAGTGCCGCCTGAAGGGCCGCTGCATCGAGCGCGCCGCTCAGGCGCACGCCCACGGGGAGGTGGTAGGCCAGGCCCGCCTGGCGGTCCAGCCGGTCCAGGAACCACAGGCGTTGCTGCGCGAACGACAGTGGCGCATCCTGGAACTGTGACGGGGCGCGCGCCTCGATCGGCAGCGCCTCCTGTCCGCCGGCTTCCACCAGCGCCACGTCCACCTCGCGCGCAAGTTCTGCCAGGCTCGAGGAATCGAACATATGGCGCAGCAACAGCTCGACGCCGAACACCTGGCGGATGCGCGACAGCACGCGCGTAGCTAGCAGCGAATGGCCGCCCAACGCGAAGAAGTTGTCGTTGACGCCGACGCGCTCGACCTTGAGCACCTCGGCCCAGATGCGGCTCAGCTCGCGCTCCACGCCCGTGCGCGGCGCCGCGTACTGTGCATCGCTCCCCATCGCGTCGGGGGCGGGAAGCGCACGCCGGTCCACCTTGCCGTTGGGCGTGAGGGGCAATTCCTGCAGTTCCACCAGGTGCGCGGGCACCATGTAGTCGGGCAGACTGCGCGACAGGAACTCGCGCAGCACAGCCACCGACAGGCGGCGATGCGAGGTTGCAGGGCGGTTGGCCGAGCGCTCCAGGTCGCCGACGGCCACGGGATAGAGCGCCTGCAGGTTCACCTCGCGGGCGCTTTGTGCTTCAGGCGTTGCCTGGAACACCGCGTGGAACGTGCCCTTGTTCCCCGTCGCAGGCGCCATCTCCAGCGTCACGCCATGCGCTTCGCACAGCGCCAGCAACGCGTGGCGATCCACGCCGCCGGCGGGTTGATCGACCCCACGCACCAGCGGTTCGTCGCCGTGGTAGAGCGCCGCCGTCATCGCCACGTCGCGGGCGACGAGCGCATCGGGGACGTCGCGCAGCGCGAGCGTGGGCGAAGCCGGCGAGGCCAGCCAGGCGGCGAGCGCCTGCATCGCATCGCCCTGGGCCGCCTGCCCGGCCAGCCACTCGTTCCAGTCCAGCCACTGCGGCTCGATGGCCGATGCCGGCGCGCAGTTCACGTCCAGCACCGCGTCGAAGCGGTAGCGGGTCATTTCGTTGTCGGCCTGCCGGCCCTTCACGCGCACGCTCACGTGGCGGATCTGCGGGAACCGCTCCTGCAGCGCGAAGAAGAACAGCGGGTCCATCAGCAGTTCGGTTTCGCGGTGCATGCCGCGCTCGACCGCGCGGCGCAGGTCGCCCATCACGGCGCCCGGTGCCAGGCGCGCCAGCGCCAGCGAGGTCTGGAAGGTCTCGCGCAGGCCGGCATGGCGGATGTCCCCTAGGAAGATATGACCCGGGCCGTCGCCGATGGCGTCCAGCGCCTGGCCGATCACGTCGACAACATACCCCACGTCGGGGAAGTACTGCGCGACCGAGTTGACCACGACCACGTCGACGCGGCCCTTAGCGGAGGGCACCGAGGCGCGCGCTTCGGCGCACTCCAGCACCACCTGGCAGGAGGCGTACGGATGCGCGTCCAACGCGGCGCGCAGCTGCGAGATCACGACCGGCGAGATGTCCGAGCCGTAGTAGCGCGTGCAGTCCTGCGCCAGGCGGTGCAGCAACAGGCCGGTGCCGCAGCCGATCTCCAGGATGCCCTGGGGTTTGAGCGCCTGGATGCGCGCGACCGTCTGGTCCACCCACTCCTGCATCTCGGTCGTGGGGATCGGCGTTTCGTCGTAGCTGCTGACCCAACCGGCCAGGTTGAAGGCATCGTTGACGCCGCTGTCCACGTCGGCATAAACGCCGTCGAAGTTCTCGCGCCAGCCGTCGGTGTGCGTCTGCGACCCGTCGCCTTCGGTGTCGGCAGGCACCACGTAGGCCACGAGCTGCTTGTCGCCGGCTTCGTCTTCGCGCGGCACCACGATCGCGTCGCGCACCCACTCGGACTTGCGCAGCGTCTGCTCGATCTCGCCCGGCTCGATCCGGAAGCCCCGGATCTTCACCTGGTGGTCGATGCGGTCCAGATACTCCACCTGGCCCTCGGCCGACCAGCGCGCCAGGTCGCCGGTGGCGTACATGCGGCTGCCGGGCTCGCCAAAGGGGTTGGGCACGAAGCGATCGGCGGTCTGGTCCGCGCGCCCCCGGTAGCCGCGCGCCAGGCCCGGCCCGGCGACATACAGCTGGCCGGGCACGCCGACGGGCAAGGGCTCGTAGCGCTCGTCCAGCACGAAGAGCTGCGTGTTCTGCATCCCGCGCCCGATCGGCGGCGCGCTGTCCGGATTCTGCGGCACCTCGAACACGGCGGCGTCCACCGTGACCTCGGTCGGGCCGTAGGCGTTGAAGAAGCGGCGCCCGGGCGCCCAGCGTCCGGCCAGCGCCAGGCTGCAACTTTCGCCGCCCACCACCAGCGTATGGACGGTGGGCAGGGCGTCCGGCTCCATGGCGGCCAGCACGGCCGGCGGCAGCGTGGCAATCTCCACGCCCAGATGCGCGACGGTGGACTCCAGCGTGAGGCCGGGCATCAGCTGCTCGCGGGCGGCCAGGCACAGCGTCGCTCCGCTCGTGAGCGCCAGGACGATTTCCCAGGTCGCCACGTCGAAGCCGAAGGCGGCGAACTGCAGCACGCGCTCGCCGGGCCGGGCCTGGTACAGGCTTGCCAGCGAGTGGGCCAGGTTGGCCAGGCCCGCGTGCACGAGCTCCACGCCCTTGGGCTGGCCGGTCGAGCCGGAGGTGTAGATGATGTAGGCGAGCTGCCCGGGCAGCACGGCCACGTCGGGCCGGCTGGCAGGTTGCCTGGCGATGGCTTCGGCGTCGGTGTCCACAAGCACCTTGCCCGGCACCTTGTCCCGCAGCGAGCTGTCCAGCTGCCGGGCGGTCTCCGACTGCGCGATGACGAGCGCGATGCGGGCATCGCGGATCACGTGGGCCAAGCGGCTTGCGGGCATCGACGGGTCCAGCGGCACGTAGGCGCCGCCGGCCTTCAGCACGGCCAGCACCGAGACGATCATCGCGACCGAGCGGTCCAGGCAGATGCCCACCGGCGTGTCGGCCCGCAGGCCCGCCGCGATGAGGTGATGCGCCAGCTGGTTGGCCTGCGCGTCCAGCTGGCCGTAGCTCAGGGTTTCCTTGCGGAAGACGAGCGCGGCCGCATCGGGCGCGCGCAGCGCCTGTGCCTCGAACATGGCCTGGGCGCTCATCCACGGCGCGTGGGCCACGGCCGTGCCGTTCCAGGCGTGCAGCACGTGGTCGCGGTCGGCGTCGGACATCAGCGGCAGGTGCTTTGCCACGCGGCTGTCGTCTGCCACCATGCCCTGCAGCAGGCCGAGCAGGTGCGCGACGTGCCTCTCGATCGTCGCCCGGTCGAACAGCGCCGTGGCGAATTCCATGCGGCCGGTGATGCGCGGCCCGTCTTCGTAGAGGTCTAGGCTGAGGTCGAACTGCGAACGCCTGTTCGTCACCTGCAGCCGCTCCAGCTGCACGTCGCCCAGCGCAAGTTCGCCCTTGCGGTTGTTCTGGCCGGCCAGCATCAGCTGGAACAGCGGCGCGTGCGCCATCGAGCGGGCCGGGTTCACGGCCTCGATCACCTGCTCGAACGGGATGTCCTGGTGGCTCTGCGCCGCCAGCGTGGCGACATGCACGCGCCGGATGAGCTCGCCCACGGCAGGCTCGCCCGACACATCGATGCGCAGCGCCATCGTGTTCACGAAGAAGCCGATCAGCGGCTCGACTTCGGTGCGCGTGCGGTTGGCCACCGGCGTGCCGATCAGGACGTCTTCCTGCCGGCTCAGGCGCGCCACAAGCGACGCCCAGGCCGCCAGCATGACGTTGAAGACGGTCGTGTGGTGGCGCCGCGCAAGCGCCTGCACGCCCTGGCTAAGCGTCGGGCTCGGCGCGTGGTCCGGTGCGTGGTCCGGCGCTCTGTCCAGCGTGAACTCCACACTGTCGCCCGAGTAATCCTGCTGGGCGGGACGCGGCCGGTCCGTGGGCAGCGCCGTGAGCGCCGGCGCGCCCGCAAGCGTCGCCTTCCAGTAGTCCAGCTGCCTTTGCAGCACGTCGCCGGCCAGCCAGCGGCGCTGCCACACGGCGTAGTCGGCGTACTGGATCTCGAGAGGCGGCAGCGGGTCGTCATGGCCCCGGCTGAACGCGTCGTACAGCGCGCTGAACTCACGGATCAGCACGCCCAGCGACCAGCCGTCGCTCACGATGTGATGCATGGTCGCCAGCAGCACGTGCCGCGTGTCACCCAGCTTGAGCAGGCGGCCGCGCACGAGCGGCCCCGTGGCCAGGTCGAACGGCTCAGCCGCCTCCTGCTGTGCCTGCGCCATGACCTGCTGCATGGCGTCTTCATCCGATGACCCCGCCGCGCTCAGGTCGAACACCTGCAGCGCAAACGCCATCTGCGCGCGGATCTTCTGCACCGGCTCGTTATCGATCACCTCGAAGTGCGTGCGCAGCGCTTCGTGGCGCTCCACGATCCGGTCCAGCGCCGTCTTCAGCGCGGCCTGGTCCAGCAGCCCGGTTAGCTTCACGCCCAGCGGCATGTGGTAGGCAAGCGCCGCCTGGCTGTCCAAGCGGTCCAGGAACCACAGGCGCTGCTGCGCGAACGACAGCGGGGCATCCTGCACCTCATCTCCTACCTTCTCGCGCACGCCGATGGCCGGCAGCGTGGTCACGCTCGCCTCGGCCACCACCTGCGCGAACTGCGCAAGCGTCGGACGGGAGAACAGCTGCGCAAGCTCCACCTCCACGCCTAGCTGGCTGCGCACGTGCGAGGCCAGCTGCACGGCCAGCAGAGAATGGCCGCCGAGCCCGAAGAAGTTGTCGTGCAGGCCCACCCGTTCGACCTTGAGCACATCGGCCCAGATGTCGCTGAGCGTCTTCTCCAGCGCCGTTCGCGGCGCCACGTGGTCGGCGCCGCTTTCAAGCGCTTCAGGCTGCGGCAGGGCCTTCCTGTCGAGCTTGCCGTTGGCCGACAGTGGCATCTGCGCCAGCCACATCAGCTGCGACGGCAGCATGTAATCTGGCAGCGTGCGGGCCAGGGACGCGCGCACCGTGTCCAGGTCGGTCTGTGCGCGCTCCGCCCTCGCCTCGAGGTAGGCCACGAGCTGGCTGTCGCCGGTCCGTGCTTCGTGGGCTACGACGACCGCGTTGCCCACGTCGGGCAGCGCGCGCAGCGCCGCCTCGATCTCGCCCAGCTCGATGCGGAAACCGCGGATCTTCACCTGGTGGTCGATGCGGCCGAGGTATTCCAGCTGGCCGTCCGCGCGGCGCCGCCCGAAGTCGCCCGTCAGGTACATCCGCGTGCCGGGTGCGCCGTGCGGGTTGGGCACGAACTTCTCGGCGGTGAGGCCCGCGCGGCGCAGGTAGCCGCGCGCGAGCGCAACACCGGCGATCGCCAGCTGCCCCACGGCGCCCAGCGGTGCGGGCTCGAAGGCGTCGTCCAGCACGTGCATTTGCACGTTGGCGATCGCCCGGCCCAGCGGCACGGGGTCGGTCTCGTGCCCACTGCATTCCCAGAACGTCACGTCCACGGCCGCTTCGGTGGGGCCGTACAGGTTATGCAGCCCCACCTGCGGCAGGCTGCGCAGGCACTCCCTGGCCACAGCGGCCGGCAGCGCTTCGCCGCTGCAGAACACCTGGCGCAGGCGGTGCCGCGCGAGGTCGGGGCCGGCGGCCAGGAAGGCCTGCAGCATCGACGGCACGAAGTGCAGCGTCGTCACCGCGTGGGCGGTGATGCATTCGGCCATGTACTGCGGGTCCTTGTGGCCGTCGGGGCGCGCCACGACAAGGCGGGCGCCGGCGAGCAGCGGCCAGTAGAACTCCCACACCGACACGTCGAACGCGTACGGCGTTTTCTGCAGCACGGCATCGCTCGCGTCAAGCCCGTAGGTCTCGTGCATCCACAGCAGCCGGTTGACTACGGCGCCGTGGCTGTTGAGCGCGCCCTTGGGCTTGCCGGTGGAGCCCGAGGTGTAGATGCAATAGGCCAGTTGGGCAGGATCGAACGCGGTGGCAGGCGGGTTGCCGGAGGGCATGCCCTGCAGCGCCTGCCCGTCTTGTGCATTCGGTGCGTCCAGCGTGATGATTCGCAGCGCGCCATCCGTGCCCGTCAACCGCCCCGCCAGGCCGGTTTCGCTCAGCACAACGAGCGGCGCGCAGTCTTCCAGCATGCCTGCCAGCCGCTCATCGGGCAGCTGCGGGTCCAGCGGCACGTAGGCGCCGCCGGCCTTGAGCACCGCCAGCATGGCGACCACCATGTGGATCGAGCGCTCCAGGCACAGCGCGACCAGCACGTCGGCGCGAACACCGCGCGCGATCAACAGGTGCGCCAGGCGGTTGGCCGCGGCATTGAGCTGCGCATAGCTCAGCGCCTCGTCGCCGAACACCACGGCCACCGCATCGGGCGTGCGGGCGGCCTGCGCCTCGAACAATCCATGAACGCTCTGGACGGCTTCGCGGCGCACGGCGGTGTCGTTCAAGCCGTGCAGCACCTGCTGCCGCTCGGCCGCAGGCATCACGGCGATCTCCTGCACGGGCCGGGTCTCGTCGTCCACCATGCCGGCCAGCAGGCGCTTGAGGTAACCCAGGTGGCGCTCGATGCTGGCGCGCTCGTACAGCGCCGTGGCGAACTGCATGTCGCCCGCGATGCAACCGTCGCGCTCGCCCAGGTTCAGGCTCAGGTCGAACTTGGTCAGGGCGTTGCCCGTGGCCACGCCCTGCAGCTGCACCTGGCCGAGCCTCAGCTCGCCTTCCTCGTTGTTCTGCCAGGCCAGCATCAGCTGAAACAGCGGCGAATGCGCCATCGATCGCGCCGGGTTCACCGCCTCGATCACCTGCTCGAACGGCAGGTCCTGATGGCTTTGCGCCGAGAGCGTGGCCGCATGGACGCGTGCGACCAGTTCGGCCACGCTGGGCCGGCCCGACAGGTCGATGCGCAGCGCCAGCGTGTTCACGAAGAAGCCGATTAGTGGCTCGACTTCCGTGCGCGTGCGGTTGGCCACGGACGTGCCGATCACCACATCGCTTTGGCCCGACAGCCGGCCGGTGAGCGACGCCCACGCGGCCAGCAGCACGTTGAAAGGCGTCGTGCCGTGACGCAGCGCCAGCGCGTTGACGCCTCGGCTCAGCGCGGCGTCCAGCGCGAAGTCGACGCTCGCGCCCGCGTGGTCCTGCGCAGCGGGACGCGGACGGTCCGTCGGCAGTTCGCTGAGTTCGGGCGCGCCCGACAGCGTTGTTGTCCAGTAGTCGAGCTGGCGTTGCTGCACATCGCCCGTCAACCTGCGGCGCTGCCAGACCGCGTAGTCGGCATACTGGATCTGAAGCGGCGGCAGCGGGTCGTCACGCCCCTGGCTGAAGGCTTCGTACAGCACGCTGAATTCGTGAATCAGCACGCCCATCGACCAGCCATCGCTCACGATGTGGTGCATGGTCGCCAGCAGCAGATGCTCGTCGCCGCCCAGCTTGAGCAACCGGCCGCGCACGAGCGGGCCGGTGGCCAGATCGAACGCCTCGGACGCCTCCTCCTGCGCCTGCAGCCGGGCATCTTCCTCGACGTTGCCCGAGACGCTGAGGTCGCGGATCTCGAGCGGGAAGGCCATCCGATCCCGGATCCTCTGCACCGGCTCGCCGTTCACCAGCTCGAAGTGGGTGCGCAGCGCCTCATGGCGCTCCACGATCCGGTCCAGCGCGCGCTGCAGCGCCTGCACATGCAGATCGCCGCGCAGGCGCACGCCCGATGCGAGGTGATACGCCAGGCTGGCCTGCTCATTGAGCCGGGTCAGGAACCACAGGCGCGCCTGCGCGAAGGACAGCGGCGCATCGCCGGGCAGCTCGCGTGGCTCGACGGGCGGCAATTCGCTTGCACCCGAAAATGCACCGGTAGTGGCACCGACCGCTTCCACCGTCTGGGCCAGCTCGCGCAGCGTCGCATGCGTGAACAGCTGCGCCAGCACCAGCTCGACACCCAGCTGGCTGCGCACGCGCGATGCCAGCTTCACCGCCAGCAGCGAGTGGCCGCCCAGTGCGAAGAAGTTGTCGTCCAGGCCGACGCGCTCGACCTTGAGGATGTCGGCCCAGATCAGGCTGAGCGCCTGCTCGACCGCCGTGCCCGGCGCGATGTAGCGCGCATGGCTTTCCATCCCGTCGGGCTGGGGCAACGCGCGCTGATCCACCTTGCCGTTCGGCGTGAGCGGCATCTCCTGCAACCACATCACCTGCGACGGCACCATGTAGTCGGGCAAGGTCTTGCCCAGCGCCTCGCGCAGCCTGCGGGCGTCAGGTGCCTGGCCGTCGGCATCGAGTTGTTCCGGATGCGCCACCGCATAGGCCACCAGGCGCTTGTCGCCCGGCTGGTCTTCGCGCGCGATCACCACGGCGTTGCGCACCTCGGGCAGCTTTTTCAGCGCCGCCTCGATCTCGCCCAGCTCGATGCGGAAGCCGCGGATCTTCACCTGGTGGTCGATCCGCTCCAGGTATTCGAGTTCGCCGCCGGACTTGCCATCCGCCAGCCAACGCACCAGGTCACCCGTTGCGTACATCCGGCTGCCCGGCGCGCCGTAGGGGTTGGGCAGGAACCGGGCTGCGGTGAGGTCGGGCCTGCCGCGGTAGCCGCGCGCCAGGCCTTCACCGGCAACGTAGAGCTCGCCCGCCACGCCCACGGGCTGCGGCTGCAGCCAGGCGTCAAGCACATAGACCTGCATGTTGTCCAGCGCGCGGCCGATCGACGGCGCGCGGTCCAGGTCCGCAGTGACTTGGTGTGCGGTCGCGCACACCGTCACCTCGGTCGGCCCGTACGCATTGATGAAGCGGCGCCCGCGCGCCCATTGACTGGCCAGTGCGTACGAGCATGCCTCGCCGGCGCTCACCAGCGTATGCAGCGATGGCAACGCGTCCGGCGCCATCGCCGCCAGGCCCACCGGCGGCAGCGTGGCGATCTGCACGCCCATCTCCGCGATCGTGCGTTCCAGCGTCAATCCGGGCATCAACTGGTCGCGTGGCGCCAGGCACAGCGTGGCGCCCGCCGTGAGGGCCATGAAAATTTCCCAGGTCGAGGCATCGAAGCTGAAGGCGGCGAATTGCAGGACCCGCTCGCCTTCGCGCACGCCCAGCAGGCTGGCCTGGGCTTGCGCCAGATTGGCCAGGCCCGCATGCGTGAGCTGCACGCCCTTGGGCTGCCCGGTCGAGCCGGAGGTGTAGATGATGTAGGCGAGCTGGTCGGCCAGCACCGCCACGTCGGGCTGGCCGTTCGGCATCCCCGCGATGGCCTGCGCCTGGTCGTCCAGCAGCAGCTGGAACATCGACTGCGGCGCGCTCGCCTCAAGCACCGAGTTCGTGATGATGAGCGGCAGTCCCGCGTCTTCGACCACGTAGGCCAGCCGGTCCGCGGGCTGCACCGGGTCCAGCGGAACGTAGGCGCCGCCGGCCTTCAGGATCGCCAGGATCGAAACCACCAAGTCGATGGAGCGCTCCAGGTAGATGCCCACCGGCGTCTCGGCCTGCACGCCCATCTGGATGAGCTGGTGCGCCAGCCGGTTCGCGCGCGCGTCGAGTTCCGCGTACGTCACAGCTTCGCTGCCGAACACCAGGGCCACGACTTGGGCGGCGCGCCGCGCATGCGCGCGGAACAGCTCCTGCACGCCCTGGCGCCGGTCGATGGGCACGGCGGTGTCGTTCCAGTCCAGCAGCAGCTGACGGCGCTCCAGGACGGGCAGAAGCGAGAGCGCGCCGACCTGGGCCTGCGGTGCCTCGGGCGAGTGCGTGAGGGTGCGCAGCAGTAACTCATAGTGCCCAAACATCCGGGCGATAGTCTGCTCGTCGAAGAGGTCGGCGTTGTACGCCACGGCACCGGTGATGGAGCCGTCTCCCTGCTCGGAGAGATGGACGGACATGTCGATCTCGACCGTCACCTGGCGCTGGTCGATCGGCTCGATGGACAGGCCATGGACCCGCGGCTTGTGCTCCTGGCCGTGCGCACCGTAGAAGTTGAACGATACCTGGTAGATCGGCGCGTGGCTGGTGGTCCGGCTGGGATTGACCGCTTCGACCAATTGCTCGAACGGCAGGTCCTGGTGGGCGTAGGCGGCGAGCGCATCGTCCCGCACCTGAGCCAGGACTTCATTGAAAGACAACGACGGCTCGGCCTTGATGCGCAGCACGAGCGTGTTGACGAAGAACCCGATCAGCGGCTCCAGGGCCACATGGTTGCGGTTGGCAGTCGGCAAGCCGATGCAGATGTCGTGCTGGCCGGCGTGTTTGGAGAGCACCACCCCGAATGCGGCCGCCAGCGCCATGAACAGCGTGGCGCCCGAACGCTGGCCCATCGCATTCACCTCGTGTGCGAGTTCAGCCGGCCAGTCGAAATACCAGGACTCGCCACGATGGCTTTGCACCGCCGGCCGCGCGCGGTCGGTGGGCAGCTCGATGAGCTCGGGCGCACCGAGCAGGTGGCGCGTCCAGTACGCGAGCTGCTTTTGCTGGACGTCGCCGCCCAGCCAGCGTTTTTGCCAGACGGCGTAGTCGGCGTACTGGATCGCCAGCACCGGCAACGGGTCATCCTTCCCCTCGCTGAACGCATCGTACAGAGCGCCGAACTCCCGCACCAGCACCCCCATGGACCAGCCGTCACTGACGATGTGATGCATGGTCGCCAGCAGCACGTGCTCGGCGCCATCCAGCCTGAGCAGGCGGCCACGCACCAGCGGCCCGGCGGCCAGGTCGAACGGCTCGGCCGCCTCTTCCCTGCCGATCTCCTGCACGCGCGCCTGCGGGTCCTGCTCGGCGCTCAGGTCATAACGGCGCAGCGAAAACGCCATGTGCGGCATGATCCGCTGGACTGGCTCGCCGTCCTGCAGCTCGAAGTGCGTGCGCAGCGCCTCGTGTCGCTCGACGATCCTGTCCAGCGCCTTTTGCAGCGCCTGCGTGTCCAGCGCGCCACGCAGCCTGACCGCCAGCAGGATGTGGTGGGCGAGGCTGGCCTTGGCGTCTAGCTGGTCCAGGAACCACAGTCTCTTCTGCGAGAACGACAGCGGCGCTTCCTCGGCGCGGTCCCTGGCTACCACCGCCGGCAGTGCGCTCGCGCCCAGTTGTTCCACCACGCGCGCAAACGGGCCCAGCGACGGGTTCGCAAACAGCTGGGCCAGCATCACGTCCACACCCAGCTGGCTGCGCACGCGCGAGGCCAGCTGCACGGCCAGCAACGAATGGCCGCCGAGCGCGAAGAAGTTGTCCTCCAGGCCGACCCGCTCGACATCGAGCACCTCGGCCCAGATGCGGGCGAGCGTGCGTTCCACCGAAGTCTGCGGCGCCACGTAGTGCGCCTGACCTTCCAGCGCGTCGGGTTGCGGCAGCGCCCTGCGGTCGAGTTTGCCGTTGGTGGTGAGCGGCATTTCCGAAAGCCACATCACATGCGCCGGCACCATGTAGTCGGGCAGGGTGCGACCCAGCGCCTCGCGTACGGCCTGCACATCGAATGGCGCATCGGCACGGTTATCAAGTTGCGCGCCAGGCTCGTCGCCCTGTGGCTGCGCCACCAAGTAGGCCACCAGGCGCTTGTCGCCGGGCTGGTCCTCGCGCGCCAGCACCACCGCGTCAAGTACCTGCGGCAGTCCCCGCAGCGCCGCCTCGATCTCACCCAGCTCGATGCGGAAACCGC
>SEAY01000102.1 GCA_004144865.1 Comamonadaceae bacterium
AGCGGTAGCAGCGCTGCTGGACGTGTCGGCGGCGGCTCGGGAGCAGGGGCCGGCGCAGCGGCCGGGGCGGGAGCGGGAGCGGGCTCTTCCGTCTTGCTGCAGCCAACCAGGGCGGCGGCGGCGATCAGGGTGGCCAGGACGAGCGAGTTCTTCATATCGAATTTCCTTCTAGGGGATGGAACAACCTACGCGGAGCGGAGCGGCCGCAGGCGGACCCCCAGCTCAGCAAAACATTATAGCTTTGCGTTAACTATTAACGGGGCGCGTGGCGCACGACACGAACTTTTCCTACAGGCCGAGCGTCGTGGCGGGGAAAGCGGGCGTGGATTTGAGCAGCCACTCGTCGAGCTGCTCGCGCAGCGCGACGCGCCGCTCGGGCTCGCTCCCGCAGTAGCCGATGGAGCGCTCCGTCTCGCGCCGCTCCAGCACCCACGCCGGGCTCCAGATCGCGCTGGGCAGGTCGAGCGGATCGGCGCCGGCACAGCCGGTCGCGGTGACGATGTGCGACCACCTCGTGCGCCACTGCACGAAGCGCGCGTGTTCGCGCATCACATGGTCGTAGCGGCGCGCAAGCAGCACCATGTGGCGGCCGGCCCTGGCCCACGCGTGGAGAGACTCCGACACGGCGCGCTCCCCCAGCGGCCACTCCTCGAAGGAGGCGTCGCTGAGGATGATCTCGCGCCAGCCCTCGCGCGCGGCGCAGGCGAGCGCGTCCCGCACCAGCTGGCGGAAGGCCTCGCGGCCTTCGAAGCGTCCGCCGGGCAGGCCTGGCGCGCCGGCCGGGAACTCGCTCATGGTTCCCCCTCCTCCGCATGCAGCCAGCCGGCTTCGCACCACGTGTCCAGCAGTTCGCGTGCCGCGGCGCTCGCGCGTGCCACGTCGCGCGGCTCCAGCCGCCGGCGATCCGCCAGGGCGCGCATCAGCGCGGCGTCGCGGCCTGCCGCGCGCCAGGCCTCGCCATTGATGAACACGTGGCGGCGGTCGTGCAGCATGCGCGTGCGCGCATCGAGCACCAGCGCCTGCGCGGGCGCCAACGGCCGTCCGGGCTCGAACCAGACGTTGCCCTTGGGCTCCGTGAGGTATTCGCCCAGCGCGCGCTCCAGAGCCGCGGGATCTTTCAGGGCCGCAGCGAGCGCTTTGCGCGCGAAGGTGCCGAGCGCGTCGGGGATGGCGCCGGGTGCGTCCGTGGCCGGCTGCGACGGATCGCGGTAGAGGCTCTCGGGCGCGTCCTCCGCGGCCGCATCGGCGATGCGCTGCAGCAGCTCGCGCGCGAGCTCGCCCTGCGCGGGCGCGCGAAAGCCGATCGAATACGTCTGGCAGTCGTCGCCCACCGCGACGCCGTCGTGGGCGTAGCGCGGCGGCAGGTACAGCATGTCACCGGGCTCGAGCACGTACTCCTCTTCGGGCTGGAAGTCCTTGAGGATCTTGAGCGGTACGCCCTCCTGCAACTCGAGCGACTGCTGGCGCCCGATGCGCCAGCGGCGGCGTCCCTGCGCCTGCAGCAGGAACACGTCGTAGCTGTCGAAGTGCGGCCCGACGCCGCCGCAGTCGCTCGCATAGCTGATCATCAGGTCGTCCAGGCGCGCCGCCGGGAGGAAGGAAAAGCCGTGCAGCAGCGCGTGCGCGCCCGCATCGTGCAGGTCCACGCCCTGCACCAGCAAGGTCCAGCCCGGCCGCTTGAGCGGCGGTAGCGCGCGGCGCTGGAACGGGCCGCGCTGCAGCCGCCAGCCGCGACCCTCGTGCAACACCAGCCGCGACTCGACCTCGTCGCGCGCCGCGAGCGCGAACAGTTCGCGCGGCGGCAGCACGGGCTGGAAACCGGGGATGGCGTTGCGCACCAGCAGGGGCTTCTTCTGCCAGTGCCTCTTCATGAACTGGGCCGGCGCGAGGCCGCCCAGCAGGGGCAGGGGTCGTGTGATGTCCATCGTGAACTGCGACAATTCTCCTATGGAAATCACACCGAACTGCGTCGTCGCGCTCACCTGGACCCTGAAGGACACGCTGGGCGAGGAACTCGATCGCCTGGAGGAGCCGGTGGAGTTCCTGGTGGGGGGCACCGACCTGCTCGCCAAGATCGAGGACGCGCTGCAGGGCCATGAGGCGGGCGATCGCCTCGACCTGCACCTGGAGCCGGAGGACGCCTTCGGCGACTACGACGAGCAGCTCGTGTTCCTCGAGCCGCGGGCCGTGTTCCCCGCAGAACTCGAGGAAGGCATGACCCTCGAGGGCCTGCCGCCCGGCGCCAGCAGCCAGGATGCGCCGCGCGACGTGCTCTACACGGTGACCGAGATCTATCCGGATCACGTCGTGGTCGACGGCAACCACCCGCTGGCGGGCATCGCGCTGCGGCTGCACCTGAAGGTGGACGCGGTGCGCGAAGCCACCGAGGAGGAGGCGGGCCGCGGCACGCTGGGTACCGGGTTCTTCCGCATCGGCGAAGCCTGACCTGCCGTCGTCCCCGCGCAGGCGGGGAACCGGGGCTTCCAAAAAAAAACGCCCGGCAGCGCCGGGCGTTCCTGCATGAGGACCGCAGTCCTTACGCGCGATAGATCACGCCGTTGTCGATGCGCACGCGGTCGCCCACGCGCAGGTCGCCGGTGGCGGGCACTTCGTACGTGCGGACCACCCCCTGGTCGGACTGCATCGTGATGCGATAGCCGGGAGCGGTCGTCACGCCCTGCTGGTTGCGCGCGATCTGGTTGCCCACCACGGCGCCCGCGACGCCACCCAGCACGGTGGCGGCCGTGCGGCCGGACCCACCGCCGATGGTGCTGCCCAGGGCGGCACCGGCCAGGCCGCCGACCACGGCGCCCAGGATGTTGTTGCTGGTGGGCGCGGCCGTGCCGGCGGGCATGTATTCGATGTTCAGGATGCGGCCGTACTCGGTGCCGGCCACGGGGTACTGGCCGGCAGCCGGATAGGCCGTCGTCGTCGTCGGATACGGGCTGGTGCCGTAGGTCGGGCCCATGGGGTACGACGAGCAGGCGGCGAGCGACAGGGCGGCCAGGCCGCCGGCCAGGACGGTCGTCAGGCGGGAAACGTTGTGCATGAAATTCTCCTTCGTTCGGTGAACATTCACAGGGCTGGAGCCGGGCGGCTTGCCGTGTAGAGCTCCATTGGAACGAAGCATTGCCCTGCCTGTCGGCAGGGTTTAGCGCAGCTTTCTGTAGTCCTGCGTTGTACAGGCTGTCAGCCCGGGACCACGCGGGAATACATCAGCTCTTCCCTGTCGAGCCGTAGCCGCCGGCGCCGCGCTGCGTGGCGGGGAAGTCGTCCACCACGTTGAAGGAGGCCTGCACCACGGGCACCACCACCAGCTGCGCGAGCCGTTCCATCGGCTGCAGCGTGAAGGCCGTGTCGCTGCGGTTCCAGGCGCTCACCATCAGCTGGCCCTGGTAGTCGCTGTCGATGAGGCCCACCAGGTTGCCCAGCACAATGCCGTGCTTGTGGCCGAGGCCGGAGCGCGGGAGGATCAGCGCCGCGTACCCTGGGTCCTTCAGCCAGATCGCGATGCCGGTGGGCACCAGCCGCCATGCGTTCGGCTCCAGCAGGAGCGGCTCGTCGAGGCAGGCGCGCAGGTCGAGCCCCGCGCTGCCGGGCGTGGCATAGGTGGGCAACTGGTCCGCCATGCGCGGATCGAGGATCTTGACGTCGACTTTCATCGTGGGCGTTTTCTTCTTCAGCGGGGCAGGCGGCCGGCGATCTCCGCCACCAGCCGGCGCGCGCATTCGGTCTTGGAAGCGCGCGGGAGTTCGGTGACGCCGGCGGCATCCACCAGCAGCATCTGGTTGTCGTCCTGGCCGAAGGTGAGCGGGCCGATGTTGCCCACCAGCAGGGGGATGCCCTTGCGTTCGCGCTTGGCCTTGGCGTGCTTCACCAGGTCGTGGCTCTCCGCGGCGAAGCCCACGCAGAACAGCGCGCCGCTGCGCGCGCGGGCGCTTTTCGCCACGGTGGCGAGAATGTCGGGGTTCTCGGTGAACGCGATGGTGGGCGCGGCGCCGCTGCCGTCCTTCTTGATCTTCTCGCCGGATTCGCTGGCCGGCCGCCAGTCCGCGACGGCGGCGGTGGCGATGAAGACATCGGCTGCCGGCACTTCCGCCTCCGTGGCCGCCAGCATGTCGCGCGCGGACTGCACGTCGACGCGGCGCACGCCGCGCGGGGTGGCCAAGCTGACGGGACCCGCGACCACCACCACGTCGGCGCCGGCGGCGCGCGCGGCACGCGCGATCGCGAAGCCCATCTTGCCGGACGAATGGTTCGTGATGCCGCGGATCGGGTCCAGGGCCTCGAAGGTGGGACCCGCGGTGACGACGACCTTGCGGCCGGCGAGCACCTTCGGCTGGAAGAACGCGACGATGTCCTCCAGCAATTCGTGCGGCTCCAGCATGCGGCCGTCGCCGGTCTCGCCGCACGCCTGGAAGCCAGTGCCCACCCCGAGGAGGGTGGCGCCGTCGGCGGCGAGCTGCGCCATGTTGCGCTGCGTGGCCGGGTGCGCCCACATCTCGCGGTTCATGGCCGGCGCGATGAGCAGCGGCACGCGCGCGACCGGGCGCGCCAGGCACATCAGCGACAGCAGTTCATCGGCGCGCCCGTGCACGAGCCTGGCCATGAAGTCGGCGCTGCAAGGGGCGATGAGGATGGCATCGGCCTGCCGGGACAGGTTGATGTGCGGCATGCCGTTCGGCTCGCGCGCGTCCCACTGCGAGGTGTACACGGGACGGCCGGAGAGCGCCTGCATGGTGACCGGCGTGATGAACTGCTCGCTGGCCTCCGTCATCACCACCTGCACCGTCGCGCCTTCCTTCACCAGGCCGCGGCACAGCTCCGCCGCCTTGTAGCAAGCGATGCCGCCGGTGAGTCCGAGGACGATGTGCTTGCCCGCCAGGTCGTTCATGGGGCGGAATGTAGCAGGGTTGCTCAAGTGTCCCGGCGGGCACGGGAAGGCTCCGTCATTCCCGCGCAGGCGGGAACCCAGAGGGTCCTTTCTTGGGGAACCGCGCGGCGTCCCGTAGGTTGGCGGTGAGCGCGAAGCCGAACCCCAACGCTCTTCGGCAGTGCGCCCACGTCGCGCCAGGCGGTGCGCGGCGCCGACCCGCTGGGGCGGTGTCCGGCGCGCCAAGCGCGCCGGCAAACCTGAAAGGCCGTTCCCGGCGCCGCACGCGAAGAACTCGTCTGCAATTTGGCCGCAAGCGGCCAAATTGCGAACTCGAACAGCTTCGCGAGCTAGAGACGGTCGCGTGGCTCGATATGCGCCACTGCGTGGCGCGCTCGTAGCCACGCTGCGGCGCCGGGAACAGCCTTTCAGGCACCGCCCCCTTATGCGGGCAGGCACCGCGCACCGCCTGGCGCGACGTTCAGCACGTCTGCTTGATCAAGCAGTTGGTGAACCAGCGATGCCCAACTGCCAAGCCGCGTGCGGGCGGGCCGGGGCGCGCATAAAGGCAGGGCGCCTACGATGGCCGGGCAGGCGGCCCAGCGCGGCTACGAGAGGGAGCGCAGCGACCGTATCGAGCCGCGCGTACGTCTCTGACTCGCGAAGCTGTTCGAGTTCGCAGTTGGACCGCTTGCGGGCCAACTGCAGACGAGTTCTTCGCGTGGGGCCGCCTGACCGGCCATCGCAGGTTTGCCGGCGCGCTTGCGCGCCGGACGCCCTGCCAGCGCGCCCCGGCCCGCCCGCACGCGGCTACAGCAACCCCGGCGGCGGGGGACATGAGGACCTTCCTTATAATCTCGCTTTACCACCTCCCGGGAGCCGCACTCCCGACCTGACATGACCAAATTCGTCTTCGTCACCGGCGGTGTGGTGTCCTCCCTGGGCAAGGGAATCGCCTCAGCCTCCCTCGCAGCGATCCTGGAGTCGCGGGGCCTCAAAGTCACCCTCATCAAGCTCGACCCGTACATCAACGTGGATCCGGGCACGATGTCGCCCTTCCAGCATGGCGAGGTGTTCGTGACGGACGACGGCGCGGAAACCGACCTCGACCTCGGCCACTACGAGCGCTTCGTCACCACGCGCATGCGCAAGGCCAACAACTTCACCACCGGCCAGATCTACAAGTCGGTGCTGGAGAAGGAACGCCGCGGCGACTACCTCGGCAAGACGGTGCAGGTGATCCCCCACGTCACCAACGAGATCCAGGAGTTCATCCGCCGCGGCGCGGCCATGGGCACGAGCAACGAAGTGGACGTCGCGATCGTCGAGATCGGCGGCACGGTGGGCGACATCGAGTCCCTGCCCTTCCTCGAAGCCGTACGCCAGATGGCGCTCAAGCTCGGCCCGAACAATGCCGCCTTCGTGCACCTCACCTACGTGCCCTTCATCAAGGCCGCCGGCGAGCTCAAGACCAAGCCCACGCAGCACACCGTGCAGAAGATGCGCGAGATCGGCATCCAGCCCGACGCGCTGCTGTGCCGCGCCGATCGCGTGATCCCGGACGACGAGGCCGAGAAGATCAGCCTGTTCACCAACGTCGCCAAGTGGGGCGTGATCAGCATGCCCGACGTGGACACCATCTACAAGGTGCCGCGCGTACTGCACGAGCAGGGCCTCGACGGCCTGATCTGCGACAAGCTGCGCCTGAACACGCCGCCGGCCAACCTCAAGCGCTGGGACGACCTGGTGTACGAGGTGGAGCACCCGCAGGGCGAGGTCGCCATCGCCATGGTCGGCAAGTACGTGGACCTGTCCGACAGCTACAAGTCGCTCAACGAGGCGCTGCGCCACGCCGGCCTGAAGAACCACGTGCACGTGAAGGTGGACTACCTCGATTCCGAAACGCTCACGCCGCAGACCGTCGGCCAGCTCGCCAAGTACGACGCGATCCTGGTACCCGGCGGCTTCGGCAAGCGCGGCGTCGAGGGCAAGATCCTGGCGGCGCGCTACGCGCGCGAGCACAAGCTGCCCTACCTGGGCATCTGCCTGGGCATGCAGGTCGCCACCATCGAATACGCGCGCCACGTGGCCGGCCTGCAGGAGGCCAACAGCACCGAGTTCGAGCCGCACACCCCGCACCCCGTGATCGCCCTGATCACCGAGTGGAAGGACGCCGACGGCACGATCAAGACCCGCACGGAAACGTCCGACCTTGGCGGCACCATGCGCCTGGGCGCGCAGAGCTCCGATGTCGCCAAGGGCACGCTGGCGCACCAGATCTACGGCGACGTGGTCACCGAGCGGCACCGCCACCGCTACGAAGCCAACGTGAAATACCTGGACCAGCTGCGCCAGTCCGGCCTGGTGATCTCCGCCCTCACCCAGCGCGAGCACCTCACCGAAATCGTGGAGCTGCCGCAGGACGCGCACCCGTGGTTCATGGGCGTGCAGTTCCACCCCGAGTTCAAGTCGACGCCGTGGGACGGCCACCCGCTGTTCAATTCCTTCATCCACGCCGCCCGCGAACACCAGGCGGGCGCGCACAACAAGGACGCCGCGGGCAAGCCGCTCAAGGTGGTCGCCTGATGAAACTCTGTGGTTTCGACGTGGGGCTGGACCAGCCCTTCTTCCTGATTTCCGGTCCCTGCGTGGTCGAGTCCGAGCAGCTGCAGATGGACGTGGCCGGCCAGCTGAAGGAGATCACCGCCTCGCTGGGCATCCCCTTCATCTTCAAGAGCAGCTACGACAAGGCCAACCGCTCCTCCGGGACCAGCTTCCGCGGCCCGGGCATGACGCGCGGCCTCGAGATCCTGGCCAAGGTCAAGCGCGAACTGAACGTGCCCATCCTCACCGACGTGCACACGGAAGCCGAGATCCCGGTGGTGGCGGAAGTCGTCGACGTACTGCAGACGCCCGCGTTCCTATGCCGCCAGACCGACTTCATCCGCGCGGTGGCGCAGTCGGGCAAGCCGGTCAACATCAAGAAGGGCCAGTTCCTCGCCCCCGGCGACATGAAGAACGTGATCCAGAAGGCCCGTGACGCCGCGCGCGAGAAAGGCCTGCCGGAAGACAGCTTCATGGCCTGCGAGCGTGGCGCCAGCTTCGGCTACAACAACCTGGTCTCCGACATGCGCTCGCTGGCGATCATGCGGGAGACCGGCGCGCCGGTGGTGTTCGACGCCACGCACTCGGTGCAGCTGCCGGGCGGCCAAGGCACCAGTTCGGGCGGCCAGCGTGAGTTCGTGCCGGTGCTGTCGCGCGCCGCGGTCGCGGTGGGCGTGGCGGGCCTGTTCATGGAGACGCATCCCGACCCGGCCAAGGCCCTTTCCGACGGACCCAACGCGGTGCCGCTGAAACACATGCGCGCGCTGCTGGAGACGCTGGTCGAGCTGGACCGCATCACCAAGAAGAACGGCTTCCTGGAGAACCACTTTGCCTAGCGCCTACGTCCTCGCCAACGTCCAGGTCACGAATCCGCAGCAGTACGAGGAGTACAAGCGGCTGTCCACCATCGCCATGCAGGCGCACGGCGCCGAGGTGTGCGTGCGCGGCGGCGCGCTCGAGGTGCTGGAAGGCGACTGGACGCCGAACCGCATCGTGCTGCTGAAGTTCCCTTCGAAGGAGCAGGCGAAGGCCTTCTACGACTCGCCGGAGTACCGGGCCGCGAAGAAGGCGCGCGAGGGCGCGGCAGTCATGCGGATGGTGCTGATCGACGGTGTCTGATCCGCAGGAACGATTTACAAACTCAAAGAGAAACTTGAACAATGAGCGCCATCGTTGACATCGTCGGCCGCGAGATCCTGGACTCGCGCGGCAACCCCACCGTGGAATGCGACGTGCTGCTGGAGTCCGGCACCATGGGCCGCGCGGCCGTGCCCTCGGGCGCCTCCACCGGCTCGCGCGAGGCCATCGAGCTGCGCGACGGCGATCCGAAGCGCTACCTCGGCAAGGGCGTCCTGAAGGCCGTGGAGCACATCAACACCGAGATCTCCGAGTCGGTGATGGGCCTGGACGCGTCCGAGCAGAACTTCCTGGACAAGACCCTCATCGACCTGGACGGCACCGAGAACAAGAGCCGCCTGGGCGCCAATGCGATGCTGGCGGTGTCGATGGCGGTGGCCCGCGCCGCCGCCGAAGAATCCGGCCTGCCCCTGTACCGCTACTTCGGCGGCATGAACGGCTGCCAGCTGCCGGTGCCGATGATGAACGTCGTCAACGGCGGCGCGCACGCGAACAACAACCTCGACCTGCAGGAGCTGATGATCATCCCCGTGGGGGCGCCCAGCTTCCGCGAGGCGATGCGCTACGGCGCCGAGGTGTTCCACGCGCTCAAGAAGATCATCCACGACAAGGGCATGAGCATCGCCGTGGGCGACGAAGGCGGCTTCGCGCCGAACGTCGAGAACCACGAGGCCGCGATCCAGATGATCCTGCAGGCCATCGAGAAGGCGGGCTACCGTCCCGGCGAGGAGATCGCCCTGGGGCTGGACTGCGCCTCCAGCGAGTTCTACAAGGACGGGGTGTACGACCTCTCGGCCGAAGGCGAGCGCCTGGTGGCCGCGGATTGGGCATCCGTGCTCGAGACGTGGGTGAGCAAGTACCCCATCGTCAGCATCGAGGACGGCATGGCCGAAGGCGACTGGGACGGCTGGAAACTGCTGACCGAGCGCCTGGGCCGCCAGGTGCAGCTGGTGGGCGACGACCTGTTCGTCACCAACACCAAGATCCTGCAGGAAGGCATCGACAAGGGCATCGCCAACTCGATCCTCATCAAGATCAACCAGATCGGCACGCTCACCGAGACCTTCGCCGCCATCGAGATGGCCAAGCGCGCCAACTACACCGCCGTGATCAGCCACCGCTCGGGCGAGACGGAGGACTCCACGATCTCCGACATCGCGGTGGGCACCAACGCCGGCCAGATCAAGACCGGCTCGCTGAGTCGCAGCGACCGGATGGCCAAGTACAACCAGCTGCTGCGCATCGAGGAAGACCTGGGCGACATCGCCCAGTATCCCGGACGCGCAGCGTTCTATAACCTGCGTTGAACTCGAAGACCGTCGCTGCCTTGCTGATCGGCCTTCTGGCCGTGGTGCAGGCCCAGCTCTGGCTGGGCCGCGGCAGCGTCGGCGACGTCGCGCAGATGCAGCGCAAGCTCGACGAGCAGAAGGCGCGCAACACCGTCGCCCAGCAGGCCAACGAGCAGCTCGCCGCCGAGGTGCGCGACCTGCGGGAAGGCCTGGAGATGGTGGAGGAGAAGGCGCGCTCCGAACTCGGCATGGTCAAGCCGAACGAGATTCTCGTCCAGATCGTCAAATAGGCCGGGAATGACCGCGCGCCGCATCGCCCTGCTCGGCGCCGAGAGCACGGGCAAGACCCGGCTCTCCGAAGACCTCGCCGCTCACCTGCGCGGCCGCGGCCTGCATGCCGTCGCCGTGCCGGAGGCGCTGCGCGCCTGGTGCGCCAGGGCGGGCCGGGCGCCGCGGCCCGAGGAACAGCTCGCCATCGCCCAGGCGCAGGAGCGGCAGGTCGACGACGCGGCGGCCGCCGGCGCGCAGTTCGTCGTCGCCGACACCACGGCCCTCATGGTGCTGGCCTACTCCGGCATGCTGTTCGAGGACGATCCGCTGTACCGCTTCGCCTTCGATCGGCAGCGCGGCTACGACGCCACGCTGGTCACGGGCCTGGACCTTCCCTGGACGCCCGACGGATTGCAGCGCGATGCGGCGCAGCCCCGCGAGCCGGTCGATGCGCTCGTGCGCACGCTGCTGCAGCGGGCCGGCGTCCCCTTCCAGGTCGTGTACGGCAGCGGGCCGCAACGCCTGGCCGGCGCGGTGGCGGCGCTTGCCGGCATCCTTCCGCCCGAAGCGGCCGATCGCGGACAGCGCGAGCGAGAGACAGGTCCCTGGATCTGGTCGTGCGAGAAATGCAGCGACCCCGAATGCGAGCACCGGCTCTTCAGCCGCCTGCGTTCCTAGCGGCGCGCCACTGGGCCAGCGCCGCGTGCACGTCGCGGATGTGCGACACGGCGCGCACGCCGGGAATGCGCTGGCGCAGCAGCACCGGGGCGCTGCCGCCCGCCCAGATGGCGACCTCCGGCGCGAGTTCGGCTCGCAGCTGCTCGAGCCCGCGCAGCACGTGCGAGGGATTCATGCTGCCGGTGAAGCTGAGCCCCACCACGTCGGCGCGGAAAGCCCCCGCCGCGGCCACCAGCTGGGGCACGGGAACACGCGTGCCCAGCGAAGTGCACGGGCAGCCGTCCAGCGCCAGCAGGGCCTGCGCCATCAGCAGCCCGATGCCATGCGATTCCTCCGGCAAGGTGGCGAGCAGCACCCGGGGCGCGGCCCCGGCGTTCGCGGGTTCGAGTTGCGCGATGCGCGTGCGCAGCAGGTCCTGCACGGCCTCCGAATAGAGGTGCTCCTCGTAGACCTCCACCTCGCCGCGCGCCCAGGCCAGCCCCACGTGCAGGTTCATCTCGGCCACGCGCTGCTCGATGAAGCCGGCCAGGCCCAGGCGGCGCACGCCCTCCTCCAGCAGCCCGGCGAGCGCCACCGGATCGTGGTTGCGCAGCGGGGCCAGGACCGGGTCGTCCACGGGCACGCCCGCCAGCAGCGCGAGCGGCCCTTCCGGCCGCGTGGCGGCGGGGCCCGCCAGCGCCGCGAGCTGCGCCGCACTGAGCTGCACCAGCCGCCCGGGGCGCTGCCCGCGCAGCATCAGCTGGCTGATGAGGCGCAGCTTCTGCACCTGCTCCCGCGGATAGCTGCGTTCGCCGCGCAGGTCGCGCCCCGGCTGGGGAAAGCCGTAGCGGCGTTCCCAGATGCGCAGCGTGGCGCGCGCGATCCCGGTGGCCTGCTCCACCGACGCGATCGGCACGCCCTCGCTTTCCTTCATGGATGCGGACATGCCGCTATTGTCGCGCTGTCCGGCCCTACTGCATCGTGGCCGAACCCGGGGGCCGGTCGCCCGGCGCCGTGAAGACCTGGGCGGCATCGACGGCGTCGAAGCGGTAGTGCTGCCCGCAGAAGTCGCAGCTCACGTCGATCTCGCCCCGCTCGGCCAGGATGCTCTCCGCCTCCTCCTCGCCGAGGCCGCGGATCATTCCGGCCACGCGTTCGCGGCTGCAGGTGCAGGCGAAGCGCGGCGTCTGCGGGTCGAAGCGCAGGATCTTCTCCTGCCAGAACAGGCGCCGCAGGATCGTCTCCACGTCCAGCTGCAGCAGTTCGTCTCCGGTGAGGCTGGCGGCGAGCGTCGCGATGCGGTTGAAGTGCTCCAGTTGCTCGGCGGGGTCCATGGCCTTGCCGCCCGCGATGTTGCCTTCGCCTTCGGCCGGCAGGCGCTGGATCAGCAGGCCCGCCGCCACCGTCTCGCTCGCGGCCAGCACCAGCTTGGTATCGAGCTGCTCCGACTGGCGCATGTAGTGCTCCAGCACGTCGGCCAGGTTCGGCTGGCCGGCGCCCTGGCTCGCATTGAGCGGCACCACCCCCTGGTAGGCCTGCTGCCCCGGCCTGCGGTCCTTCGGATCCAGCGTGATCGCGCAGCGGCCGCGGCCGTTGACGTTCACCAGGTCCTGCAGGTGCGCCCCGGAGGTGACCTCGCCCACCACCTTGGCCGTGACGCGCACGGCCAGGTCCTGCTGCACTTCGGCCACCGCGATCTTCACCGGCCCCTCGCCGAAGATCTGCATCACCAGCGCGCCGTTGAACTTGATGTTGGACTGCATCAGCACGCCCGCGGCCGCCATCTCGCCCATCATTTCCATCACCGGCCAGGGCCAGCTGGAGGCGGCGTCGTCCGCGCGGCGGCGGGAGAGGATCTCGGTCCAGGCGTCCGTGAGGCGCACGATCATCCCGCGCACCGGCAGCCCGTCGAAGAGGAACTTGTGCAGCTCGGACATCAGCCGATCTTCCGGCGGCGGGCGTGCAGGCGCGCGTTCTCGACGTAGTGCTGCGGGATCTGCTGGAACTTCGCGATCTGCTCCGCGTCCAGGGTGCGGATCGCCTTGGCCGGGGCACCCACGATCAGCGAGTTGTCGGGGAACTCCTTGCCCTCCGTCACCACGCTGCCGGCGCCGACGATGGAATTCTTCCCGATGCGCGCGTTGTTGAGCACCACCGCCTGGATGCCGATGAGCGTCCCCTCGCCGATCGTGCAGCCATGCAGCATGACCTGGTGACCCACGGTCACGTTGTCGCCTATGGTGAGCGGCACGCCGGCATCCGCGTGCAGCACGGAGCCGTCCTGGATGTTGCTGTTGCGGCCGATGCGGATCTTCTCGGTGTCGCCACGCACGACGCAGCCGTACCAGACGCTGGCGTTCTCGCCCATCTCCACCTGCCCCATCACCTCCGCGTTGTCGGCGACCCATGCGCCCGTTGCGAGTTGCGGCGCCTTGCCGTCGAGTTCGTAGATCGCCATCGGTTCTTTTCCTTGAATCCCTAGAATTGTAGGGATGGAGCTTCGTCAACGGGCTCTGCGGGCTCTTTGCGAAGCGGATCCACGCGCCAAGGCCGCGCTGGCGCGCGAACTCTTCGCCGATGCACCGCAGCTGCCGCTCTCCCTGCAAGCACCCGGGCCCACCCATCCGGTGCCCGGCCGCCCTACCCTGCCTCGGCTGGTGCATCCCGCCCGCGTGCCACACCGCTCGCCGGCCACCGTCGAAGGCCTGGCGGCGCTGCTGCACGCCATCGCGCACATCGAGTTCAACGCGATCAACCTCGCCCTCGACGCCGCCTGGCGCTTCGAGGGCATGCCGGCGGAATTCCACCTCGACTGGCTGCGCGTGGCCGCCGAGGAGGCCTTCCATTTCACCCTGCTGGCCGACCACCTGGCATCGCTGGGCCATGCCTATGGCGACTTCGATGCGCACGACGGGCTCTGGTCCATGTGCGAGAAGACCGCCGACGACGTCACCGCGCGCATGGCGCTGGTGCCGCGCACCCTCGAGGCGCGCGGCCTCGACGCCACCCCCCGCATCCAGGCCAAGCTGCGGCAGGCCGGCACGCCCGCGGCCCTGCGCGCCGTGGAGATCCTCGACGTGATCCTGCGCGACGAAGTCGGCCACGTGGCGATCGGCAACCACTGGTACCGGTGGCTGTGCGGGCGCGACCGGCTGGAGCCGGTGCCGCACTACCGCGTGCTGGCGCGGCGCTACGCGGCGCCGAAGGTGCTGCCCCCGTTCAACGAGGAAGCGCGCCGCCGCGCCGGCTTCTCGGACGAGGAGATGGCGATGTTCCGCGACGACGCGCGGGGTGCCCCGCCTCCCCCCTCGGAGTGAGGCGGCGCTGCGGGGCGATTCCTGTACCATGGGGTGGCCGGCCCCTCAAGACCGTCAGCCATTGGCCTCTTCCCCGCCCGCATCCACGGGTTGCCGTCGAACCTCCCATCGTTGATCTTCTGGGCCGCCGGCGCCGTGCCGTGGCTCCCGCCCGCACGCAACCATCACCAGCAGGAGGAATGCATGGTCAAGCCGAATTACGGATTCGCCAAGAGGCAGCGGGAACTGGAGAAAAAGCGCAAGAAGGAAGAAAAGGCGCAGAAGAAGGACGCGCGGCCCGACGATGCGCAGCCCGCTTCCGAAGCAGCCCCGGCGCAGCCTTCACCCGCCCCGCAGGGAGAATGAGTGCCTCCCCCCTCTTCCTGGGACAAGGACCCGGTCAAGACCGAGCTGCGCAAGGACGGCCTGCGCTACGTGTCGAAGGCCACGGGCAGTGACTTCCCCGGCGCCTTCGGCGCCACCATGAGCTGCTTCCGTTGCGGCCGCCACGTCGCGCGCTCCTCGCTGGAGTCCTTCGCGCTGGCCGGCGTGCGCCACTACCGCTGCCGCGCCGGCTGCGCGCCGACCCCCGCGTGAGCTAACCGCGCGGGTGGTGCTGCGCGTGCAGCACCTTCAGCCGCTCGCGCGCCACGTGGGTGTAGATGGTGGTGGTGGAGATGTCCGCATGCCCCAGCAGCATCTGCACCGCGCGCAAGTCGGCCCCGTGGTTGAGCAGGTGCGTGGCGAAGGCATGCCGCAGCGTGTGCGGCGACAGCGGCGACAGGATGCCCGCCGTGCGCGCATGCTTCTTCACGATCACCCAGAACATCTCCCGCGTCATGCCCTGGCCGCGCGCGGTGACGAACAGGTCCTCGCTCTGCTGGCCGCCCAGGATGGCAGGCCGCGATTCGGCCAGGTAGCGCACGATCCAGTCGCGCGCCACCTGCCCGAAGGGCACCAGCCGTTCCTTGCTGCCCTTGCCCATCACGCGCAGCACGCCCTCGTTCATGCCGACGTGGATCACCTTCAGGGTCACCAGTTCGCTCACGCGCAGGCCGCTCGCATACATCACTTCGAGCATGGTGCGGTCGCGCAGGCCCAGCGGCGTGTCCACGTCCGGCGCATCGAGCAGCGCCTCCACCTGCGCTTCCGTCAACGTCTTGGGGACGCGCAGGGGTTGCTTGGCCGATTGCAGCCGCAGCGTGGGGTCCGCGGTGATCAGGCGCTCGCGCAGGGCCCAGCGGAAATAGCGCTTGAAGACCGTGAGGCGCCGGTTGGACGAGGTCGGCTTGGTCTCGGCATGGCGCGCCGCGAAGTAGCCGTGCAGGTCCGCTTCGGAGGTGGCGGGCAGGCGCAGCCCGCGCTGCACCAGCCACTTCTCGTACAGCTCCAGGTCGCGCCGGTACGCCGAGAGCGTATTGCGCGACAGGCCTTCCTCGAGCCAGAGGGCGTCGATGAAGGTGGCTATGGAGCTGTCGGCTTCGCTCATGAGACGGTGTCATTGCGGGCTTGACCCGCAATCCAGGCGGCGACCGAACAGGCGCAGCATGGATCCCGGGTCAAGCCCGGGATGACAGGTTCCACATCAATCCAGCTTCAGCTTCGCCGAATCCACCAGCTTCTTGTACACCCCGTACTCCGCCTTGATCTGCGCGGCGAACTGGTCGGGCGTGTTGCCGATCACGATGGAGCCGGTGTCCTCGATGCGCTTGCGCACGGCGGGCTCCTGCAGCGACTTGACCGCGGCGGCGTGCACCTTGTCGACCACGTCCTTCGGCAGGTTCTTGGGGCCGAGCAGGCCGTAGTAGGCCATGCGGTTCACCGGCTCCAGCCCCACTTCCTTGAAGGTGGGCACGTTGGGCAGTTCCTTCAGGCGCTGCGGCGCGGCCACCACGATGGGCACCAGCTTGCCGGACTGGATGAAGGGCAGCGCGGAAGGCAGGTTGTCGAAGATCATCGGCACCTGGCCGGCGACCGTATCGTTCAGCGCCGGGCCCGCGCCGCGGTACGGGATGTGCGTCACGAAGGTGCCGGACAGGCTCTTGTAAAGCTCCATCTGCAGGTGGCCGATGCCGCCGGTGCCGGACGAGGAGTAGGAGTACTTGCCGGGATTCTTCTTCAGCTCCGCGAGGAAGGCCTTGTAGTCCTTGGCGGGGAAGCTCGGATGCACCGCGATGATGTTGGGCGTGGCCGCGATGTTGACGATCGGCGTGAAGTCCGCGACCGGGTCGTACGGGATCTTGGTGTTGATCGCCGGGTTCGCCGCCGTCGTCGAAACGGTGGCCACGCCGAGCAGGTAGCCGTCGGGGGTTGCGCGCACCGTTTCCAGCGCGCCGATCACGCCGCCGCCGCCGCCGCGGTTTTCCACCACCACGCTCTGGCCGAGGTTGCGGGACAGCGGATCGGACATCACGCGGGCGATGATGTCGGTTGTGCCGCCCGGTGCGAAGGGCACCAGCAGCTTGATCGGGCGGTTCGGGTAGCCCTGCGCCAGCACGGGCGCGGCGGCGGCGCCGAGGGTGGCGGCAGCCAGGGCAATCCAGACACGACGTTGCATTCGACTCTCCTGATTCAGTGGCAAGACAAACCCGCATGGTAGCCTGCGCGCCGTGAATTTCCTGCAACTGCTGCTCCCCGACTTCACCCTGATCCTGCTTGGCTACCTGGTCTGCCGCTACACGGCCCTCGGCCGCACCGTGTGGGAACAGGTCGAGGCCCTCGTCTACTTCTTCCTCTTCCCGGTGCTGCTGTTCCACTCGATCGTGCGCAGCCCGCTCGATCCCGCGGCGGCCTCCAGCCTCATAGGCGCGGGCCTGGCGCTCGGCCTCACCGGCATCGGCCTGGCCTACCTGGTGCCGCACCTGCCGGGGCTGCGCACGCGCATCGCGGCACGCGAGCACGCGGGCGCCGCGCAGGTGGCGTTCCGCTTCAACTCCTACATCGCGCTGGCTTTGGCGGAACGGCTGGCCGGCCCCCAGGGCCTGCTCACGATCGCGATCCTGATCGGCGTGTGCGTGCCGCTGCTCAACGTGGGCGCGGTGTGGCCCATGGCGCGGCACTCGAACACGGGTTTCCTGCGGGCGCTCGTGCGCAATCCGCTGATCATCGCCACGGCGCTGGGGCTGGCCGCCAACTTCGCGGGGTTGCGCGTGCCGGCGTGGCTCGAGCCCACCGTGACGCGCGTCGGTGGCGCCTCCCTGCCCCTGGGCCTGATGGCGGCCGGCGCCGGCATGCAGCTGGCGCACCTCGCGCAGCAGAAGGCGCTGACGGTGTCGCTGCTGGCGATCCGGCACCTGCTGCTGCCGGTGGCCGCCGCCCTCCTCGCGCTGGCATTCCGCCTGGACCCGGTGCAGGCGGCGATCCTGCTGGCGTTCTCGGCGCTGCCCACCGCCTCCAGCTGCTACGTGCTGGCGGCACGCATGGGCTACAACGGTGCGTATGTCGCGGGGCTGGTGACGCTGTCGACGCTGCTCGGCATGGCCAGCCTGCCGTTCGCGTTGGGGGTGCTGCGGCCGATGCTTTCCCTG
>SEAY01000103.1 GCA_004144865.1 Comamonadaceae bacterium
GACAACATCGACACCTTCCGCGTGGAGTGCTTCGACATCTCGCACACCGCCGGCGAGGCGACCCAGGCCTCCTGCGTGGTGTTCCACCATCACCAGATGCAGAACCGCGAGTACCGCCGCTACAACATCGAGGGCATCACGCCCGGCGACGACTATGCGGCCATGCGGCAGGTGCTGACCCGCCGCTATGCGCGGCTGGCGCAGGCCGGCCGCGACACGCCGGATGCCACGCCGCAGGAAGAAGAGGCGGTCGTGGACGAGGCGCCGGCAACGGGCGAGGAAGCCGCGCCGGTGGAGATCGCCGCCGCGGAAAGCCTCGTCGCCGTGGTGGCCTCGGAGGCCGCGCCGGTCGAGGCCTTGGCGACCGCCGCTCCGAAGCGCGGGAGGCCGGGCGGCGGCGGCGGTGCGCAGCGCCTGCCCGACCTGGTGCTGGTGGACGGTGGCCGCGGGCAGGTGACGATGGCCCGCGAGGTGTTCGCGGAACTGGGGCTGGACCTTTCGGTGATCGTCGGCGTCGAGAAGGGCGAGGGCCGCAAGGTGGGCCTGGAGGAACTGGTGTTTGCCGACGGCCGCGAGAAGGTGTACCTCGGCCGGGAATCGGCGGCCCTGATGCTGGTGGCCCAGATCCGCGACGAGGCGCACCGCTTCGCCATCACCGGCATGCGCGCACGCCGGGCGCGGGTGCGGGTGGGCGGCAGCCAGCTCGAGGAGATCCCCGGCGTGGGCGCCAAGAAGCGCGCGCGCCTGCTGCAGCGCTTCGGTGGCGTGCGGGGCGTGGCGGCGGCCAGCGTGGAAGACATCGCCACGGTGGAAGGCATCTCGCGCGAGCTGGCCGAAGAGATCTACCGGGCGCTGCACTAGCCCCGGATTCCCGCGAGCGCGGGAATGACGGAGCCAGCCATGCCAGAATGCGGGTCCATGTTCTTCACGGTCCCGACGCTCCTCACCTGGACACGCATCATTGCGATCCCGTTGCTGGTGGGCATCTTCTACATCGGGCTCGAGCCGCGGGTGCAGAACCTCGTGGCCACGGTCATGTTCGTCGTGTTCGCGGCGACGGACTGGCTGGACGGCTTCCTGGCGCGCAAACTGAACCAGACTTCGTCCTTCGGCGCCTTCCTCGACCCGGTGGCCGACAAGTTCCTGGTCTGCGCCTCGCTCCTGGTGCTGGTGCACCTGTCGCGGGCCGACGTCTTCGTCGCCCTGATCATCATCGGGCGCGAGATCGCGATCTCCGCGCTGCGCGAGTGGATGGCGCAGATCGGCGCGTCCAAGAGCGTCGCGGTGCACATGCTGGGCAAGGTGAAGACCACCGTGCAGATGGTGGCCATTCCCTTCCTGCTGTTCGACGGGACGCTGTTTGAAGTGATCGACACGCGCCGGTGGGGCACGGTCCTGATCTGGGTCTCCGCCATCCTCACCGTTTGGTCGATGGTGTACTACCTGCGCAAGGCCCTGCCGGAGATCCGGCGCCGGGTGAAGCACTGATGGCGGCGGCCGGCCGTCCCGACCCGCTGGTGCGGGCGATGCCCGCCGTCTTCGTCCTGATCTGGAGCACCGGCTTCATTGTGGCGCGCTACGGCATGCCGCATGCGCCGCCGATGAAGTTCCTGGTTCTGCGCTATGCGCTTTCCGTGCTCGCCTTCGTCGTGTGGGCTTCGCTTGCGCGCGCGGCCTGGCCGCGCGACCGCAGGCAGCTCGCCCACCTCGCCGTCACCGGCATCCTGATGCACGCCGGCTATCTGGGCGGGGTCTGGGCGGCGGTGAAGGCCGGCATGGGCGCCGGTCTCGCCGCGTTGCTGGTGGGGCTGCAACCGGTCCTGACGGCCTTCTGGATCTCCCTCGGCGGCGGCAAGGTCGCGGCGCGCCAGTGGGCCGGGCTCGGACTCGGCCTGGCCGGCTTGCTGCTGGTGGTGTGGCAGAAGCTCGGGATCGGCGAAGTGAGCCAGGCCAACCTGCTGTTCGCCGTGATCGCACTCTTCGCCATCACCGCCGGCACCCTGTACCAGAAGCGCTTCGTGGCGCCGTGCGACGTGCGCACGGCCAACCTCGTGCAGCTCGCCGCGGCTTTCGTGGTCACCCTTCCGCTCGCGTTGCTGGAGACCGAGGCGATGCGCTGGGTGCAGCCCGATGGGGCCCTCAATGGCGAACTGGTCGGCGCCGTGGCTTGGTCGGTGCTCGGGTTGACGCTGGGCGGCAGCTCGCTGCTGTACCTGTTGATCCAGCGCGGCGCCGCCACCACCGTGACCAGCCTGATGTACCTCGTGCCGCCCGCCACGGCGGTGATGGCGTGGATGCTGTTCGGCGAACCGATCACGGCGCTGATCGTCGCCGGCATGGCGCTCACCGCCGTGGGCGTGAGCCTGGTCGTGCGGCAGCCGAAGGCGTAGCGCCTTTCCACGGCTCCGTCCGGAAGCGTTCGGCCAGGAAATCCACCAGCAGCCGGATGCGCTTGGGCGTGCTCGCCGTGTGCGGCGCGAGCCAGTGGATGTCGGCGTCCGTCATCGCGTAGCCGGGCAGCACCCGCACCAGTTCGCCGCTGGCGAGTGCCGCGGAGATGTCCCACAGGCTGCGCAGCATGATGCCGCGCCCGGCCACGCACCAGTCGCGCACCAGCTCGCCCGAGTTGCTGGAAAGCGGCCCGCGCACGCGGACGCGCACTTCCGCCCGGTCGCGCTCGCGCTGCAGCCGCCAGACGTCGGACTGTTCGTTCTCGCGCACCGCCAGGCAATCGTGCGCCGCCAGTTCCTCCACGCCCGCCGGCATGCCGCGATCGCGCACGTAGGCCGGCGAGGCGACCAGCACGCGCTGGTTGCGCGCGAGCCGGCGGCCGGTCCATTCGCTGGCGCGCTGTCCGCGCACCGCCCACAGCCACACCGCGCCGTCGAAGCCTTCCACGGCCAGGTCCGGCAGGTGCTCGGTGAGCTGCAGCTGCACCTCCAGCCGCGGATGGCGCGCCTGGAATTCGGCGATGGCCGGGCCCAGCCAGAGCCGCCCGAATCCGAAAGTGGAAGCCAGCCGGATGCGGCCCACCGGCTCCTTGTGGCGCTCCTGCAGTTCCGCTTCCATCGCCTCGAAGCCCGCCAGCAGCACCGCCGCGCGTTCGCACAGCGCCTCGCCTTCGGGAGTGGGCACGACCTTGCGCGTGGTGCGCTGGAACAGCTTCATGCCCAGGCGCGCTTCCAGCGCAGCCAGCCGCTTGGTGACGACCGAGGGGACGACGTCGGCGGCGGCCGCCGCTCCCGCGAGGCTGCCGTGCGACCGGATGGCGAGCAGGAGGGCGAGGTCGGGGCGGTCGAGGTGGGGGGTCATTGCTGCCGGATCGGAAAGAATCGCTTGCCGGATTATTGCTGGCGCGGCGGCGTCCCCGGGTGCCAGAATGCCGCCATGCTGGATGGCTTCGAAACGCTGCGACTGGACCGCCAGGGTGTCGCGCTCCACGTGCGCCGCGCGGGGCAGGGCGCGCCGCTGCTGCTGCTGCATGGCCATCCGCAGACGCATGCGATGTGGCACCGCGTGGCGCCGCAGCTGGCGCAACGCTTCGAGGTGGTGGCGATGGACCTGCGCGGCTACGGTGATTCGGGCCGGCCCGAGGCCGGCGACCAGTCGGCCGCGTACACGAAGCGCGAGATGGCGCTGGATGCCCTGGAAGTCATGCGGGCGTGTGGCCACGGGCGCTTCCAGGTGCTGGCGCACGACCGCGGCGCGCGCGTGGCGCACCGCCTGGCGCTGGACCATCCCGCAGCGGTCGAGCGCCTGATGCTGCTGGACATCGCCCCGACGCTGGCGATGTACCGCGGCACGTCGGAGGCCTTCGCCCGCGCCTACTGGCACTGGTTCTTCCTCATCCAGCCCGGCCCGCTGCCGCAGGCGCTGATCGCTTCCGATCCCGCGCGCTACGTGCGCAGCGTGATGGGCGCGCGGCATGCCGGCCTCGCCGCCTTCGACCCCGCGGCGCTCGCGGAGTACGAGCGCTGCGCGGCGCGTCCCGGCACGGCGGCCGCGATCGTCGCAGACTACCGCGCGAGCGCCGGCGTCGACCTGCAGCACGACCAGCTCGATGCCGATGCCGGACGCCTGCTCGCGCAGCCGCTGCGCGTGCTGTGGGGCGAGCACGGCGCGGTGGGGCGCTGCTTCGACGTGCCGGCGCTGTGGCGCGCCGCCGCCACCGATTTCTCCGGCCGCAGCCTCCCGTGCGGCCACTACATCGCGGAAGAGGCCCCGGCCCTTCTGCTCGACGAATCCTTCAACTTCTTCAGGAGCAACCCGTGAGCAAGAAACGCATCGCAGTCATCCCCGGCGACGGCATCGGCAAGGAAGTCATGCCCGAGGGCGTGCGAGTGGTGGAGGCCGCCGCCCGCAAGTTCGGCATCGACCTGCAGTTCGACCACTTCGACTTCGCCAGCTGGGACTACTGCGAGAAGCACGGCCAGTACATGCCGGAGAACTGGAAGGACCAGGTCGGCGGCCACGACGCCATCTTCTTCGGCGCGGTCGGCTGGCCCGAGAAGATCGCCGACCACGTGTCGCTGTGGCAGTCGCTGCTGCTGTTCCGCCGCGAGTTCGACCAGTACGTGAACCTGCGTCCCGCGCGCCTGATGCCGGGGATCATCGCCCCCGTCGTGCGCAAGGACGGCAGCAAGCGCGAGCCCGGCGAGATCGACATGTACATCGTGCGCGAGAACACCGAGGGCGAGTACAGCAGCATAGGCGGAAGGATGTACCCGGGCACTGAACGGGAAATCGTCATGCAGGAGACGGTGATGTCCCGCCACGGCGTGGACCGCGTGCTGAAGTTCGCCTACGAGCTGGCCAACTCCCGGCCGAAGAAGCACCTGACCAGCGCCACCAAGTCCAACGGCATCGCGATCACCATGCCTTACTGGGACGAGCGCGTGGCCGAGATGGCCGCGAAGTATCCGCAGGTGAAGACGGACAAGTTCCACATCGACATCCTGACGGCGCACTTCGTGCAGCGGCCGGACTTCTTCGACGTGGTGGTGGCGAGCAACCTGTTCGGCGACATCCTGAGCGACCTGGGGCCGGCGTGCACCGGCACCATCGGCATCGCGCCCAGCGCCAACCTCAACCCCGACCGCAAGTTCCCCTCGCTGTTCGAGCCGGTGCACGGCTCCGCGCCGGACATCTACGGCAAGAACATCGCCAACCCGATCGGCCAGATCTGGTGCGGCGCGATGATGCTGGAGTTCCTGGGGCACAAGGACGCGCACGACGCGATCCTGAAGGCGATCGAGAAGGTGCTCGACCCGAAGTCGGGCGCCCCGCGCACGGGCGACATCGGCGGCAAGGCGAGCACCACCGACGTGGGCAAGGCGATCGCCGCGGCGCTGTAACCATTTGCGGCCGCGCGCCGCACCGCAGCAATCCATTCCGGTGCGAGCGCCGCACGTGAGTGCGCGCTCGTCGCACGCGAGGCACGTAGAATGCGCGCCTCGCGTGTTGTATTGCCGCATGGCATATTGACACTCCTCGCGGCGCTGTTCTCTAATCAATGCCAGTGGCCGCATGGCCGCCGAAACTGTCTCCCCTTCCTGCCACACGCCCGCGCGTCAGCCTGGAACGGGAGACAAATTTTTGAAGCGACGCACCGTCCGTCCAAAACTCTTTTCCTGCACGAGGGACCCCAGTGAACAAGACCGAACTGATCGAGCACATCGCCAAGCACGCCGACATCTCCAAGGCCGCCGCCACGCGCGCGCTGGAGTCGATGATCGGCGCGGTGAAGACCACGCTGAAGAAAGGCGGCTCGGTCTCGCTCGTCGGATTCGGCACTTTCGCGGTGGGCAAGCGGGCCGCCCGCAGCGGCCGCAATCCCCGGACCGGCGCGCAGATTAAAATCAAGGCTGCCAAGGTGCCCAAGTTCCGTCCCGGCAAGGCGCTGAAAGACGCGCTGAACTGATTGGCCGGTTTTTCCCGGTGGGGTGCTTAGCTCAGCTGGTAGAGCGGCGCCCTTACAAGGCGTAGGTCGGCGGTTCGATCCCGTCAGCACCCACCAACGAAAAAGGCGAACCCTGGTTCGCCTTTTTGTTTGATTTGAACGCGAGTCCCGAGCATGTTTGATTTCGTCCGCAAGCACACCAGGCTGATGCAGCTGCTGCTGTTCATCCTGATCGTTCCCTCGTTCGTGTTGTTCGGGCTGGAGGGCTACAACCGCTACCGCGAGGGCGGGGAGGTGGTTGCCAAGGTGGACGGCCGCGAGATCACGCAGGCCGACTGGGACAATGCCCATCGCTCCGAGGTGGACCGCCTGCGCCGCCAGATGCCCAACCTCGACGCCAAGCTGCTGGACTCCCCCGAGGCGCGCTACGGCACGCTCGAGCGCCTGGTGCGCGACCGGGTGCTGGCCGCCGCCGTCGATGCGGGCCACCTCATGGTGACCGACCAGCGCGTCGCCCGCGAGCTGCAGAACAACGAGCTGATCGCCGCGCTGCGCGGCCCGGACGGCAAGCTTGACATGGAGCGCTATCGGCAGCTCCTGGGCAACCAGGGCATGACGCCGGAGATGTTCGAGAACAGCGTGCGCCGCGACATCGCCACCGGCCAGGTGCTGGGAGGCGTGATGCAGTCGGTCTTCACGCCGCCTGCCCAGGCGAGCGTGGCGCTCGAGAGCTACTTCGAGCGCCGCGAGGCGCAGGTGGCGCGCTTCAACCCCGCGGACTACCGCGCGAAGGTGGAGCCCACCGAGGCGGAACTGCAGGCCTTCTACAAGGAAAACCCGCAGCTGTTCCAGGCGCCCGAGCAGGCGAACATCGAATACGTCGTGCTCGACGCCGCGGCCGCGGCCCAGGGCACGGCGCTGAACGAGGCGGACCTGCGTAGCTACTACGACCAGAACGCCACCCGCCTCTCCGGCAAGGAGGAGCGCCGCGCGAGCCACATCCTCCTGGCGGTGCCCAAGACGGCTCCGGCTGCGGACAGGGACAAGGCGCGCGCCAAGGCGCAGGAACTGCTCGCGCAGGTGAAGAAGAACCCCGACAGCTTCGCCGACGTGGCCAAGAAGGAGTCGCAGGATCCCGGCTCCGCCGCGCAGGGCGGCGACCTCGACTTCTTCGCGCGCGGCGCGATGGTCAAGCCCTTCGAGGACGCGGTGTTCGCGCTGCAGAACAAGGGCGACATCAGCGGCGTCGTGGAGTCCGACTTCGGCTTCCACATCATCAGGCTCACCGACATCAAGGCGGACAAGCCGCGCAGCTTCGAGGAGATGCGTCCCGAGCTCGAGGCGCAGCTCAAGCGCGAGCAGGGGCAGAAGAAGTATGCCGAGGCCGCCGAGACCTTCAGCAACACCGTCTACGAGCAGTCCGACTCCCTCAAGGCAGTGGCCGACAAGCTGAAGCTGGAGATCCGCACCGCGCAGGGCATCACGCGCACCCCGCCCGCGGGCGCCACGGGGCCGCTGGCGAACGCGAAGTTCCTCGAGGCGCTGTTCTCGCCCGATGCGATCGAGCGCAAGCGCAACACCGAGGCCGTGGAATTCGGCCCGAACCAGATGGTGTCGGGCCGGGTCGTGCAGCATGCCCCGGCGCGCACGCGTCCCCTCGAAGAGGTCAAGCCGCTGGTGCGCGAGCGTGTCGTCGCCGCCAAGGCCGCGGAACTCGCGCGCAAGGATGGCGAGGCGAAGCTGGCCGCCTGGAAGGCCGCGCCGGCCAGCGCCGAACTGCCGCTGGCCGTGCCGCTGTCGCGCCAGGACGCCGGCAAGCAGCCGCGCCCGGTGATCGATGCGGCGCTGCGGGCCGATCCGGCCAAGCTGCCCGAGCTGCTGGGCGTGGACCTCGGCGCCGAGGGCTATGCGGTCGTGAAGGTGAACAAGGTGCTGGGACGCGAGCGGCCCTCGACGCTGCAGGCGCAGCAGGAACTGCAGCAGTACAACCGCGCCTGGGGCGCTGCGGAGGCGACGGCGTACTACGAGATGCTGAAGGACCGCTTCAAGGTCCAGGTCAAGGTGGCCAAGCCCAAGGGAGCGCTGGGCCAGTAAGGCCGCAGGGCAAGACGCGCCGGCCGCCGGAGCGGCCCGGCGCGGCAGCGGGCGCAAGGCGCAGGTGGAATCGGGGGGGGGGTCAGCCGCGCGACGCGCGGCCCGGGAAAGCGGTGGGGTGGCTGATGGGACTCGAACCCACGACAACAGGAATCACAATCCTGGACTCTACCAACTGAGCTACAGCCACCGCGAGCCCGAGATTATAGCCCGGCCTCGGGGGCCGGGCCGGGGCTTGTCAGGGATTCACCAGCACCAGCTTGCCCTTGACCTCGCGCGAGCCCATGCGCGCGTAGGCTGCCTTCAGCTCCGCCATGGGCATGGTGCGGTCGATCACCGGCTTCACCTTGCCCTGCGCGTACCACTGCGCGAGCTCGCCCATCATCGCGGCGTTGGCCTTGGGCTCGCGACGCGAGAAGTCGCCCCAGAACACGCCGACGACGGAGGCGCCCTTCAGCAGCGCGAGGTTCAGGGGCAGGCTCGGGATGGGGCCCGCCGCGAAACCCACCACGAGGTACCGGCCGCGCCATGCGATGGAGCGGAAGGCCGGCTCGGCGAAGTCGCCGCCCACCGGGTCGTAGATCACGTCGGGCCCCTTGCCGCCGGTGGCCGCCTTCACCGCGTCGCGGAAAGCGTTGGGCACCGGGTGCTGCGTGTAGTTGATGGTGGCGTCCGCGCCCAAGGAGCGGCACAGCTCGCACTTCTCGTCGGTGGATGCCGCGGCGATCACGCGCGCGCCCATCGCCTTGGCGATCTGGATGGCCGCGGTGCCCACGCCGCCGGCGGCGCCCAGCACCAGGACGGTCTCGCCGGCCTTCAGCTGCGCGCGATCCACCAGCGCGTGGTGCGAAGTCGCGTAGATCATGATGAAGGCGGCCGCATCCACGAAGGGAAAGCCCGGAGGCAAGGGCATGCAGCGGTCGGCCGGCGCGAGGGTGTGCGTGCCGAAGCCTCCCGTGCCCGAGAGGCACGCCACCGGCTGGCCCACCTTCAGGTGCGTGACGCCTTCGCCCACCGCGGCGACCGTGCCCGCGTATTCGGAGCCGGGCACGAAAGGCAGCTCCGGCTTCATCTGGTACTTGTTCTGCACGATCAGCAGGTCGGGGAAGTTCAGGCTGGCCGCCTTGATCTCCACCAGCACCTCGCCCGCCTTCGGCTGGGGCGTGGGCAGTTCCTTCCACTGCAGCGCGTCGACGCCGGTGGGGTTCTCGCAAAGCCAGGCATGCATGGGGGCACTCCGAAACGGGGGAAGGGCCGATCATAGGCAGCCGCGCGCGGGCGCGATGTCGCTGGCACGACGCCCGCCTACAATCGGATGCACTCCACCATGAAGATCCTGCTCTCCAACGACGACGGTTACCAGGCGCCCGGCATCGTGGCGCTGTACGAGGCGATCCGCGACCTCGGCGACGTCGAAGTGGTCGCGCCGGAGCACAACAACAGCGCGAAGTCCAACGCGCTCACGCTTCACCAGCCGCTGTACGTCACGGAGGCCGCCAACGGCTTCAAGTACGTCAACGGCACTCCGGCCGACTGCGTGCACATCGCGCTCACCGGCCTGCTCGGGTACCGGCCCGACCTCGTGGTGAGCGGCATCAACAACGGCGCCAACATGGGCGACGACACCATCTACTCGGGCACCGTGGGCGCGGCGATGGAGGGCTACCTGTTCGGCATCCCCGCGATCGCGTTCTCGCAGGTGGAGAAGGGGTGGGGCCACCTCGACGCGGCCGCGCGCAAGGCACGCGAGCTGGTGCAGTTCCTCGCGGCGCACCACCGCACCGACGGCGCGCACTGGCTGTTGAACGTCAACATTCCCAACCTGCCGCACGACCAGTTCAAGCCGTTCAAGGTGTGCCGCCTCGGCCGCCGCCACGCCGCGGAGAAGGTGATCTCGCAGACCAGCCCGCACGGCCTGACGATGTACTGGATAGGCGGCGCGGGCAAGGCCAAGGACGACGCGGAAGGCACCGACTTCCACGCCACCCTCAACGGCCATCCTTCGATCACCCCGCTGAAGGTGGACCTGACCGACCACGATGCGCTGCGCTACTGGGGCCAGGCCGCCGCGCAGATCGACCGGCAGGACGCAGGCGCATGACGCGCCGCCCCGGCTTTCCCGCGAAGCTCGACGCCGGCGGCCCCCGGCCTGCGGCGCCGCGCCCGGGCCCGGCAGCTGCGCCTGCGCGCGTGGCGGCCCCGGCGGGAGTCGGCCTCGATTCGCAGGCGGTGCGCGCGCGCATGGTGCAAAAGCTCGCCGCGCAGGGCATCTCCGATGCGCGCGTCCTGGCCGCGATGAATGCGGTGGAGCGCCATCGCTTCGTCGACAGCGCGCTGGTGAACCAGGCGTACGAGGACACGAGCCTGCCGATCGGGCTCGGGCAGACGATCTCCAAGCCCAACGTGGTGGCGCGCATGATCGAGCTGCTGCTGGGCGGGCGCACGGGCGCCGACGGACGGCTGGGACGCGTGCTGGAGATCGGCACGGGCTGCGGGTACCAGGCGGCGGTGCTCGGCCAGGTCGCCACGGAGGTCTACAGCATCGAGCGGCTGCGCGGCCTGCATGAGCGCGCGCGCGAGAACCTGCGCGCATTCCGCCTGCCCAACGTGCACCTGCTGTTCGGCGACGGCATGGCGGGTTTCGCCCGGGGCGCGCCATATGCAGGCATCATCGCTGCGGCCGGCGGCGATGCGCTGCCGGCGGCGTGGACCGACCAGCTCGCCGAGGGCGGGCGCATCGTCGCGCCCATGGTGACGGCCCAGGGCCGCCAGGCGCTGGTGATCGTGGAGAAAAGCGCGGGGCGGCTGAAGCAGACCGTCCTTGAGAGCGTTCACTTTGTCCCCCTAAAATCAGGCATTGCATGAGGAAGATCTGGATGGAATCGCGCGGTCGCGCATGGACTTGGCTGGGGCTGCTGCTGGCGATCGCGATGCTCGCCGGCTGCGCCGCGCCGCGCCGTGCCCCCGCGCCGGTGGAAGATCGCAGCGCGCCGCGCTCCGCCGTCGTGGTCACGCCCGCGCCGGGTGAGCCCGCGCGCGTGCTGCCGGGCGCCGAGAACGCCGGCAAGCCCGGCTACTACACCGTGCGCCCCGGCGACACGCTGCTGCGCATCGCGCTGGAGTCCGGCCAGAACTGGCGCGACGTTGCGCGCTGGAACAACATGGACAACCCCAACGTGCTGGAGGTGGGGCAAGTGCTGCGCGTGGCGCCGCCCACGGTCGCTGCGGCAGCCACGCCGGCTGCGCCGACCGCGCCTGCGGCCGCCGCATCGCCGTCCGCGTCCGCACCCGTTGCCGCTGCTCCCGCTCCTGCTCCTGCTCCGGCTCCCGCAGCCACGCCGCCCGTTGCTTCCGCCAGCGCCCCGCGCCCGCCCGCCACGGGTGCGGACGAGGAGATCGCGTGGGGCTGGCCCACGGCCAGCGCGGCCACGGTGCTCGCCGGCTTCGACGAGCAGAAGAACAAGGGCATCGACATCGCCGGCCGGGCGGGCGACCCCGTGGTCGCGGCGGCCGACGGCCGCGTGGTTTACGCGGGCGCCGGCCTGCGCGGCTACGGCAACCTGATCATCCTGAAGCACAACAACACCTACCTCACCGCCTATGCGCACAACCAGGCGCTGCTGGTGAAGGAGGACCAGAACGTCCGCAAGGGGCAGAAGATCGCGGAGATGGGGTCCACCGACACCGACCGCGTGAAGCTGCACTTCGAGATCCGCCGGCAGGGCAAGCCGGTGGATCCCGCGAGGTACCTGCCACCGAGATAGCGATGAAGCGGCGCAACGGGCACGGTTCGCCGACGCCTGCAGGCGCCCGCCCCGATGCGGACGCGCCCGGTACGGATGAGCCGGGTGCCGCTCCCGCCGCCGAGCCCGTGCCGGAAAGCGCGCTGCGCGAGATTCCCGCCGACCTGTCGGGGGAGAGCAGCGACACCCTCACGCTCTACCTGCGCGACGTGCGCCGCACGACGCTGTTCACCGCCGAAGAGGAGTACGCCACCGCGGTGCGCGCCCGCGCCGGCGACTTCGCCGCCCGGCAGTCGATGATCGAGCACAACCTGCGGCTGGTGGTGAGCATCGCCAAGGGCTATCTCGGGCGTGGCGTGCCGCTGTCGGACCTCATCGAGGAAGGCAACCTCGGGCTGATGCACGCCATCGACAAGTTCGAGCCGGA
>SEAY01000104.1 GCA_004144865.1 Comamonadaceae bacterium
CGCAGGGTGTCGACATCCTTGTAGTCGATCTCTTCGACGCCGGCGACGGTGAAGCGGCAGAAGCGCTTGCGCTTGAACAGCAGCGACTGGGTGTTGCGCTTCGGACGCTTGTCCTTGTTGAATTTCTTGAACGTGGCCATGTGGGACCTCTACGAATTAAGTGTCTTGCTGGAATGACTGGATGTGCAGGACCGGGTGCTTGCCGTGGCGGAACGCCGCGAGGAAACCGGTGAAGCGAAAGCCGCTGCCGATCGCCTGCCGCGCGAGCGTTTCCGCATCCGTCCCGAAGGCTACCGCCCGGATCTCCACCTTCACCTGCCTGTTCATCCCTGCTTCCAGGGTTTCCGACTCGTGTTCGAGCCGCAGGTCGAGGGCGGGCAGTCCGGCGGGGGTGTAGCGCAGGGGCTTGGCCTCCGCGATACGCGCGCTCAGGATCGTCTGGTTCACACCCGGCGGAAGCGCCGGCTTACGACTGGAACTCCGCCTGCTGCGCCTTGCGGGCTTCCTCGCGCTCCACGGTCTTCATCATGGAGGACGGGCCGGTCTCGGCCTTCTTCTTCACCACGGTCAGGTGGCGCAGGACGGCATCGTTGAAGCGGAACGCGTGCTCCAGCTCGCTCATCACGGCCTGGTCGGCCTCGATGTTGATGCACAGGAAGTGGGCCTTGGCGAGCTTGCTGATCTGGTAGGCCAGCTGGCGGCGGCCCCAGTCTTCCACGCGGTGCACCTTGCCGTTGCCGGCGGTGATCATGCCCTTGTAGCGCTCCAGCATGGCCGGAACCTGCTCGCTCTGGTCCGGGTGGATCAGCAAGACGATTTCATAGTGACGCATTGAATCTCCTTGTGGATGAAAGCCGCCTCCGGCGTCAAGACGGGGTGCGGCAAGGGAAAGCCCGCGATTATAGCGCGGGCCGGCGGGAGGCGTCCGCCGCCTAGTTGAGCAGCTGCTGGAGGGACGCGAAGCGCTCCGGCCCCACGGCCTGGCGGATGCGCGGGGCGAGCGCCTGCAGCTCCTCCAGCGAGCCCGCCGCCTCCACCGCCAGGTTGAGCTCGCTGCCCTTGCGCCCGAGGGCGGCCGTGAGCTGCGTGGCCAGGGCGTAGGCATGCATGTAGCGCTCGCGCTCCGGCGTTGCGACCGCCGCCGCCCGTGGCGCCAGCGGCATGGGGTAGGAATCCCCCGGTTCGTCCGCCACCAGGCCCAGGGCCAGCAGCGTTTCGATGTCGGCGCGGGTCACGCCGCCGGGCGAGGTGGCCGCCAGCACCTCCTCGAGCGTGCGCTGCCCGTCGATGAGGATCAGCGCCGCCCGTTGCCGCGGCGACAGGCCGGCTGAACGGTCCTTCAGCACCTGGTGCCCGGCGGCGGTCTTGGAGATGGTCATGGCGGCTGCATGGGGCGGACATTCCGCCGATGCTTAAGTGTTACCGATTATGCGTCGGCGTGTGCGCCGGTCACAGGGCCTCCTCCATTGGACGGAGGCCGCTCAGCCGCCCGCGACCCAGCGATGGTGCCGGGCCAGCCTTTGCACGTCGCGCCAGCTGCTGCATTCGGCGGCCACGCGGGGCCAGATCCGCTGCAGGAGTTCGCATTCCGCCAGGCTGTCGGCCATGGCCTGGTGGCGGGCCGCGCAGCGGATGCCGAAGTGCGCCATCCATTCGTCGAGCGAGCGGGCCCGCACCTGCGGATGGGTGACGCGGCACAGGTGCTCGATGTCCAGCCAGGGGTTGGGCAGGGACGCGCCGAGCGCGGCCTGCGCATGGCGCCCGACGATGGCGCGGTCGAACGCGGCATGGAAAGCCAGCAGGGGCGCGCCCGCCGAGAAGGCCGCGAATGCCGCCAGCGCCTGCGCCGGCGGCACGCCCTCCTTCTGCCGCTGGACCCCGATGCCGTGCAGCAGGATGTTCTCGCGGCTGCTGGGCGCCTCCTGGCGCAGCACCACCTCGAAGCTGTCCGCCAGGACGACGGCCAGGCGGCGCGCGGGCCAGTCGACGCGCAGGCCGATCGCCGCGACGGCGAGCAGGCGGTCGCGGCCGGGATCGAGGCCGCTGCTCTCCACGTCCATCACCAGCCAGCGGGACGCATCGATGCCGGCAGCACGGCGGCGCCAGGGCAGCCAGTCCATGCTCAGCGCTCGTAGTCCAGGTGCATGCGCTGCTGCAGCATGCGCGCGAGCCGCAGCGATTCCTTGAGCATGCGCCGGTCGATGTCGTTGAGGGCGGCGGGGCGCAGCCGGTTGGGGTTGTCGCCCTCCTGTCCCTCCAGCTGGATGCGCAGCCGCAGCATCTGGAGGAACTCGAAGGCGCCGACCCAGGCCTCGTACTCCGAGCGTGCCAGGCCCATCCGGGCGCCGACCCCCTCGAGCCGCTCGCGCGTGTTCGCCGCGGGTACGCCGTGCGCCAGGCTGTACAGGCGCGCCGCGTCCACGAAGATCGCGGTGCCCTGCAGCTTCAGGTCGAGCGTGCCCTGCTCGTCCGCCGCGATGGCGCCCATCCAGTTGAGCGGGGCGCCGTGCGACAGCGCATTCAGCGCCAGCTGCTTGAGGAAGCGCGGCGTGCGCCGGGCCGACTCCAGCACTTCGGCCCGCAGCACTTCCGCCAGCGCCATGTCGCCCGCGAGGGGCCGCAGGTCGAAGAAGATGCTGGCGTTGAGCAGGTCCCCGGGGCCCCCATGGTCGATCCATTGCGAGAAGCGCTCGCGCCACTGCCGCAGGGTCAGGCAGCAAGCCTCCTCGCCCGCCATCACCCCGCCGCGGCAAAGCGGATAGCCACATTCCGCCAGGGCGAGGTTCACGTCGCGTCCGAAAGCCAGTGCGGCGCGACGCTCGGCGTCGGTGGTCCCGTCGCGCAGGACCAGCGCGTTGTCCTGGTCGGTGGCGACCGTCTGTTCGCTGCGGCCTTCGGAGCCGAGCGCGAGCCAGCACATGCGGTCGAGATGGATGCCGTGCTCCGCCGCCTTCAGCTCCAGCAGGTGCACCGTGAGCACGTCGTTGAGGTGGCTGATGAGCGTGGTGAGCTGGCGCGCCTGCACGCCCTGGCCGAGCAGGTTGCGCGCGAAGCGCCGGATGTCCTGCGCCACCATCCGCAGCGTGGCGACGTCCTGCGCCGCGCGGATCGACGTGCTCACCTGCTTGAGCGACAGGCGTTGCATGGCGAACAGGTCGCGCTCGGACACCAGTCCGACGAGGACGCCGCCGCGGGTGACCGGCACGTGGCGGATCCCGTGCTGCGACATCAGCAGGGCGGCATCCTGCGCCGTGTGCTCCACCGTCAGCGTGTGCACCGGCTGCACCATCACCTGCCCCACCGGCGCTTCCAGCGGCGTGCCGGCAAGCGCGACGCGGCCCAGCACGTCGTAGCGGGTGAGGATGCCCTCCACGGCGCCGCCCTCCCCGGTCACCACGATGGAGCCGATGCGGCGCGCATGCATCCCGGCGAGGGCGTCGAGCAGCGGCGTGGCGGGACTGCAGGTCACCGGTTCGGCCCTCACGAGCTCCCCGAGCGGGGTCTCCAGCGACTGCTCGGCCAGGGTCTGCGAGGCGAACGCGACCTGCAGCGCGCGCCGCGACAGTTCGAGGAAGCCGGCGACGCGCCGATTGAGGAAATCCGCGAACTGCGGGCTGCGCGCCGCCAGCTCCTCCATCGCCACCCTGGGCAGGGCCAGCACGAAGGTATCGCCGGTGGACCGGTAGGTCGCCGTGACGGCGCGGCGCGCGACGGCCGCGCTCACCGGGAACAGTTCGCCGGCCTCGTACTGGAACGCGCCCCCCGAGAGTTCCGCCAGGCCCTTCAAGCCGGTCACGGCCCCCTGCCGGATGAAGAAGATCTCGCCGACGGCTCCGCCCCCCGGTTCCACCAGCGTCTCACCCGGTGCGTAGTAGCGCTGCTCCGAATGGGCGAGGAAGAAGTCCACCGCGTCGCCCTCCATCTGCGCGAACGGCGGGTGACGGACGAGCTCCGGCCGCAGCGCCGCCAGCAAACTGGATGGCGGCGGGGAGTGGCCACTGCTGCTGTCGGGCATGGGCGAATTATGAGAGGAATGCGGACACGCCGCGCCTCCGCCCGGCGCCAGAATGCCCGGACATTCCCCCGCAGCGGAGGACGCCATGGACAACCCCCTCGCCGAACATTTCAAGCGCATCGGATTCCGCAAGTGGTACGAGCGCCAGCTGCTTTCGAGCCATGCGCACATGGTCCTCGCGTTCCTCAGCGTGATCGCCGTCGTCGGCGCGATGGAGGCCTTCCGCACCTCCGAGGGCGACACCCAGCTGGCCAACGTGCTGTTCGTCGTGCTGTGCGCCGCGATCGGGGCGTGGGCGATGCGCCGCTACGCCTTCCTCCTGATGCGCGCCGAGCAGGCGGCCAACCAGGCGAGCTGCCCCGACTGCGGCGATTACGGCCGCTTCCACGTGGTGGGCCACCGCCCCCGCCTGCAGGAGATCGACGTGCGCTGCAGCCGCTGCTCGCGCGGCTGGATCTTCTCCACGCAGCCATGAAAAAAGCCCCGGGGGACTCCCGGGGCTTCCGAAGCGGAGGACGCGAGGCTCAGGCCGCGCGCGCGGCGGTTCCCCGCAGTTCGGGGTAGCGCACGTGCTCGACGAGTTCCTGCGTCTTCTTGTTCGGCGCCGGCGTGACCAGGCTCACGAGCAGGATCACGGCGAAGCCCAGCGGCACGCCGAACACGCCCGCGGAGATCGGCTGGATGCCGAACCACAGCTCGATCGGCGAGGTGATGCCGAACACGCCGCGCAGCCAGGGCTGGGTGGTCACCATGTAGTAGAAGGTGATCCCGAGGCCCGCGATCATGCCCAGCGAAGCGGCGATGCCGGTCGCGCGCTTCCAGAAGATGCCGAGCACCAGGGCCGGGAAGAACGCCGCCGCGGCGAACGAGAACGCCGCGGAGACCAGGAACAGGATGTCGGCCGGCTTCTGCGATGCCACCGCCGCCGCGGCGAGCGCCACGACCAGGAGCAGCATCTTGGAGAGCATCACCCGGCGCGCCGTGGGCGCGTTCGGGTCGAGCATCTTGTAGTACAGGTCATGGCTCAGCGCATTGGCGATCGTGAGCAGCAGGCCGTCGGCGGTGGAAAGCGCCGCCGCGAGGCCGCCTGCCGCCACCAGGCCGGAGATCACGTACGGCAGTCCGCCGATGGCGGGCGTGGCCAGCACGATGATGTCGCCGCCGATCTTCATCTCACCCAGCTGCAGGATGCCGTCGCCGTTGATGTCGGTGACGGAAAGCAGCGTCGGGTCGACTTTGTTCCAGGCGGATATCCAGTACGGCAGGTTGTTGAACGCGCTGCCGACGACGTTGTTGAACATCTCGTACTTCACCAGCACCGCCAGGGCGGGCGCCGTGAAGTACAGCATGAAGATGAAGAACAGCGACCAGAACACCGACTGGCGCGCCTCCTTCACGCTGGGCGTCGTGTAGTAGCGCATCAGGATGTGCGGGAGCGCCGCGGTGCCCACCATCAGGCAGAAGATCAGCGCGAGGAAGTTGCGCCGCGAGGTGTCGTAGGTCTCCTGCGCCTTGGCGTCGCCCTTGGGGTCGCCCGCGAAGATCGCCGCGTGCCGCGGCATGCCGGCCAGCGGCTTGTTGCCGTTGTCGGCCGCGGTCTTGGCGGCCGTCCAGGCTTTCACGGCGGCGGCCTCGTCCTTCGGCACCCCGGCCAGCGCCTTCTCGGCGGCCTCGACGTCGGTCACCGGCGCGTTGCCGGCCCGCAGGTCGGCCAGCTTCTTCTCGGCGGCGGCACGATCGGCGACCAGGGCGGGCCCCGGATTCTTGATCTTGGCGTCCAGGGCGGCGGAGCGGTCCGCGAAGACCTTGCGAACTTCCAGCTCCTTGGGATCGTTCATCAGCTGGGCCTCCTTGGCGGAGACCTTCTCCAGCTGGTAGCCGTAGATCACCTGCGGCACCGGCACGCTGGTCTGCTTGACCGACAGCCAGACCACGGGGATCAGGTACGCGATGATCAGGATGATGTACTGCGCCACCTGCGTCCACGTCACCGCGCGCATGCCGCCCAGGAAGGAGCAGACCAGGATGCCCGCCAGGCCCAGGAAGATGCCGATCTCGAACGCCACGCCGGTCAGGCGGCTGGTGATGATGCCCACGCCGTAGATCTGCGCCACCACGTAGGTGAAGGAACAGAGGATGGCGGCGATGATGCCGATGAAGCGCGGCAGGTTGCCGCCATAGCGCTCGCCGAGGAAGTCGGGGATCGTGAACTGCCCGAACTTGCGCAGGTAGGGCGCGAGGAACAGCGCCACCAGGCAGTAGCCGCCGGTCCATCCCATGATGAATGCGAGGCCACTGTAGCCCGTGAGGTACAGCGTGCCGGCCATGCCGATGAACGAGGCCGCGGACATCCAGTCGGCGCCCGTGGCCATGCCGTTGTAGACGGCGGGCACGCGCCGCCCGGCGACGTAGTATTCCGCCGCGTCGGTGGTGCGGCTCATGATGCCGATGCCGGCGTACAGGCCGATGGTGGCGAGCAGGAAGATGAAGCCGATCCACTCGCGGTTCAGGCCCATCTGCTCGAGGATCGCGAGGACGACCACGAAGGCGATGAAGCCGCCGGTATAGAAGGTGTAGACCTTGTTCAGCTGCTTCTTGAAGGCAGCGTTGGACGAGGACGAAACGTTCGGTTGGGGACGGTCGGGATTCAGGGTGGCCATGCTGTCAGTCCTCCTCGGCAACGCCGTATTCCTGGTCCAGCTTGTTCATGTAGCGCGCGTAGTACCAGATGATGGCGACGTAGATCACCAGCGCGCCCTGGGCCCCCATCCAGAAGCTGAAGGGCCAGCCGAAGAAGTTGAAGCTGAGGTCACGCGCGAAGTAGCTGACGACGAAGGTCACGACGAACCAGATCGCCAGCAATATTCCCGTGATCCGCAGATTCCTCTGCCAGTACTCCCGATGCCTTGCGGTCATCTCCATGCTTTGTCTCCTTTTGCGGACCGAAGTCCTCCTCGCCAGTTGCCATGCGGCCCGCCGTGGCATGCGCCACGCCTGCAACCGGGCCGTCCCGTCGGGTCGCTCTCAGTGGGCGGGTTCGACGGTGAGGCCCGTCTCCCGCTGCAGCTGCGCGGCGACCTTGGGCTCGAACCTCTGGAGGTGGCGGATGATCTTCCGCGCCTCCTCGGGCTCGTGCCGGTCCACATGGACCCGGGCGAGCTGATACCAGCCGTACGGGCTCATGGGTTGCAATTGGGTGTTGCGCTTGAGCGCGGCGAGCGCCTCGTCGAGGCGTTGCTGGCGGATCAGCACCAGCCCCAGGCCGTACCAGGCCCGGTCGAGCTGGGGAGACAGTTCGGTGGCGCGGCGGAAGGCGGCTTCCGCGCGCTCGTACTCGCCGGCCTCCTCCAGCAGGAAGCCGTGGTTGAACCAGTGCGCTCCGTTCTGCGGCTCGGCCCGCAGCAGCTGCTCCATCGTGCGCATGGCTCCTGCGGGGTCGCCGGACTGCGCCTGCAGGTGCGCGATGCTCGCGAGGGCATACGGGTCGCCGGGGAACTCGGAGAGCATCGCCTCCAGGACCGAGAAGGCCCGCTCCCGCCGCCCGAACACCAGCAGCGCCATGGCGCGCCAGCGGTAGCCGCGGTGACGGAGCGAACGCATCACTTGCACAGGTGCACCCCGATCCGCACGCAGATGTCGATCTTGGTGATCGTGGCGACCAGCCAGACGAAGAACAGGAGGAAGAAGGCGACCAGGGGAACGTGCTGGTCGAGGACGACGCGGGGCGACACCTTCCGCGCGCCTGCGATCAGGGGCTTCGTCAGCACCTGGAACAGCTGGTAGAACGGGTTCTGCTCGCGGCGCTTGCCCGCGAGCAGCCCCAGCACGAACTGGCCCGCCAGCGCCAGCAGTGCGACCTCGGCCAGCAACTTCAGGATCTCGACCAGCAGCAGCACACGGCTTCCTTACGGTGACGTCAGGTTGCCGGCAATGGTTTGCAGCGCCGCTTACTGCGCCCTTACAGCGGTGCGGTGTTGGTCCTAGGGTATGTCCCAGTGCGGAGCGCGCTCAGCGCGGGCGGTCCCGCGTTGCGAGGCTCGCCAGCACGGTCACCAAGGCTCCGAGCGCCACGCCGAAGACACCGGAAGCCATCGGCTGGATGCCGAACCACAGCGCCGGCTGCGGCGAACTGCCCAGCGCGGCGCGCAGTGCCGGGGCGTTGGCGAGCATGTAGTACACGGTGATGCCGAAGCCCGCGAGCATGCCGCTCACCGCGCCCGCGCGTGTCGTGCGCGGCCAGAAGATCCCGAGCACCATCGCAGGCAGCAGCGCCGAGGCCGCGAGGGAGAACGACGCGGAAACCAGCGGCAGGATGTCCGCCGGCTTGAGCGAGGCCACCATCGCTGCGAGCAGCGCCACCCCCAGCAGCGCGAACTTCGACAGGATCACGCGCTGCTCCGGGGTGATGGCGTGCCCGATGTCGCGCGCATAGAGGTCGCGCACCAGGGCGTTGCTGATGGTGAGCAGCAGCCCGTCGGCCGTCGACAGGGCCGCGGCGAGGCCGCCCGCGGCGACCAGACCCGATACCACGTAGGGCAGCCCGCCGATCTCCGGCGTGGCCAGCATGATGATGTCGGCGCCCAGGCGGATCTCGCCGTACTGCACGCGGCCGTCGCCGTTGACGTCGCTCACCGCCACCAGCGAAGGGTCCACGCGCGCCCACTGCACGATCCATGCGGGCAGCGATTCGAAGCTGCTGCCCACGAGGCCCTGCATCACCTCGTACTTGACCAGGACCGCGAGGGCCGGGACGCTCAGGTACAGGAGCGCCACGAAGAACAGCGCCCAGCCCACCGAAGTGCGCGTGTCGGCCACGCTGGGCGTGGTGTAGAAGCGCGTGAGCAGGTGCGGCAGCCCCGCGGTGCCCGCCATGAGGCAGAACATCAGCGCGAGGAAGTTGGCGCGCGAGTTGCCGAAGTCCTCGCGCTCCTGCGCCGAGCCGGCGGGATCCCCTGCGAAGGGTGTGCCATGCTGCGGCAGGCCGCCGAGCGCCTGCGCACGCTGCAACGACTCGTGCAGCGCGCGGGTCCACTGCTCGCGCGCGCTGGCCGCGTCGCGCGGCATCGCCGCCAGCATGCGGTTGGCCGCCACGATGCGGTCGGAGTCGGCATCCTCCGCCTTCAGGCGCCGGATGCGCTCGCGCGCTTCGGCCCGCTCGCGGGCCAGCGCGTTCTCGACGTCCGCCAGCTTGGCCCTGTAGTCGGCGGCGCGGCGCAGGAACTCGGCCTGCACCTGCTTCTCCTGCGGCGAGTCGACCAGCCGCCGCTCCAGCTCCTGGATCTTCTCCAGCTGCTTGCCGTACACGAGGGGCGCGAGCGGGTTGCCAAGCTGCTTGTACGCGAGCCACGACACGGGGATGAGGAAGGCGAGCAGCAGCACGACGTACTGCGCCACCTGCGTCCAGGTGATGGCGCGCATGCCCCCCAGGAACGAACACAGGAGCACGCCCCCGAGCCCGAGCAGGATGCCGATCTCGAACTGCACGCCGGTCAGCCGCGATGCGATCAGGCCGATGCCGTAGATCTGCGCCACCACGTAGGTGAACGAACAGATCACCGCCGCCAGCGCCGCGAGCCGCCGCGGCCAGTCGCCGCCGAAGCGCGCGTGGAAATAGTCCGGCACGGTGTAGAGGTTCTGCCGCCGCAGGTACGGCGCGACCAGCAGGGCCACCAGGCAGAAGCCCCCGGTCCATCCGAGCACGTAGGCCAGGCCACCGGCCTGCTGCGCCGTGCCCGCGAAGCCCTGCAGGTACAGGCCGCCCGCCAGGCTGATGAAAGACGCGGCGCTCATCCAGTCGGCGGCGGCCGCCATGCCGTTGTACATCGGCGGGATGCGCCGGCCCGCGACGTAGTACTCCTCGGGGTCCGTGGTACGGCTGTAGATGCCGATCGCCGCATACATCATCACCGTGGAGAAGATGAAGATCGGCCCCAGCCAGAAGCGCGACAGCCCCTGCTGCTCGGCCCACGCGAGCAGCAGCAGGAAGCTGATGAAGCCCGCGATATAGCTCGCCACCAGCCGGTGCAGGCGGCGCGCGTAGGCTGCGGCAGGCGGGGCCGGTGCCTCGCCGCTCATGGTTGGACCTCCTCCATGGCGCGCATCATCGCACTGCCGCGTTGTGCCAGCGCACCTCTCTAGGGAATTTGCTTAATCCCGCCGGCGTGCCGTTTCGCATACTGACCAGCACGAGCCAACACCGGGAGCCATCGTGCTGGACAAGGACATCGTCTACCGCAAGACCCAGCGCGGCGTGGATGCGCTGGCGATCCGCCAGGGCGGCCTCACGCCGCGCCAACGCTCGCTCCTGATCCTGGTCGATGGCCGCCGCAACGGCCAGGAGCTCGCCACGCTCGGCGCCGCCTGCGGCGAGGTGGCGGAACTGCTCAACGCCATGCTCACCGAAGGCTACGTCGAGCGGCTCGGAACCGCCCCCGCCGCCGTGGAGGCCCGCCGCGCGACGGCGGCGCCGGCGCCGCTGCCGCTGGCGCAGGTCCGCATCCAGGCCGTGCGCCGCCTCAACGACATGCTGGGACCTGCCGCCGTCGACCTGTGCCTGCGCCTGGAGAAGGCCCAGTCCCTGCAGGAATTCCGGGCCACCCTGCATCGCGTGGAAGCGTCGCTGGGGCAGGTGGTCGGCTCGCAGCGGGCCGCGGCCTTCGTGAGCGACATGGAGAAGCTGGGCGCCGCCTGAGCGCCCCCGGCCTACGAGGCCGCCAGCTTCTGCCAGGTGGCGATCACGGAGTCCGGGTTCAGCGAGATCGAGGTGATCCCTTCCTGGACCAGCCACTCGGCGAAATCGGGGTGGTCGCTGGGGCCCTGGCCGCAGATGCCGACGTACTTGCCCTGCGCGACGCAGGCCTTGATCGCCATCGACAGCAGTGCCTTCACGGCGGGGTCGCGCTCGTCGAAATCCGCCGCCAGCAATTCCAGCCCGGAGTCCCGGTCCAGCCCCAGGGTGAGCTGGGTCAGGTCGTTCGAACCGATGGAGAAGCCGTCGAAGTGCTCCAGGAACCGGTCCGCGAGGATCGCGTTGCTGGGGATCTCGCACATCATGATCACCTTCAGGTCGTTCTCGCCGCGCTTGAGGCCATGCTCGGCGAGCAGCTTCGTCACGCGCTCGGCCTGCGACAGCGTGCGCACGAAGGGCACCATCACCTGCACGTTGGTCAGGCCCATGTCGCGGCGCACGCGCACCAGCGCCTCGCACTCCATCTCGAAGGCTTCCTTGAAGTCACTGCTGATGTAGCGCGCGGCGCCCCGGAAGCCGAGCATCGGGTTCTCTTCCTCGGGCTCGTAGCGGCTGCCGCCGATCAGCTTGCGGTATTCGTTCGACTTGAAGTCGGACAGGCGCACGATCACGGGCTTGGGCCAGAAGGCTGCGGCGATGGTGGCCACGCCCTCGGCCACCTTGTCGACGTAGAAGGCACGCGGCGAGGCATGCCCGCGCGCCACCGACTCCACCGCCTTCTTCAGGTCGGCATCGACATTCGGGTAGTCGAGGATCGCCTTCGGGTGGACGCCGATGTTGTTGTTGATGATGAATTCCAGCCGGGCGAGGCCCACGCCGTCGTTCGGAAGCTGCGCGAAGTCGAAGGCGAGCTGCGGGTTGCCGACGTTCATCGCGATCTTCGTCTTGATCTTGGGCATCTCGCCGCGCTGCACCTCGGTGATCTCGGTCTCCAGCAGGCCGTCGTAGATGAAGCCGGTGTCGCCCTCGGCGCAGCTCACCGTGACCAGGGTGCCGTCCTTCAGCGTCTCGGTGGCGTCGCCGCAGCCGACGACCGCGGGGATGCCCAGCTCGCGCGCGATGATGGCCGCGTGGCAGGTGCGCCCGCCGCGGTTGGTGACGATGGCCGAGGCGCGCTTCATCACCGGCTCCCAGTTCGGGTCGGTCATGTCGGTGACCAGCACGTCGCCGGGCTGCACGCGGTCCATCTCGGTCGTGCTGTGTACCAGCCGCACGGGACCCGTGCCGACCTTCTGGCCGATCGCGCGGCCTTCCGACAGCACGTTGCCCTTGCCCTTGAGCTTGTAGCGGGTTTCGGCCTTGCCCTGCTGCTGGCTCTTCACCGTTTCGGGGCGCGCCTGCAG
>SEAY01000105.1 GCA_004144865.1 Comamonadaceae bacterium
GTCGTGCGCCAGAACACGCAGCTGTTCACCCGCTTCGGCTTCGGCGGCGTGCCGGTCGTGGTGGGCAAGAACGCGCAGAACGGCCAGATCGTCACCGTCGAGGGTTCGCTGCCGACGGCCGCCCTGGCGCAGCGCCTCGGGCTGAACGCACCCGGCGGCTGATCCCCAGGGTTCAGGCCCCGATTCCGTCGCTGCGCAGGTGCAGCACGCGGTCCGCCTGCCCGGCGGCCGCGGCGGAATGCGTCACCAGCACCACCGCGGCACCGCTTTCCCGTGCCTGCGTGCGCAGCACCTCCATCACCCGCGCGGCCGTGGCCGGATCCAGGTTGCCCGTGGGTTCGTCCGCCAGCAGCAGCCTGGGGCCGTGCACCAGCGCGCGTGCGATCGCCACGCGCTGCAGCTGCCCGCCGCTCAACGCCTGCGGCAGGCGCGCGCCCAGCCCGGTGAGCCCCACGGCGTCCAGCATGGCGGCGACCCGCGCGGGATCCGGCCGCTGCAGCAGCAACAGCGGCAGGGCGACGTTCTGCGCCACGTCCAGGTGGGGCAGCACGTGGAAGGCCTGGAACACGAAACCCAGCTTGCGCCGGCGCAGCAGCGCGCGCGCGTCGTCGTCCAGCGTGGACAGGTCGTCGCCGTCCACCAGCACGCGGCCCGCATTCCAGGTGTCGAGGCCGGCCATGCAATTGAGCAGCGTCGACTTGCCGACGCCGGATTCGCCGACGATGGCCACGAACTCTCCCGGCGCGACGGCGAGCGACACGTTCCCGAACACGGCGACTTCGCCGTAGCGCTTGGCGAGTCCCTCCACGCGCAGCATCAGGCCGCCACTCCCACGGCGCGCAGCACCTGCGCGAGCGCGTCGGGCGCGTCGCATGCGATCACCTGCCGCTGCGGCAGGCCGCGCAGCCAGGTGAGCTGCCGCTTGGCCAGCTGGCGGGTGGCGGCGATGCCGCGCTCGCGCACGCTCTCCAAGGGAAAGGCGCCGGCCAGCGCTTCCCAGGCCTGGCGATAGCCCACGCACCGCATGCTGGGCAGGCCCGGGTGCAGGTCTGCGCGCGCGCGCAGGGCGCGGACTTCGTCGAGGAAGCCGGCGGCGAGCATCGCATCGAAGCGCCGGGCGATGCGCTCGTGCAGCCAGGCGCGGTCGGCGGGCTCCAGCGAGAGGAAGCGGTCCGGTCGCAGGCCCGGGGCCGCCGGACTGCTTTCGTGCCATGCGGAGAGAGGGCGCCCGGTGAGGCGGAACACTTCGAGCGCCCGCTGGATGCGCTGCGCGTCGTTGGGCGCGATGCGCGCAGCGGTGGCAGGGTCCACCCGGGCGAGCTCCGCATGCAGGGCCGGCCAGCCGTGCGCGCCCGCCTCCGTTTCGATCCCGGCGCGGATTCCGGCATCCGCCGCCGGCATCTCCGCGAGTCCCTCGAACAGCGCCTTGAAGTAAAGCATGGTGCCGCCGGCGAAGACCACGCGGTGCCCGCGCCCGCGGATTTCTTCCACCAGGCGCCGCGCATCGGCGGCGAATTCCGCGGCGCTGTAGCTCTGGGCCGGATCGCGGATGTCGATGAGGTGGTGCACGACGCGCGCGCGCTCCTCGCGCGAGGGCTTCGCGGTGCCGATGTCCATGCCCCGGTAGACCAGCGCCGAATCGACGCTGACGATTTCCGCGTCCAGGGCCTCGGCGATGGCGAGGGATGCGGCGCTCTTGCCGGACGCGGTCGGGCCGGCAAGCGCCACGATGGCGGGCAGCGCGTCGGTGGGCATCCGGTCGAGGTTAGCAGAAGGCCTCGCGTGGCCCTGCGGGCGCCGGCGTGCCTCAGCGGGTCCATATGCAAATAGTTTCAACGGGGACCGCGCACGCGACCGTACGCGGACAATGACAGCGTGAGCACGAAGGAAGTCAACGCGTGGAACTGAGGGTGTTCCTGGTGGAAGACCTGCAGCGCATGCGCGGATTGCTGGCGGACCTGTTTTCCTCGATCGGCGGCTTCCGCGTGGTGGCCCACGCCGGCACGGAGGCGGAAGCCAATCTGTGGCTGGCGGACCACCCGGGCGAATGGGATGTCGCCGTGGTGGACCTCGTCCTGGAACAGGGAGCCGGCATGAACGTCATCAGCCGCTGCAAAGCCGATCCGCAGGGTGGCCGCATCGTGGTGTTCAGCAGCTATGCGACACCGGGAGTGCGGCAGCATTGCATGGACCTCGGTGCGGATGCGGTTTTCGACAAGGCGGATACCGGGCGGTTCATCGCCTGGTTCGCCGACCTGGCGAGCCAGGAGAATTCCGGCCCGTAGGCTTTACATGTCGGACGCGTCGTACAAGGGGACGCGCGCCGGCAGCCTTGTGGGTGCAGTCTTCGTGCTCCACCATGAAGGCCATGAGCAGTAGCAGTTTCCGCGGGGGGCCGGACGATCTCGAGGCTTCATGGGCCAACGAGACCCTGCCGCTGTCCGTTCGCAAGGAACTCCTGGAACGCGAGTTGAAGAATCTCGGCTTGCGCAGGGCCGACGGCGCCCGCGCGGCGGGCTCCGTGCAACAGCAGCAGCAGCCGCAGCCGGCAGAGCATCCGCAGGCGGACGCGGCCGCCCACGGGGAGTGAGCCCCGGCGCCTAGCGGGCGAGCTGGAAGAACTGCGCCAGTGCCTCGCGGTACTGGTCCAGGCCCACGGCCATGGTGCTGAAGTGCGAGCCGCCTTCCACCAGCATGAAGTGCTTGCGCCCGCCGGCGGCGTCGTAGAGGCGCCGGCCCAGCGAGGCGTCGATCAACCTGTCGTTGTCGCCGTGCACCACCAGCAGCGGCGACTGCACCTTGTCCACCTTGCGCAGCGAGTCGAAGCGCTGCGTGATCAGCGGCCCGATCGGCAGCCAACCCCACTTCATCGAACTCGCCACGTCCGCGATGGACGTGAAGGTCCCCTCCACGATCACGCCCTGTTCGTCCTGCACGTGCGAGGCGAGGTCGATGGCGACCGCGCCGCCGAGCGAGTGGCCGAAGATGTAGCGGGAGCGGGCGGGATGCTGCCGCGCGAGCCAGTGCCAGGCCGCGCGCGCGTCCTCATAGGCCATCTCCTCGGAAGGCAATTCGCGCGTGGACTGGCCGAAGCCGCGGTAGTCGACCGCCAGCACCGAGAAACCCAGGTCGTGCATGCGCCGGATGCGCGGGGCGGATCCGCGCACGTTCCACTTGGCCCCGTGCAGGTACAGCAGCACGGGGCCGTCCTGCGGGCGGTTCTCCGCCGGGAGCCAGAGGCCATGCAGGCGGGCCGGGCGGTTGGTGACGTCGGAGCGGAAGTCGATCCAGACGTCCTGCATGCCCTCGGCCAGGCTGGCGCTTCCGCCCCAGGCACGGTCGCCCGGCTGGAAGATCCATTCGCGCTGGCGCTCGTCGAGGCTGGAGCAGCCGACGGTAAGCACGCCAGCGAGGGCGACGGCGGCGGCGGAGAGCAGGAGGCGCATTCGTCGCATGGTCTCTGCTGAGTCGGTCCAGGCCGGAAAAGTTTCCGGCCTGCGGGAAATCACTGGCTCCTAGCGTCCGCGCAGGAACAGGCCGTCGAGCTCGCGCAGGGTGAGCTGCCGCCACGTGGGGCGGCCGTGGTTGCACTGGTCCGAACGCTCGGTCTCTTCCATCTGGCGCAGGAGGGCGTTCATCTCCTCGATCGTGAGCTTGCGGTTGGCGCGCACCGCGCCGTGGCACGCCATCGTGGCGAGCAGTTCGTTGCGCGCGCGCTCCACGATGGTGCTGCCATCGTGCTGCGCCAGTTCCGCGAGCACGCTGCGTGCCAGCTCCACGGCGTCGCCCTGCGCCAGGGTGGCGGGCACGGCGCGCACCGCCAGCGTCCTGGGGCTGAAGGGCGTGACCTGGAGGCCCAGCGCTTCCAGCGTCGCCTGCGAGGCTTCGGCGGTGGCGATCTCCGCGGGGCTGGCCGCGAAGGTCGCCGGGATCAGCAGCGGCTGGCTGCGGATCGCCTGTGCATCCATCTGCGTCTTCAGGCGCTCGTACACGATGCGCTCGTGCGCGGCATGCATGTCGACGACGACCAGGCCCTGTGCGTTCTCGGCGAGGATGTAGATGCCCTGGAGCTGCGCAATGGCGCGGCCGAGCGGCCAGTCGCCTGACGGTAGGTCGGGGTGAGCCGTGCGAACCCCGACTTCTGGCGCTGGCGCGGCGTCGGGGTTCCTGGCGTCACCCCGACCTACGGGGGACGGGGACCACAGCGCGGCCAGGTCTTCCACCCGGTTGCCTTGCTGCGCCGGCACGAACGGAATCGCCGGCTGCCGCCAGGCAGGCATGACGGGGGCCGCGGCGACTGCCTGCGGCGCACCCGCGAGCGCCGCGCGCGGCGCCGACAGCGCGCCCTCCACCGCATGCCGCACCGCCTGGTGCACCTCGCGGCTGTCGCGGAAACGCACCTCGATCTTCGTCGGGTGCACGTTGACGTCCACGCGCGTGGGATCGATCTCCACGTAGAGCGCATACGCGGGCTGGCGCTGCCCGTGCAGCAGGTCCTCGTAGGCGCTGCGCGCCGCGTGCGTGATCACCTTGTCGCGCACGTAGCGGCCGTTCACGTACGCGAACTGCCAGTCGGCGCGCGAGCGGGCGGCGTCGGGGATGCCGGCGCGGCCGGTCACGCGCACCGGGCCCACCGCGTGGTCCACCGCCACGCTGTCGGCCAGGAAGTCCTCGCCCAGCACGTCCGACAGGCGCTGCTCGCGCGAGCCGGCGCGCCACTGCTCGCACAGCTTGCCTTCGTGCCACACGGTGAAGCCCACGTCGGGCCGGGCCAGCGCATGGCGGCGCACGGCCTCGACGCAGTGCGCGAGCTCGGTGGCGTCGGTCTTGAGGAACTTGCGGCGCGCCGGGGTGCTGAAGAACAGCTCCTTCACTTCCACGGTCGTGCCGGTGGCGCGCGCCGCCGGCCGCAGTTCGCCGCTGGAGGCGTCCAGCAGGAAGGCGCTGCCCTGCGCGGCGGGACGCGAGAGCAGGTGCAGCTCGGAAACGGAGGCGATCGCAGCCAGCGCCTCGCCGCGGAAGCCCATGGTGGCCACGGACTCCAGGTCGGCCAGCGAGCCGATCTTGCTGGTGGCGTGGCGCCGCAGCGCCAGCGGCAGTTCCTCGCGGGCGATGCCGCAACCGTCGTCCTCGATGCAGATCAGGCGCACCCCACCGGCCAGGAGGCGCACGGTGACCTGCGTGGCGCCCGCATCCAGCGCGTTGTCGACCAGCTCGCGCACGACGGAAGCGGGGCGCTCCACGACCTCGCCGGCGGCGATCTGGCTCACCAGCTCGTCGGGCAGTTCCCGGATCGGGCGGCGCGGGGCGGGGGACAGCACGGCACTCATTTGCGGGCCATTCTAGGGGTGCGGCACCGCAGGGATAATGCCGCCGATGGAACTCGTGACCTTCCTCGCCGACTTCGTCCTGCACGTCGACCGCTACCTCGAGGCTTTCGTGACGAATTACGGCGCGTGGGTGTACGCGCTGTTGTTCATGATCATCTTCGTGGAAACGGGCGTCGTGGTGATGCCCTTCCTGCCCGGCGACTCCCTGCTGTTCGTGGTGGGCGCGCTGTGCGGCGTGGGGCTCATGAGCTACCCCACGGCGGTGCTGCTGCTGTGGGCGGCCGCCGTGCTGGGCGACCAGTGCAACTACACCATAGGGCGCGCCCTCGGGCACCGCGTGTTCGGCTGGGAGAACTCGCGCCTCTTCAACCGCGCCGCGTTCGACCGCGCCCATGCCTTCTACGAGAAGTACGGCGGCATCACCATCATCCTGGCGCGCTTCTTCCCCTTCATGCGCACCTTCATTCCCTTCGTGGCGGGCATCGCTGAGATGACGCGCGTGAAGTTCACCGTCTTCAACGTGGTGGGCGGCGCCATCTGGGTGGTGGGCCTGGTCACGGCCGGCTTCTTCCTCGGGAGCATCCCGTGGGTGAAGGAGAACCTGGACAAGATCATCTGGGGCACGATCCTGGTGCCGGGGCTGATCGTCATCGCGGGTGCGTGGAAGGCCAGGCGCAGGACGGTGGCGGCCGGTTCCTAGCCGCCGCTGCGCCAGCGCACGCCGCGCGCCATCACGGGCACGCACAGGGCCACCGCCACGGCGACCGCGACGAAGCCGGCGCGATAGCTCCCGGTGGCGCCGGCCAGCGCGCCGAACAGGGGCGGCCCCAGCACCACGCCGAAGAAGGTGAATGCGAGGGTGCCTCCGGTGGCCAGGCTCGCCTGTCCCGGCGGCGCGCGGCGCGCCACTTCGGCGAGGTACACGCCGTTCCATCCGATGCCCGACATGCCGTAGAGGGCCAGGACGGCCAGCACGAGTGCAGGCTGCATGGCGGGCTGCAGCAGCGCGGTCGCGAGCGCGGACAGGGCCATGAGGACGGCCAGCAAGGCGAGCATGCGGCGGGCGCCCAGCCACCGGTCCGCCACGTAGCCCCAGGCGACGCGGCCGCCGACGCCGGCGAACTGCGAGATCGACAGGGCCAGGCCGGCGGCGACCAGGCCGTACTCCAGCGTGGAATGGAGGTAGGTGACGAGATAGGTCGTGAGCGAGAGCTGGGCGATGGAGAAGACGAAGGAGCAGGCCGCCAGGCGGCGCAGGTCGGGGTGGCCGAGCACCAGGCGGATGGGCTGCGCCAGGTTGCCCAGCGCCATGCGGCGCTGCGGGTCGCGGTCCGCATCGAGCTCCTGCCGCAGCGGCTGCCCCAGCAGGCCGCACAGCAGGTTGGCCACCGCCACGCACAACAGGGCGGCCTGCCACCCCCAACCGAGCAGCACCGGCACGAAGGCGCCCGCCAGCACGCCGCCCAGCGGCACGCCGGTCTGCTTGATGGAGAACACGAGCGACATGCGATGCGCCGGCGTGCTGCGCGCGAGCAGGTGCGAGCTGGCCGGGGTGATCGGTCCATAGCCGAGGCCGATCAGCAGCGCGCCCGCTGCGGCCGCCGCCACGAAGGGCAGGGCGGACACTGCCAGCCCCATCGCACAGAGCACGACGCACGCCTGGCTGACGCGGATCGCCCCGAAGCGCGCCACGGCCGCGCCGCCGACCAGGCTCGCCAGCATGGCGGCCGCATAGATGGTCGCGATGTAGAGGCCCACGAGCGTCGGCGAGACCGAGAGGGCCGCCGCCAGCGCCGGCGCCATGACCGGCACCGTGATCACCGCCATCGAGACCAGGGACTGGATGGCCAGCGTCACCGCCAGCGTCCACCACGGTCCCGTCATCGGCGCGGCGTGGCCGCGCGGGGCCCGGCAGTGAAGGAAAGGACGTGGGTGGCAGGCATGGTGCGACGGCTGGGTAGCCTACCTCATCTCCCCGCGCGGTCCGGGGTGGACCCGGTTGCTAAGCATGCATATGATCGGGGCAGGAGACCGCCGCCATGAACGCCCCCGAATCCCTGGCCCGCTGGCCGGGCACCGGCTCGAGCCGCGTGCCCTTCTGGGCCTATACCGATCCGCAGCTTTACCAGCGCGAGCTGGAAAGGATCTTCTACGGCCCACACTGGAGCTACGTGGGCCTGGAGATCGAGGTGCCGAACGTCGGCGACTTCAAGCTCACGTCCGTGGGCGAGCGGCAGGTGATCCTGGTGCGCGACCGCGTCGCGCCGAAGGATCGCGCAACCGACCCCGGCATCCGCGTCGTGGAGAACCGCTGCGCGCACCGCGGCGTGCGCTTCTGCCAGCAGCCGCAAGGCAATGCGCGCAGCTTCGTGTGCCCCTACCACCAGTGGACCTACAAGCTCAATGGCGAGCTGGCCGGGCTGCCGTTCAAGGATGGCGTGCAGGCCACCGACGAGGCCGGCCAGCCTTGCGTGCAGGGCGGGATGCCGGCCGGCTTCGACATGAAGCAGCATGGCCTCACGCGGCTGCGCGTGGCGGTGCTGCACGGCCTGGTGTTCGCCACCTTCAGCGAGGAGGCCGAGCCGCTGGAGCAGTACCTGGGGCCGCAGGTCATGCCCTGGCTGGACCGCATCTTCGCCGGCCGCAAGCTCACGCTGCTGGGCTACAACCGCCAGCGCATCCCCGGCAACTGGAAGCTGATGATGGAGAACATCAAGGACCCGTACCACCCGGGCCTGCTCCACACCTGGTTCGTCACCTTCGGGCTGTGGCGCGCGGACCAGAAGAGCCGCATGGTGATGGACGAGCACGGCCGGCACGCCGTGATGGTCTCGCGGCGCAATGACGGCGGCGAGAACAAGCAGGTGACGCAAGGCGTGACGAGCTTCAAGGCCGACATGGCGCTGAACGACACGCGATTGCTCGACGTGGTGCCCGAGCCCTGGTGGAAGGTGCCCGATCCGTCGAACCCCGGCACGGAAATCATGCCGACGGTCACGATGATCACGCTGTTCCCCAGCCTGATCATCCAGCAGCAGGTGAACTCACTGTCCACGCGCCACATCCAGCCGCGCGGCGAGGGCAGCTTCGACTTCGTGTGGACGCACTTCGGCTTTGCCGACGACAGCGAGGAGATGACGCGGCGCCGCCTGCGCCAGGCCAACCTGTTCGGCCCCGCCGGTTTCGTGAGCGCCGACGACGGCGAGGTCATCCAGTTCAGCCAGGACGGCTTCCGGCAATGGGGCGAGGAAGGCGAGACGCTGTGCGAGCTGGGCGGCACGGGCACCGGCGGCACCGAGCACATGGTGACCGAAACGCTGATCCGCAGCATGTACGCCTACTGGCGCAAGGTGATGGGCGCATGAACGAGACGCTGATGCTGCAGCTGGAGGTGGACCAGCTCAATGCGCGCTACGCCGCGGCGCTGGACGAGCGACGGTTCGACGAGTGGCCGGAATTCTTCCTTCCGGACGGCAAGTACACCGTGCAGGCGCGCGAGAACTTCGAGCGCAAGCTGCCGCTGGCCCTGATCGCGCTGGAAAGCCAGGGGATGATGAAGGACCGCGTGTACGGCATCACGCAGACCATCTACCACGGCCCGTACTACACGCGGCACGTGATCGCGCCCGCCCTGTTGCTCGGGCAGGAGGACGGGCGCATTCGCGCGCAGGCGAACTACGCGGTGTTCCGCACCCGGCCCGGCGAGGCGAGCGAGGTCTACAACGTGGGGCGCTACATCGACGAGATCGAGCGCACGCCGGAGGGTTTGAAGTTCGCGAGCCGGCTGTGCGTGTACGACAGCGAGATGATCCTCAACTCGCTGATCTATCCCGTCTAGAAGCATGGATCCCGGGTCGAGCCCGGGATGACAGCCAAGCTGTTGTCATTGCGGGCTTGACCCGCAATCCACGTCAGTAGCGCTTGGCTGCCTGGTTGCCTACATAGGCGCCGCCAGCCGCGCCGAGGATCGCACCGGGCGTCCCGAGCAGCGCATCGCCCACCACGCCACCTACCACGGCGCCGCCCACCGTGCCGACGGTCGTGCGGTCCATCGTGGCGCAACCACCCAGGCCCATCAGGGCGGCGGCCGTCACCGCCGCGGCAATGAATTTCGTCTTCATGGAATCCACCTTCCGATCGAGTTGCATGCGGCTGCAAGCCACGCGGCCGCCTTGTACGAATCACTCTAGGAAGAACGCCTCTGCCGGGCTGTAGGCGCTGCCAGACGGGCCCTGTCGGCTGCCCGCAAGGAAGCTTGCAGGCCCTCGCGCGCCTGCCGAGGCACGCATGAAAAAGGGCCGGCACCGGGTGCCGGCCCTTCCTTGCGACCGGAAGGCGAACGCCTGGCGGCGCGCCCCCAGCGTGCTTAGCGCTTCGCGGCCTGGTTACCCAGGTACGCGCCGGCGCCGGCGCCCAGGATGGTGGCGCCCGTGCCGCCCACGGCGCTGCCCACCAGGCCGCCCACCACGGCGCCACCCACGGTGCCGACGGTCGTGCGGTCCATCGTGGCGCAGCCACCCAGGCCCATCAGGGAAACGGCGGTCACGACCGCGGCGATGAATTTCGTCTTCATGGCAATACCTTCCAAATCGATTCTTGCGACAAGCCGCTGGAGGCGCGGCAACCTGTGCCAATGACTCTAGGTGGAAGGAATTGGCCGGACTGTAGGAGTCGCACGACGCACCATGTCGTCGCCGGGCAGCGCATGTTGCAAGGGGAAACCGAGGCGGCGCCAACGCGCCCGTGGCGCTACAGCGGACGGCTGCGCGCGAGCGGCGGGTTCTTCGAGAAATAGCCCTCGATGCCGCGCACCAGCGCGTCGGCGAGCTGCTCCTGGTACTGCGTACTGCGCAGCTTGGCCTCTTCCTCGGGATTGCTGATGAACGCCGTCTCCACCAGCACGCTCGGGATGTCCGGGGCCTTCAGGACGGCGAAGCCGGCCTGTTCGACGTTCTGCTTGTGCAGGCGCCCCACGTTGCCGATCTCCCCGAGCAGCGCGTTCCCGAGCTTGAGGCTGTCCTTGATCTGCGCGGTGGTGCTCATGTCGAGCATCGCGCGCGTCACGTGCACGTCCTGCGACTTGATGTTCACGCCGCCGATGAGGTCGGCGCGGTTCTCCTTGTCGGCCATCCAGCGTGCCGCGCTGCTGGAGGCGCCGCCCTGGCTCAGCGCGAACACGCTGGCGCCGCGCGCGTTGGGCGTCGTGAACGCATCGGCGTGGATGCTCACGAACAGGTCGGCCTGCACGCGGCGCGCCTTTTCCACCCGCACGTGCAGGGGCACGAAGAAGTCGGCGTCGCGCGTGAGGAAGGCGCGCATCGGGCTGCCGTTGACGGTCATGCGGTTGATGCGCTCGCGCAGCAGGTGCGCCACCTGCAGCACGACGTCCTTCTCGCGCGTGCCCGCCGGGCCGATGGCGCCGGGGTCCTCGCCGCCGTGGCCGGGGTCGAGCGCCACGATGATCAGGCGGTCCATCTTGGCCGTGGCGAGGGCGGGGCGGGCGACCTCGGCCGCCGGCCTGGCCGTGGGCTGCGGCGGCCGCTGCACCTGCCTGGCAATGAGCTCGCCCAGCGGGTCGTGCGCAGGGGCGGGCGTGGGTGCGCTCGCGACCGGGGCCCGCGCTTCCTTCAGCCTTTCGGCGATGAGCGCCTCGAGCGGATCCACCGGCCGCAGCGGGTAGAAATCGAGCACCAGCCGGTGCTTGTACGCAGCCACGGGCGCGAGGTGGAACATCTGCGGCAGCACGTCCTGCTTCAGGTCCACCTGCAGCCGCACGATCCCGGCCTCCGGCTGCAGCAGGCGGATGCCGGCCACGAAAGGATCGTCGGCGCGCACCTTGCCGGCCAGCTCGCGCAGGGCGGGGTCCAGCGTGATGCCCTCGATGTCCATCCACACGCGCTGCGGGCCGCGAATGGTGCGGCTGGCGAGCAGGCCGTCGGACTCGATGGTGAGGCGCGTGTACTCGGGCGCGGGCCACAGGCGCACGGCCATGACGGTGGCGCCGCGCACGATCTGGTGCGCGCCCAGCAGCAGCACCAGGCTGCCCCCTTGCAGGAATGTTCGGCGGTCGAAGCTCATGACAACAGCTCCCGGCCTCGCGGCGTGTTGGCGCGCAGGGTCACGCGCCGGCGCTCGTCGTCCTCGAGCGCGATGTGGACGTCCACGTCGGGCACCGGCAGCAGGCCCGCCGCCTTCTCCGGCCACTCGGCCAGCTTGAGGCCGGGCGCCGCGAAGATGTCGCGGAAGCCCGCATCCTCCCACTCGCGCGGATCGTCGAAGCGGTAGAAGTCGAAGTGCCAGGCCGCCAGGCCGGGCAACTCGTAAGGCTCCACCACGGCGTAGGTCGGCGACTTGATGCGGCCCTCGGCCCCCAGGGCGCGCAGTAGGTGGCGCACCAGCGTGGTCTTGCCCGCGCCCAGGTTCCCGTGCAGCGCGATGAACGCATCGGCGATACCCGGCTGCCGCGCCAGCCGCTCCGCGAACGCGCGCGTGTCCTGCTCCCCTGCCCACAGCAGGGGAGATGGGGCGCTTCCTACAATCGGAGCGTGGTGTTCGACAGCGGTCAGAGCGAAGGTCCTTTCCTGGTGGCGCAGATCCGCGCCTGGGCCAGCGAGCTCGGATTCTCCCAAATCGGCGTGGCCGGCGTCGACCTTTCCAGCGCGGAACCCGGGCTTCTCGCCTGGCTTTCCACGGCGAAATGGCCTACATGGAAAGCCATGGCGTGCGCCGCGCCCGCCCCGCGGAACTGGTGCCGGGCACGACATCCGTGATTACCGCACGCATGGATTACCTTCCCGCCACGCCCGAGGGCTGGCAGGCGATCGAGTTCGAGCGATTGCAAAGATCGCGTGAAGGCATCGTCTCGCTGTACGCGCGGGGGCGGGATTACCACAAGGTCCTGCGCTCCCGGTTGCAGAGACTCTCTGACCGCATCGCGCAGGAGGTGGGCCCCTTCGGCCACCGTGTCTTCACCGATTCGGCGCCGGTGCTGGAGGTCGAGCTCGCCGCGCGCAGCGGCCAGGGCTGGCGCGGGCGCCACACGCTGGTGCTCAACCGCGAGGGCGGCTCCATGTTCTTCCTCGGCGAGATCTACGTGGACTTCCCGCTGCCGCCGACGGAGCCGGTGGCAGACCATTGCGGCACTTGCAGCGCCTGCCTGGACGTGTGCCCGACGGGGGCGATCATCGCGCCGTACCGGCTGGACGCGCGCCGCTGCATCTCGTACCTCACGATCGAGCATGCCGGCGCGATCCCCGAGGAACTGCGGCCGCTGCTCGCCAACCGCATCTACGGCTGCGACGACTGCCAGCTGGCCTGTCCCTGGAACAAGTACGCCCGCGCCGCCACGCTGCCCGATTTCGCGCCACGGGAGGGGATGGCCGGGCAGCCGCTCACCGCCTTGTTCGCCTGGAGCGAGGAGGAGTTCCTGCGCCGCACCGAGGGCAGCCCGATCCGCCGCATCGGCCACGAACGCTGGCTGCGCAACATCGCCGTGGCGCTGGGCAATGCGCTGCGGGCGGGGGAGGATGCGGACATTCGCGCGTCACTCGCGGCGCGGCGCGAGCATCCGAGTGCGCTGGTGCGCGAGCACGTGGAATGGGCGCTGGCGCAAGGGGTGGGTTCGTA
>SEAY01000192.1 GCA_004144865.1 Comamonadaceae bacterium
GCGCGGCCCGCTCAGCACCAACGACGGCGAGATCGCCGTGAACTGGGCCCTGGCCGGCCACGGCATCGTGCTGCGGGCCGAATGGGACATCGCGCGCTACCTGCGCAGCGGCCGCCTGCGCCAGGTATTGGAGAACTGGCAGGCGCCGCCGGCGGACATCTACGCGGTGTATCCCGCGCGGCACGGCACGTCGGCGCGGGTGCGCGCGTTCGTGGAACACCTGGCGGCGCACTTCGAGAAGGAACGGTTGTGACTCGTCATCCCCGCTGCGGCGGGGATCCAGGGCTTCCGGATGCCCTGGGTTCCCGCCTCCGCGGGAACGACGGCGAAACCCGTAGGGCGGGGTGACGCAGGAACCCCGCCGCGACAGCCAAAGCTACAAAACCAGCATCGCCCGGAAATCGTTGACGTTCGTATGCGTAGGCCCGGTGACCACCAGGTCGCCCAGCGCCTGGAAATAGCCGTACGCATCGTTCCGCGCGAGGTAAGCATCCACCTTCATGCCCTGCGCCAGCGCGCGTTGCAGCGTGTCCGGCGCGACGAACGCGCCGGCGTTCTCCTCCATCCCGTCGATGCCGTCGGTGTCCGCCGCCAGCGCCCACACGCCGTCCTGCCCCTGCAAGCCCTGGGCAAGCCCCATGCAGAACTCGCCGGCGCGCCCGCCGCGGCCACGCGCCGTGCCCTCGGATTGCTTGCGCACCGTGACCGTCGTCTCGCCACCGGAGAGGATCACGCACGGCCTGCGGAAGGGCTGGCCGCGCTGCGCGACCGCGCGCGCCAGCGCCGCATGCACCTTGCCGACCTCGCGCGACTCGCCTTCCATCTCGTCGCTCAGGATGTGGGCGTCCAGCCCCGCCGCGCGCGCAGCCGCCGCAGCGGCCTCCAGCGACTGCTGCGGGGTGGCGATCATGTGCACCGGCTGGCCGGCGAACACCGCGTCACCGGGCTTGGGTGTCTCGAGGGCCCCCTGCTCCAGCAGGCTCATGATGGCGCCCGGCACCTCGATGCCGTAGCGCTGCAGGATGGACACCGCGTCCGCGCAAGTGGTCGCGTCCGGCACCGTGGGGCCGCTGGCGATCACCGAAGGATCGTCGCCCGGCACGTCGCTGATGGTGAGTGTCACCACCCGCGCCGGGGCGCAGGCCGCCGCGAGCCGTCCGCCCTTGATGCGCGAGAGGTGCTTGCGCACGCAGTTCATCTCCGTGATGTTGGCGCCGGAATCCAGCAGCGCGCGGTTGATGTCCTGCTTCTCCGCGAGCGACAGGCCTTCGGCCGGCAGCGTCAGCAGCGCGGACCCGCCACCCGAGATGAGGCACAGCACCAGGTCGTCGGAGGTGAGGCCCCGCGTGAGCGCGAGGATGCGTTCGGCTGCCTGCAGGCCGGCGGCGTCGGGCACCGGGTGCGACGCTTCCACCACCTCGATGCGCTCGCGCAGCCCCGCGGGGCGCGGCGGCGTGTGGTGGTAGCGCGTGACCACCAGGCCCGATAGCGGCGCATCGGCGGGCCACAAGGCTTCGACCGCTTGCGCCATCGCGCCGCCGGCCTTGCCCGCCCCGAGCACGAGGGTGCGTCCGCGCGGCGGCGGCGGCAGGAACGGCGCGGTGTTGTGCAGCGGCAGGGCGCGATGCACCGCGGCGCGGTAGAGGTGTTCGAGGAAGGCGCGGGGCTGGGTGCAGGGGTCGGGCGCGGTCATGGTGTCTCCAGCGCCGATTGTGCGCGGGAACCGGCGACACCTCAGGGTTGTGGCCGCAATCCGATCGTGACCACGCCCTGCGCCGGGAACTCGGAGGCGTTCAGGAAGCGGTAGGCCACCAGCACCTCCAGGCGGCGCGGCGCCCCACCGGCGGCGAAACGGCAGGAGCGCACGCCCTCGAGCGCCGCGCTGTCCAGGTAGCGGCTGGGACCCGGCACGAGCACCGCCGCCTGCGTCACGCGGCCCGCCGCGTCGGCGTCCACGCGCAGCACCACGTCGCCCTGCACGTCGTTCTCCAGCGCATGGAAGGGATAGTGTTGCGCGCCGCAGTGCGGCGCCGCGTCGGTCGCGGGGAGCGCGGGTTTCGACGCGCAGGCAGACAGGAGGAACGTGGCCGCGAGGCACGCCGGCAGGAATTGCTTCATGGCACTTTCGCCCCGTCGGCGAACCACTGCCCCAGCAGTGCCCGCTCGGCGTCGGTCATCTGCGTGGCGTTGTTCAGCGGCATGGTCTTGGCCACCACCGCCTGCTGGTGGATGCCCTGGGCATGCAGCTTCACGGCCTCGGGCGAATCCAGCCGCACGTTCTTCATCTGCACCTGAGCGCCGTGGCACTGCGCGCAGCGCTGCTCCAGCACCTTCTGCACCGCCGCGAAGCTGGCCGCCGCCGGCGGCGTGCGCGCCGCTTCGGTGGGCGCGGGCGTGAGCCACACCAGCGTGGCGACGATGGCCGCGACACCCACCAGCGCGTAGCCGGCCGGGTGGCGGTTGCGCCCCAGCTTCCAGCCGTGCCGCATCACGAAAAACTGGCGGATCGCCGCCCCGGCGAACATCATCAGGATCAGCACGACCCAGTTGAATTCGTGCGTGTAGAGGAAGCTGTAGTGGTTGGACAGCATCGCGAACAGCACCGGCAGCGTGAAGTAGGTGTTGTGCACGCTGCGCTGCTTGCCGCGCTGGCCGTGCACCGGGTCCACCGCCTCGCCGGCCTG
>SEAY01000106.1 GCA_004144865.1 Comamonadaceae bacterium
CGGGATGGGCGCCCATCACCTCGAACTGGCGGTGATGGTGGCTTGCGCGGCGCTGGGGCGCCTCCGTGCGCGCAGGGGCGGGAGGAGCCCTCTCCTCTTCGGGCAAATGGGACTTCATGGCCTTCGCTGTTCTCGAGCGGGCCATTGTGTTGGCGCGTGTGAAGAACGCGTGAAGGAAGCGCAGAGCAAGCGTCGTAGGCGCGAACCTACACGCGGACAGGCTTCGCGCGTCGGGCGCGCGTACTGCCTAGGCTGACGTCGAGGTGGACGTGGTCAGACGCCGGGCTGCCGGCTCAGACGCCGAGATACTGGTCGAGCAGCTGGGGACGCGATTGCAGCTCCGCCGAACTTCCCTGGAACACCACCTCGCCCTTGAGCAGGATGACGTTGCGGTCCGTCACCTGCGTCACCTGCTTCCACGCCTTGTCGACGATGACGCTGGAGATGCCGCTTTCACGGATCACGCCGCAGATGCGCCAGATCTCGCGCGCGATCAGGGGCGCCAGGCCCTCCGTGGCTTCGTCCAGGATGAGCACGTCCGGATTGGTCATCAGCGCGCGGCCTATCGTCAGCATCTGCTGCTCGCCGCCGGAGAGCTGCTGGCCACCGTGGCCCAGGCGTTCCTTCAGCCGCGGGAAGGTGTCGAGCACCCGTTCGTACGTCCAGTCGCGTTGTCCGCGCGTGCCGGCGCGCGCGGCCATGACCAGGTTTTCCTTCACGCTCAGGTTGCCGAAAATGCCGCGGCCTTCCGGGACGTAGGCGATGCCGAGCTGTGCGATCTCGTAGGAGGGCCGGCCGGCCATGCTGCGTCCCTTCACCTCGACGGTCCCGGTGCGCGGCTTCACCAGCCCCATCAGCGTCTTGAGCAGGGTGCTCTTGCCCATCCCGTTGCGGCCCATCAGGCCGATGGTCTCGCCCGGATCGACGTGGAAGTCCACGCCGCGCAGGACGTGGCTCGCGCCGTAATACGTGTTGAGGCCGCGCGCGTCGATCAGCCGCTCACGCATGCTCTTCCCCCAGGTAGGCGGACTGGACGTTCGCATCCGCGCGCACCTGCGCCGGCGTGCCGCTCGCGATGACCTGCCCGTTCACCATCACGGTGAGGTGGTCGGCGAGCGTGAACACGGCGTCCATGTCGTGCTCCACCAGCATCATCGCGTGCTCCTTCTTCAGGCGCAGCAGCAGTTCGACCATGCGTTCGGCCTCGGCGGTGCCCATGCCGGCGAGCGGCTCGTCCAGCAGGAGCACCTGGGGATCGGTGGCGAGCGTCATGGCGATCTCCAGCTGGCGCTGCTCGCCGTGGCTGGCCGCCCCGGCCAGGTGGTCGCGCCGTGCCTGCAGGCCGGCGAGTTCCAGCGCCCGCTCGGCGCGTTCGTTGGCTTCGCGCACGTTGGCGGCCAGCGACAGCCAGCGCGCCGCGCGTGGCGTGCGCGATTGCGCGGCCAGGCGGATGTTTTCCCACACGGTGAAGGGCAGGAAGATGTTGGTCTTCTGGTAGCTGCGGCCCAGGCCCGCGCGCGAGATGCGCTCCGGGCTCCAGCCGGTCACGTCGCGGCCGGCGAGCGTCACGCTCCCGGCGGTGGGCGCGATGTCGCCGGAGAGCAGGTTGGTCAGCGTGGACTTGCCGGCTCCGTTGGGGCCGATGACCGCGTGGATGCGTTCGCGCCAGAGGTCCAGCGTGACGTCGTTCACCGCGGCCAGGCCGCCGAATCGCTTGGTGAGCTGGCGCGCGGAGAGCAGCACTTCATTCATCGCGCGGCTCCTTGCGGCGCAGGATGCGGTCCAGCACGCCCAGCAGCCCGCGCGGGGCGAAAGCGACGACCAGCACGATGAAGAGGCCCATCCACAACTGCCAGTGCTTGCCGGTGTTGAAGTCGCCGATCGCCGGCAGGTCCTTGAATTCGTGCAGCAGGAACTCGAAGGCGAAGGCCCCGAGGATCGCGCCGGCGAAGTTGCCCATGCCGCCGAGGATGACCATCATGATGGCGTGCGCGCTCATGTGGAATCCCATCAGCTCGGGATTGATGAAGCCGGTCTGCGCGCCCCACAGGTAGCCCGCGAGGCCGGCCAGCGCGCCGGCCAGCGTGAAGGCGGCGAGCTTGTAGCCGAAGGTGCCGAAGCCCATCGCGCGCATGCGGTGTTCGTTGACTCGAATGCCCGCGAGGGCGCGCCCGAACGGGCTGAACAGCAGGCGGCGCAGGAAGAAGTACACCAGCACCAGCATGGCCAGCGTGAAGTAATAGAAGACGCGCTTGTCCTCCAGGTCGAACACGCCGGCGTTCGGCTTGAAGTTGATGTACAGGCCGTCGGAGCCGCCCAGCGCCTTGTTGTCGAAGAACAGGAAGAACACCATCTGCGCGAACGCCATGGTGACCATGATGAAGTAGATGCCGTGGGTGCGCACCACGAAGAAGCCGATCACCAGGGCGGCCGCGCCCGACGCGGCGACGGCGGCGGGCAGCGTCCACCACAGGCTGGCCGGCTCCGCTTCCGGCGTGAGAAAGGCCAGCGCGTAGCCCGCCAGCCCGAAGAACGCGGCGTGCCCCAGCGAGACCAGGCCCGTGACGCCCTGCAGCAGGTCGAGGCTCATGGCGAAGATCGCCAGGATCATCATGCGCGCGACCATCTGCGCGTAGAAGTCGGTGGAGAAGAACGGGAAGGCGGCGAGCGCCACGAAGCCCAGGACCAGCGCGACCTGCAGGCCGCGCGGCAGCTTCTCGAGATGGGATTTGGCGGCGCTCATTGCTTGAACAACCCTTCGGGCTTCCACAGCAGCACCGCCGCCATGAGCATGTAAACCAGCATGCCGGCCACCTGCGGCAGCAGCACCTTGCCGAAGGTGTCGACCAGGCCGACCAGCAGGGCGGAGATGAGGGCGCCGCGCACCGAGCCGATGCCGCCGATCACCACGACCACGAAGCACATGATGAGCACCTGCGACCCCATGTTCGGGTACACGCTGGAGATGGGCGAGGCGATCATGCCGGCGATCGTCGCGAGCCCCACGCCGAGCGCGAACACCACGGCGTGAATGAGCTTCACGTTGACGCCCAGCGCCTCCGTCATCTCGTGGTTGAAGGCGCCGGCGCGGATCTTCATGCCCAGCCGCGTCTTCGAGATCAGCAGGTACAGGCCGATCGCGAGCAGCACGCACAGGCCCGACATGAAGAGGCGGTAGACCGGATAGGACAGGTTGTCGGTGAGCGGAATCGAGGCCGACAGCAGCTGCGGGATCTGCACGCCGTGCACGTCGTCGCCCCACAGGATGGAGCGCATTTCCTCGAAGATGTAGATCAGGCCGAAGGTCAGGAGCACCTGGTCGAGGTGGTCGCGCCGGTAGAAGTGCCGGAACAGCAGCCGCTCCAGCACCAGCCCGAAGACGACCGAGAGCGCCGTGCCCAGGATGATGGCGAGCACCAGGCTGCCGGTCTTGACCGACAGCGACCAGGCGAGATAGGCGCCCAGCATGTAGAAGCTGCCGTGCGCGAGGTTGACCACGCCCATGATCCCGAAGATCAGGGTGAGACCGGCGGCCAGCATGAACAGCAGCAGCCCGTACTGCACGCTGTTCAACAGCTGGATCAGGAAGTTTGCGAAGTCCATGGGGAAGGGGTTGGAGACTGGAGGCTAGAGGCTAGGGAGGTGGCGCGTGGTGCGCCGCAAAAGGAGAGGCTGGAGGCTGATTCCCTAGCCTCCAGCCTCTAGCCTCCAGCCCCTGATGGGTTGACGCTCCGCGTCAACCCATGCGGCAACCGGCGCCGGAATCCGCGAGCGCCTTCGCCGCGATGCCGATCACCTTGTTGTCCTTGTTCTCCACGCGGCGCAGGTACATGTCCTGCACCGGGTTGTGGGCCTTGCTCATCGTCCACTTGCCGCGCGGGCTGTCGATGGTCTGCGTCTCCATCGCCTTGTAGAGGGCCTGCTTGTTGCCGATGTCACCCTTGACGGCGGCAATGCCCTGGACCAGCAGCTGGCCGGAGTCGTAGCCCTGGACGGCATACACGTCGGGCTGCATCTTGAACTGCGTGGCGTAGGCGGTGCGGAACTGCTTGTTGCGCGGCGTGTCCAGCGAGTCGGCGTAGTGCATCGTGGTCATGATGCCGTCGGCAGCCGGGCCGGCGGCGTCGAGCACGCCTTCGGTCAGGAAGCCCGAGCCCCACAGCGGGATCTTGTCCTTGAGGCCAGCCGCTGCGTAGTCGCGGATGAACTTGGCCGCGCCGCCGCCGGCGAAGAAGCAGGCCACGGCGTCCGGGCGCAGGGAAGCGATCTCGGTCAGCAGCGCCTGGAATTCGACGTTGGGGAAGGGCAGGCCGAGTTCCTTGATGATGGTGCCGCCGGCCTTGGTGTAGCTTTCCTTGAAGCCCTCGAAGGCCTCGTCGCCCGCGGCGTACTTCCAGGTGATCCACACCGTGCGCTTGAGGCCCTTGTCCATCATGGGCTTGCCCAGCGCCAGCGTCGGCTGGCTGTTGGTGAACGAGGTGCGGAACACGTTGGGCGCGCACAGGCCGCGGGTGGCGGCATGCACGCCGGCGTTGGGGATGATGTTCAGCACGCCGCTCTCACGCGCCACGCGCTGGATGCCCATCTGCACGCCCGAGTGCACGGTGCCGATCAGCACGTCGACCTTGTCGCGCTGCACCAGTCGGTTGGCGTTCTCCACGCCCTTGGACGGCTCGGACTCGTCGTCCACCTTGAACCATTCGATCTCGCGTCCGCCCAGCTTGCCGCCCTTTTCAGCGATCGCCATGCGCACGCCGTTCTCGATGGCCACGCCCAGCTGCGCGAAGGTGCCGGTGTACGGCAGCATGAAGCCCACGCGGATCTTGTTGGACTGCGCGCGCACGATTTCGGGCAGCAGCAGGCCGGTGGAGGCCGCGCCGACGATGGCGGCACCGCGGGAGAGGACGAGGCGGCGAGTGGTCATGAATGCTCCTTCGTTGATGCGCCGGCGGTGGCCGCCGGCGGGTTTTCTGATCGTTCAGGCCTCAAGCATTTTGCTGCACCGTGGCGGGGCCTCGCCACATGGCTTTCCCTCAGGCCGCCGCCGCACGCAGCTTGAAGCGCTGGATCTTGCCGGTGGCCGTCTTGGGCAGTTCGGGCACGAAGGCGATCCAGCGCGGGTACTTGTAGGGAGCGAGCTTGGCCTTCACGTGGGCCTGCAACGTCTCCGCGGTCGCCTGCTGGCCGGGCTTCAGCACGACGTAAGCCTTGGGCTTGATGAGCCCGTCGCTGTCGGCCACGCCGATCACCGCGGCTTCGAGGATGGAGGCGTGCGTCATGAGGCAGGCCTCGACCTCGAACGGCGACACGTAGATGCCGCCCACCTTGAGCATGTCGTCGCTGCGTCCGCCGTACGTGTAGTAGCCGTCGGCGTCGCAGGTGTACTTGTCGCCGCTGCGCGTCCAGTCGCCGGCGAAGGTCGCCTTGGTCTTGGCGCGGTTGTTCCAGTACATGATGGCGGAGCTCGGGCCCTTGATCTGCAGCTCGCCGATCTCACCGGGTCCGCACTCCTTGCCGTCGTCGCCGACGATGCGCAGTTCGTAGCCGGGCACCGCCTTCCCGGTGGTGCCGTAGCGCACCTGGCCAGGGCGGTTGGACAGGAAGATGTGCAGCATCTCGGTGGAACCGATGCCGTCGAGGATCTCGCAGCCGAATTCCGCCGTCCAGCGCTGGCCGATTTCGGCGGGCAGGGCCTCGCCGGCGCTGGTGCAGAGGCGCAGCTTCAGGTCGGCGCGCTTCGGGCGGCCGGCGTCGGCCAGCAGCGCGGCATACAGCGTCGGCACGCCGTAGAAGAGGGTCGGCCCCATCTCCCGCAGCACGCGGAACACGTCCGCCGGCGTCGGGCGGGAGGGCAGCAGGATCGTCGTGGCGCCCACGCTCATCGGAAAGGTGAGGGCGTTGCCCAGGCCATAGGCGAAGAACAGCTTGGCCGCGGAGAACACCACGTCGTCCTCGCGGATGCCCAGCACCGCGCGGCCATACAGCTCCGCCGTCTGCACCAGGTGGCTGTGCAGGTGCACGGTGCCCTTGGGGGTGCCGGTGGAACCGCTGGAATAGAGCCAGAAGCAGGCGTCGTCGCTGCAGGTGCTGGCCACCATGCTGTCGGCCGTTCCGGAGGCGACCAGCTGCGACACCGAGTTCGCGCCCGCATCGCCGGCGACGTAGATCTTCCTCAGCGTGGTGACCTGGCCGACGAGTGGCTCGAAGGTCGGCAGCAATGGCTTGGAAACGAAGAGGGCCTGCGCGCGCGAGTCGCGCAGCATGAACTCGAAGTCCTTCGTGGTGAGCAAGGTGTTGGCCGCGACCGGCACGACGCCGGCCAGGATGCAGCCCAGGAACACCACGGGCCACTCGGGGGTGTCCAGCATGGCGATCATCACGCGCGTCTCGGGCGCGAAGCCTTCGCGCCGCAGGGCCGAAGCGAGGCGATGGGCCTGCTCGTTCAGTTCGCCGTAGGTGAGGCGCTGCCCGGTGGTGGCGTCGATGAACGCCACCTTGTCCGAGCGCGCGGCATTGCGCTGCAGCAGGTCGTGGGCCGCGTTGTAGTCGCGCGGGATCTCCACCCGCGGCGGGCTGGTGCTGTGGTCGGCGTGGCTCAGGTGCATGCTTGTCTCCGGAATGGTTGTCATCCCGGGCTCCGACCCGGGATCCATGGATTGCGGGTCAAGCCCGCAATGACATGGCCACTAGGCCGTCGCCTGCTGCTTCTGCATCGCCGGAATGGCTTCCTTCTCCAGCCATTCCCGGCACCAGGCGGTGCCGACTTCCTCCGGCATCGTGCCAGCGCTCGCGTCGTGGCACCACACCTCGCCGATACGCTGCGCGCCCAGCCCCTGCAGGCGCTCGTCGAACTTCTTGCCGCCGAAGCAGAAGGTCTGCACGTAGGTGCGGTCGCCCAGCGCGATCACGCCGTAGCGGACGTGGCCCAGGAACTTGGGGTTGGTGTCCAGCGAGTCGTAGAGGGCGCGGGCGTTGTCCGGAACGTCACCCGATCCGTAGGTGGACGTGCAGATGAGATATAGCGCATCCTCGTCGAACACCGAGATGTCCCGGCCATCCATCATCACCACGTCGACATCATCCACGAGGTCGGCGCAATCCATCTGGATGGCCTGCGCTACATAGTCGGCCGTGCTGGTCATGGTGCCGACGAGGATCTTGAGCTTCATGGGCTTGTCCTTGATATGCAGTAAACTGCTTGACATTCGATTTGCAGGAAGTATAGTGCAATCTTGATCCAGCGCAAGGTTTGCTGAAAAAACCGCATCCACCATGCAGCTCATGACCGACTCCGACCAACGCGCCACGCTCGCCGAACTGGGCTCGCGGGTACGTGCCTGGCGCGCGCGCCGGGGCATGACCCGCAAGCAGCTGGCAGCGGACTCGGGGCTGTCCGAACGCTTCCTCGCCGACGTCGAAGGCGGCAAGGGCAACGTCTCGATCAATTCCCTGGAGGCCGCCGCGCGCGCCCTCAACATCACGATCCTCGACCTCCTGCAGGACGCGCCGCGTCCCGCGCTCGCGCGCATCCATGGGCTGGTGTCGCGCCTCGAGGATCCGCAGCTGGACCAGGCCCATGCACTGCTGGCCGCCACTTTCGGCCTGGCCGATGCGCAGGGCCGCGAGCAGCGCATCGCGCTGGTCGGCCTGCGCGGCGCCGGCAAGACCACGCTGGGCGCGCAGCTCGCCGCGCAGCGCGGCGTGCCCTTCATCGAGCTGGACCGCGAGATCGAGCGCGAAGCCGGCACGAGCATGAACGAGATCCTGCTGCTGCACGGGCAGGCCGGTTACCGTCGTTACGAACGGCGCGCCCTGCTGCGCATCGCCGAGGAGCACGCTGACGGCGTGGTGATGACCACCGGCGGCAGCATCGTCAGCGAGCGCGAGACCTTCGACCTGCTGCAAAGCCACTTCTACTGCGTGTGGGTGAAGGCCAGCCCCGAGGAACACATGAGCCGCGTGGTCGCGCAGGGCGACCTGCGTCCCTTCACCGCGGCCAGCGGCGAGAACGCCATGGGCGAGGCGCTGGAGGACATCCGCCGCATCCTCGCCAGCCGCGAAGCCCTGTATGCCCGTGCCGACGCCGTGGTGGACACCGCCGCGCGCAGCGTCCGGCAATCCCTGAAAGACCTGGAGCGGGCCGTCCCCGCGTCCCAACCGACGACCCTGGAGACACGATGAATGCAATGACCGAACCCTTGCTGTTCAAGCAGGTGCTGGCGGGCGAGGAGCGCGAGCTGGTGAGCTTCGCCACCCATCCCTCGCGCTATCGCCACTGGACGCTGTCCGTCGAAGGGGACGTGGCGCGCCTGAAGCTGGACATCGACGAGGACGGCGGCATCAAGCCTGGCTACAAGCTCAAGCTCAATAGCTACGACCTCGGCGTGGACATCGAGCTGCACGACGCGGTCAACCGCATCCGCTTCGAGCACCCGGCGGTGAAGGTGGTCGTATTCGAAAGCGGCAAGGAGCGCATCTGGTGCTCCGGCGCCAACATCTACATGCTGGGCGTGTCCACCCACGCCTGGAAGGTGAACTTCTGCAAGTTCACCAACGAAACGCGCAACGGCCTGGAAGACTCCTCGCGCAACGAAGGCCTGAAGTTCATCGCGGCGGTCACCGGCGCCTGCGCCGGGGGCGGCTACGAGCTGGCGCTGGCCTGCGACCGCATCGTGATGGTGGACGACCGTTCCTCCACCGTGAGCCTGCCTGAAGTGCCGCTGCTGGGCGTGCTGCCCGGCACCGGCGGCCTGACCCGCGTGACCGACAAGCGCAAGGTGCGCCGCGACCTGGCCGACATCTTCTGCACCACCAGCGAAGGCGTGCGGGCTGATCGCGCGAAGGACTGGAAGCTGATCGACGACCACGCGAAGCCGCAGGTCTTCGGCGCGCTGGTGGACAAGGAAGTCGCGGCGCTGCGTGGCAAGTCCGACCGCAACGGCCCGCAGCGCGGCATCGAGCTCACGCCGGTGAAGGCGAAGATCGACGACCAGGGCTACCACTACGGCGTGGTCGACGTGCAGGTGGACCGCGCCGCGCGCATCGCGACGCTGACGGTGCACGCACCGAAGGTGGCGATCGAGTCCACGCCCGAGGCCATCGTCGCTGCCGGGGTGAACTGGTGGCCCCTGCAACTGGCGCGCGAGCTGGACGACGCCATCCTGAACCTGCGCACCAACGAGCTGGAAACCGGCACCTGGGTGCTCCAGACCCGCGGCGACGCCAACCTGGTGATGCTGGCCGACGGCGTGCTGGAAAAGCACAAGGACCACTGGCTGGTGCGCGAGACCCTCGGCGCGCTGCGCCGCACCCTGGCGCGCCTGGACGTGACCAGCCGCTCGCTGATCGCGCTGGTGGACCAGGGCTCGGCCTTCGCCGGCACGCTGTTCGAGCTGGCGCTGGCCTGCGACCGCATCTACATGCTGGACCTGCCCGATGCACCCGACGCCGCGCCCGCGCTGCGCCTGAACGGCGCCAACTTCGGCCGCTACCCGGAAGTGAACGGCCTCACGCGCCTGCAGACGCGCTTCTGCGAAGACGCGCAGGTCATCGCGCAGCTGCAGGGCCTGCAGGACAGCCCCCTGCGCGCCGACCAGGCGCTGGCGCTGGGCCTGGTGACGCTCACCCCCGACGACATCGACTGGGAAGACGAGATCCGCCTGATGCTGGAGGAGCGTGCGTCGCTCTCGCCCGATGCGCTGACGGGCATGGAAGCGTCGCTGCGCTTCCCCGGCAAGGAAACCATGGAGACGCGCGTGTTCGGCCGCCTCTCCGCGTGGCAGAACTGGATCTTCATCCGCCCGAATGCGGTGGGCGAGGACGGCGCGCTGAAGCTGTTCGGCACCGGCAAGAAGGCGAAGTTCGACTGGAAGCGCGTTTAGTCGTCGTTCCCGCGAAGGCGGGAATCCAGGGCTTCCGCCCTCTCTCTTGAAAGCCCTGGATCCCCGCCTTCGCGGGGATGACGGGGAAAGGAACACACCATGAGCACGATCGACCTCCAAGCCAAGATCCCCAACAACGTCAGCCTGGCCGACAACCGCCAGCTCCAGCGCGCCCTCGAGCACTGGCAGCCCGCCTTCCTGCGCTGGTGGGACGAGATGGGCCCGAGCGACTTCAAGGCCAAGGAGGTGTACCTGCGCACCGCCGTCGGCGTGGACGCCCAGGGCTGGGCCCAGTACGGCTACACGCCCATGCCCGACTACCGCTGGGGCATCTTCCTGGCCGACAAGCAGGAAAACCGCAAGATCGGCTTCGGCGACTTCATGGGCCAGGACGCCTGGCAGGAAGTGCCCGGCGAGTTCCGCTCCGCCTTCCGCCGCCTGATCGTGACGCAAGGCGACACCGAGCCGGCATCGGTCGAACAGCAGCGCCTGCTGGGCCACACCGCCCCTTCGCTCTACGACCTGCGCAACCTGTTCCAGGTGAACGTGGAAGAGGGCCGCCACCTGTGGGCGATGGTCTACCTGCTGCACGCCTACTTCGGCCGCGACGGCCGCGAGGAAGCCGAGGAGCTGCTGGAGCGCCACTCGGGCGACGCCGACAAGCCGCGCATCCTGGGCACGTTCAACGAGCCCATGGACAACTGGCTGTCCTTCTTCATGTTCACGTACTTCACCGACCGCGACGGCAAGTTCCAGCTGAAGTCCTTCGCCGAGAGCGCGTTCGACCCGCTCGCGCGCACCTGCCAGTTCATGCTGACCGAGGAAGCGCACCACATGTTCGTGGGCGAGACCGGCGTCGGCCGCGTCATCAAGCGCACGCTGGAGGTGATGAAGGAGCTGGACACCGACGACTGGAAGAAGGTGCGCAACGCGGGCGCGATCGACCTGCCCACCATCCAGAAGTTCATGAACTTCTGGTTCTCCAGCTCGCTGGACCTGTTCGGCTCCGAGTCCTCGTCGAACGCCGCCAACTACTTCAGCAACGGCTTGAAGGGCCGTCCCGACGAGGCCAAGTTCGCCGACCACGTCGAGTCGGGCACCACGATGACCATCCAGGTGTCGGACGGCCAGGGCGGCGTGAAGGACGAGACCATCTCGGTGCGCAACGGCATCAACGAAATCACGCGCCTGGAATACGCCAAGGACTGCAACGTGGGCGTGACCCGCTGGAACATGCTTGTGAAGAAATCCGGCGTGCCCTTCGAGTTCAAGCTGCCCGCCACGCGCTTCCGCCGCCAGGTGGGCGCCTGGGCCGGCCTGCACACCGACCTGCAGGGCAACCCGATCAGCGCCGCCGAATTCGAGGCGAAGCGCAACGAGTGGCTGCCGACCGACGAGGACGTGCGCTTCGTCAAGAGCCTGCAGCAGCGCGTGGTCGAGCCGGGCAAGATGGCCGCGTGGATCGCCCCGCCGGACCGCGGCATCAATGCGCAGCCGGTGGAGTACGAGTACGTGAAGCTCTGATGCCGGCGTCCCCGCGCAGGCGGGGACCCGGGCATCCGGCTGCGTCATCCCCGCGCAGGCGGGGACCCAGGGCATTGGTGGAAGGCGGCCTGCGGGCCGCCTTTTTCCTTGGGAAGCCCTGGATTCCCGCCTTCGCGGGAATGACGGAGGCCCGGCAGCTTAGAATGCGCCCTTCGTCGGAGCGTAGCGCAGTCTGGTAGCGCATCTGGTTTGGGACCAGAGGGTCGTAGGTTCGAATCCTATCGCTCCGACCACCTGATGAGACAATCGCCCCCGCAGTCTTCGGCTGCCCGTAGCTCAACTGGATAGAGCAGCTGCCTTCTAAGCAGCAGGTCGGGGGTTCGAGTCCCTCCGGGCAGGCCAGACCGCGTACCACGCCCCCCGGCTCATCGACATCCGCCCCGGCCGCCCGCATCGCGGCGCCGCTCATGCCTCGGGCTCGGTTCCGTTGTCGAATTCCTGCCTGGCCTCTGCATACAGCCGCGCGGCCTCCGCGCGCAGCCGTTCCAGGTCCCGCTCCTCGTTGACGTCCGGCGCCGGGCCGTGGCCGTTGAGGTGGGCCATGCGCCGCTGCAGCAGGCGCTTGCCGGCTGC
>SEAY01000107.1 GCA_004144865.1 Comamonadaceae bacterium
ATGGCGTCGGTGGCCTGGGACGAGGCGCGCTTCGGCCTGCCGCTGGACCTGGAGCGCTTCATGATCGTCGCCACCAGCGACTTCAACATGGGCGCGATGGAGAACAAGGGCCTGAACGTCTTCAACACGAAGTACGTCCTGGCCAACCAGGCCACGGCCACCGACACCGACTACGCCAACATCGAGAGCGTGGTGGGCCACGAGTACTTCCACAACTGGACCGGCAACCGCGTGACCTGCCGCGACTGGTTCCAGCTCTCGCTGAAGGAAGGCCTCACCGTCTTCCGCGACCAGGAGTTCAGCCAGGACCTCGCCGGCGACGCGTCGGCACGCGCGGTCAAGCGCATCGAGGACGTGCGCGTGCTGCGCACCGCGCAGTTCCCCGAGGACGCCGGCCCGATGGCGCACCCGGTGCGGCCCGACCAGTACCTGGAGATCAACAACTTCTACACCGTGACGGTGTACGAGAAGGGCGCCGAAGTCGTGCGCATGATGCAGACCCTGGTGGGCCGCGAAGGCTTCGCGAAGGGCCTGACGCTGTACTTCCAGCGGCACGACGGCCAAGCCGTCACCTGCGACGACTTCGCCCAGGCGATCGCCGATGCGAACCCGGACTCGCAGCTCGCGCAGCAGCTCGAACAGTTCAAGCGCTGGTACAGCCAGGCCGGCACGCCCCGCGTGCGCGCGGCCACGCAGTTCGATCCGGTGTCGGGCATCTACACGCTCACGCTGTCGCAAAGCTGCCCGTCCACGCCGGGCCAGTCGGAGAAGCAGCCTTTCGTGATCCCGGTGGCCCTCGGCCTGCTGGACGCGGACGGGCGCGAACTCACCAGCGGCATGCACGTCATGACGCAGGCGAGCGAAACCCTCACCTTCCCGGGCTATCCGGCCGAGCCGGTGCCTTCGCTGCTGCGCGGATTCAGCGCGCCCGTGGTGCTGGAGTACGACTACAGCGACCTGCAGCTGCTCACGCTGCTGGCGCACGACGCCGACCCCTTCAATCGCTGGGAAGCCGGGCAGCGCCTGGCCACGGCCCGCGCGCTGTCCTTCATCCGCGGTGGCGGCGAGGTGATGCTGGACGAGCCGTACGTCGAGGCGATGCGCGCCGTGCTGCGTCATCCGGGCCTGGACGCGGCCTTCAAGGAGCTGGTGCTCACCCTGCCCGCGGAAACCTACATCGCCGAACAACTGGACGTGGTCGACCCGCAGCGGGTCCACGCGGTGCGCGAAGCCATGCGCGAGCAGCTCGCGAAGCTGCTGTACGGCGAGTGGGAGCAGGCGTTCGAAGCGAACAAGGACAGCGGCGCCTACCGTCCCGACCCGGTGTCCAGCGGTCGCCGGGCATTGGCCGGATTGGCGCTCACCCACCTGTGCATCACCGCGCGCAGCTCCGGCGACGGCGTGTGGCCCGGCAAGGCCTACCAGCGCTTCAAGGACGCGTCGAACATGACCGACCGCTTCAACGCCCTGGCGGCGCTGGTGGTCTCGGGCCATGAACTCGCCGCGCCGGCGCTGCAGCGCTTCCACGCGCTGTTCAAGGACGAGGCCCTGGTGCTGGACAAGTGGTTCGCGCTGCAGGCCGGCGCGCCGGACCGCGGCGGCAACGTGTTGCCGGTGGTCAAGCAGCTGATGAACCACCCGGACTTCAACATCCGCAACCCGAACCGGGCCCGCAGCGTGATCTTCAGCTACTGCAGCGCGAACCCGGGCGCCTTCCACCGCACCGACGCCGCCGGCTACGTGTACTGGGGCGACCGCGTGATCGAACTGGACAACATCAACCCGCAGGTGGCCGCGCGCCTGGCGCGCGCGCTCGATCGCTGGCGCAAGCTGGCCGAGCCGCAGCGCAGCGCCGCACGCGAGGCGATCGCGCGCGTGGCCGCCAAGCCGGACCTGAGCAACGACGTGCGCGAAGTCGTTTCGCGCGCGCTGGCGGAATGACGACGGAAAGCCTGTCATTGCGGGCTTGACCCGCAATCCATGGATCCCGGGTCAAGCCCGGGATGACAGCCCAAGGAGGATGCAAGACATGAACCAACGCAACATCTCCCTCACCCGCTACCTCGTGGAGCAGCAGCGCGCGCACGACCACATCCCCGGCCAGCTGCGCCTGCTGATCGAGGTGGTGGCCCGCGCCTGCAAGCGCATCAGCCATGCCGTGAACAAGGGCGCGCTGGGCGACGTGCTCGGCTCCGCCGGCACCGGCAACGTGCAGGGCGAGATCCAGAAGAAGCTGGACATCATCGCCAACGAGGTGCTGATCGAGGCCAACGAATGGGGCGGCCACCTCGCCGGCATGGCCAGCGAGGAAATGGAAGGCATCTACGTGGTGCCCAACCGCTTCCCCAAGGGCGAATACCTGCTGCTGTTCGATCCGCTGGACGGCTCGTCCAACATCGACGTCAACGTGAGCATAGGCACCATCTTCAGCGTGCTGCGCATGCCCGAGGACGACCGCGGCGTGGACGAAGGCGACTTCCTGCAGTGCGGCAACAAGCAGGTGGCGGCCGGCTACTGCATCTACGGCCCGCAGACCACGCTGGTGCTGACGGTGGGCGACGGCGTGGCGATGTTCACGCTCGACCGCGAACAGGGCTCCTTCGTGCTGACGCAGGAGAACGTGCAGATCCCCGCGGACACCAAGGAGTTCGCGATCAACATGTCGAACATGCGGCACTGGGACGCCCCGGTGCGCCGCTACATCGACGAGTGCCTGGCCGGCAAGGAAGGCCCGCGCGGCAAGGACTTCAACATGCGCTGGGTCGCCTCGATGGTGGCCGACGTGCACCGCATCCTCACCCGCGGCGGCATCTTCATGTACCCCTGGGACAAGCGCGAGCCGGACAAGCCGGGCAAGCTGCGCCTGATGTACGAGGCCAACCCCATGGGCTGGCTGGTGGAACAGGCCGGCGGCATGGCCACCAACGGCAAGCAGCGCATCCTGGACATCCAGCCGAAGAAGCTGCACGAGCGCGTGTCGGTGATCCTGGGGTCGAAGAACGAGGTGGAGCGGGTCACGTCGTACCACTCGCAATGACCGGGATCGTGGGCAACTCGCTGCCCACCCTTCCTGCCCAGGCCCACGCCCGAGTTGGCCTATAATCACGGGCTTCGCCGGAGTAGCTCAGTCGGTAGAGCAGCTCATTCGTAATGAGAAGGTCGGGGGTTCGATTCCTCTCTCCGGCACCAGAACCCAAGGAAAGCCCCGCCACGTTCGCGTGACGGGGCTTTTTCACGTGCACACCCGCACTAGATGACGGGCCGCAGCGAGAACCTCGCGCCCAAGGCCTCCCTCGGCGCGATGCGGGTGCCCCCCAGCGCCTGCGCGTCGTACTTCCCCGCCAGGTTCAGCCAGTCCGTGCACTGGCTCACCGGTTCGGCGCAGAAGAACGGGTAGCCGCGCGGGCAGTACAGGACGAAGTAGTCCAGAGGCGGCGCGGCTTCCATGTGCAGGCTGCGCGCCAGGCCTTGTGCGTCCGCGGGCCAGTCGATGCGCGTGATGCGCTCCCAGCCGATGAAGTTGTTGTCCAGGTCCAGCGCGGCGAGCTCCACGCCGGCGCGCAGCAGCGGCACCGGGCCGCCGCTGTCCAGGCCGGTGGGCAGCACTTCGGCGTCGGCCTGCCACATGGCCCGGGTGGGACTGGTGATGCGCGTCCCGGGATGGTGCGGAAAGTACGGGTGGTGCCCGATGCCCGCGGGCATGGTGACGTGGTCCTCGTTGGCGAGCGTCATTTCCACCGTGAGCTGCTCGGCGTCCAGCGTGAAGACTTGCCGCGCGGAGAAGGCCCAGGGCCACGCCTCGGTGGCTTCGACTTGCAGCGCCAGCACCGCCTGCGTGGCCGTCGCGGATTCCACCGTCCAGGGCCGCTGCCAGCCGATGCCGTGCAGCGGATGCGGGCTGTCCTCGGCAGGATGGTTCGGTGGAAAGCGGATATCGCGGCCTTCGAAGCTCGCGCGGCCGTTGCGGATGCGGTTGCAGAACGGCAGCAGCGGGAAGCTGGCCATGGCCAGCGGGTTGCGCGCGGCGAGCCCTTCCTCGCTCGCAGGCCGCAGCCAATGCAGTTTGCGCTCGGCCCCGCCTTCGCGCCAGCGGCGGGTGAAGCTGGCGATGGAGCCGCCCACGCCGGGCGCGAGCGTGAGCCGCAGTTCGCCCGCCGCCAGGGCGAGCAGGCCGTCAGTAGGCGAAGGCACGGTAGCTCTCCTCGGCGATCGCGGCCTGTTCATCCGGCACCACGGGGTTGTAGCGCAGCAGCTTGCGTCCGCGCGGCGACAGCGCGTCCCACGTGCTTTGCGGCACCCGGATGTTCACCTCGGGACGGAAGTACCAGCGACGGCTGTATCCCAGGACGACCATGGGCCGCGGTTCGTCGGTGGTGTTCGGCGTGCCGCGGTGCACGGCGCGGACGTCGCGGATCATCACGTCACCCATCGCCATCGGCAGCCGGTGCTGCGCGATGGCGCCCGATTCCAGGCCAGACATCGCCTTCGGCCGCGTCATGCGGTGCGTTCCGAAGGTGGTTTCGAAGGGGCCGTTCGCATCGCCGACATCGCACAGCGCGAAGTTCACCGCCAGCTGGAACGAAGGCGTGTCGTTGCTGCCCAGCTCGGGAAAGAGCGGCGGCGTGTCAGCGTGCCAGTCCTGGTAGTCCGAGCCCTTCAACGGCGTGTCGCTGGCAAGCTGGCATAGCACGGGATCGGGTCCGGCAACGCGCTCGACGATCGCGAGCACGTCGGGATCCTCGTAGATCCCGGGGTCGGCCCACAGGCCGAGGAAAGGCAGCGTCACGTAGTAGCGCTGCGCGCCGCGGCTGGGCAGTCCCTCTTCGCGCGCCACCTGCGCGCGCAGCAGCGGGCGGAAGGCTTCGGCCCAGCGCGCGAGCTTCTCGCGCGGGAAATGGTTCTTCAGGATCACGAGGCTGTCGCGATTGAAGTCGGCGGCGAACGCGTCGTGTTCGACGGCGGTGTAGCGCATGGATGTCTCCGGCAAGCCGCGATGCTTCCACCGCCCCGGCTCAGAGCGCAAGCTGAGCATGCGGCACATCGCGCGATCGCGGCCGGAAGCGGCATTGGTGCACGGCGGGCGCCGCGGCGCACCGAAGAGGCGGCGCCCCAGCTTGCCTTTGTCGGAAAGCGCCGTGGCGCGATGACGGACAAGCTCTGCGGCGGCGCACCTTCGGTTACGCGATGGCCCGCCAGCGCCAGCCGTGTGCTTGCGTAGGACGTGACCGATAACCCCTGTCCCGCGCGCAATGGCCGCGCACCTCCTCTCCACAATGGCTCCATGCAAACCCTGATCGTCTTCTCCCACCTGCGCTGGAATTTCGTCTATCAACGTCCCCAGCACCTGCTGTCCAGGATGGCCGGGCGATGGCCGGTGGTCTTCATCGAGGAGCCCGTGCCTGGCGCCGCCGAAGACCGCATCGAACGCATCACCGCCGCGCCCGGGCTGGAAGTCTGGCGCCCCCACGTGCGCGGGGCGGAGCACGGCTTCCATCCGGCCCACAAGGCCGTGATGCAGCGCCTGGTCGCCCAGGCCATCGCCGCGCAGGAGATCGAGGACTACTGGGTGTGGTTCTACACGCCCATGGCCCTGCCGATGGCGGACAAGCTGGAACCCCAGGGGCTGATCTACGACTGCATGGACGAACTGTCCGCCTTCCGCGGCGCACCGCCCGAACTGCTGGACCAGGAAATCGCGTTGCTGCGCGTGGCCGACGTGGTGTTCACCGGCGGACGCAGCCTCTACAACGCCAAGAAGCATCGCCATCCCAACATCCACTGCTTCCCGAGCAGCGTGGACGCCCTGCACTTCCGGCGCGACATGGCCGACCACCCCCTGCACAAGGACATCGCCGGGCCGCGCCTGGGTTACTGCGGCGTGATCGACGAGCGCATCGATCTCCAGCTGATCGCCGGCATCGCGGATGCCCGCCCCGAATGGCAGGTGGTGATGGTGGGCCCGACGGTGAAGATCGACCCCGCCCAGCGGCCGCAGCGCCCGAACATCCACTGGCTGGGCCAGCAGTCCTACCAGGACCTACCGGCCTTCATCAACGGCTGGGACGTGTGCCTGCTCCCTTTTGCACTGAACGACTCCACGCGCTACATCAGCCCCACGAAGACGCTGGAGTACATGGCGTGCGGCAAGCCGTCGGTGAGCACGGCGATCCGCGACGTCGTCGAACCCTACGGCCACGTGGTGCCGATCCGCGACGACGCGGCCGGCTTCGTCGCCGCCTGCGACGACATCCTGGCGCGCACGCCCGCGCAACGGCAGGACCATGCGCGGGCGCTCGCGGACTTGATCAGCCGCACTTCGTGGGATGCCACGGCGACGGCGATGATGGACCTGATGCAGGAGGCCGAGGCGGCGCGCGAAGCCAAGGAACTGCCGGCCGCCGACATCGCCGCCGAGCTCGCCCGCGCTTCCGGGACGGCGGCGCGAGCCGCGGCGCGCGCCATGGCAACCAGCTGAACGCAACCCCGCCATGCCGGCGGGGCCGGCTTGGCGCCCCACCGCATGACGGAGTACCCATGGACAAGATCAGCCAAGACCTGGCGCGCGCAGCCGCCGCCACCGTACCCGGCCGCGCCGGCTTCGATTACCTGATCGTCGGCGCCGGCTTCGCCGGCAGCGTCCTCGCCGAACGCCTGGCCAACGTGATGGGCAAGCGCATCCTGATCGTCGACAAGCGGCCCCACATCGGCGGCAACGCCTACGACCGCTACGACGACCACGGCGTGCTTGTCCATCCCTACGGCCCGCACATCTTCCACACCAACTCGGACGACATCTTCCAGTACCTGTCGAAGTTCACCGGGTGGCGCCCGTACCAGCACCGCGTGCTGGCGAGCGTGGACGGGCAGCTGGTGCCCATGCCGATCAACCTGGACACCATCAACAAGCTGTACGGCCTGAACCTCACCTCCTTCGAGGTGGAGAAGTTCTTCGAGTCGGTCGCCGAGAAGAAGGACGAGATCCGCACCTCCGAGGACGTGGTGGTCAGCAAGGTGGGCCGCGAGCTGTACAACAAGTTCTTCCGCGGCTACACGCGCAAGCAATGGGACCTGGATCCGTCGGAGCTGGACGCCAGCGTGACCGCCCGCGTCCCCACGCGCACCAACCGCGACGACCGCTACTTCGCCGACAAGTTCCAGGCCATGCCGCTGCACGGCTATACGCGGATGTTCGAGCGGATGCTGGCCCACCCGAACATCAAGGTGATGACCAACACCGACTACCGCGAGATCGTCGACGTGGTGCCCTGGGCCCACATGGTCTACACCGGGCCCATCGATGCCTTCTTCGACAACAAGTACGGCAAGCTGCCCTACCGCAGCCTGCGCTTCGAGCACGTGAACGTGCCGCAGGAGCAGTTCCAGGCCGTCGGCACGGTGAACTACCCCAACGACTACGGCTACACCCGCATCAGCGAGTTCAAGCACATCACGGGCCAGAAGCACTCCAGCACTTCGGTGGTGTACGAATACCCGTGCGCCGAGGGCGACCCGTACTACCCCGTGCCGCAGCCGCAGAACGCCGCGCTGTACAAGCGATACGAGGCCGAGGCGGAAGCCACGCCCAACGTCACCTTCGTCGGGCGGCTCGCCACCTACAGGTACTACAACATGGACCAGGTCGTGGGCCAGGCGCTCGCCACCTTCAAGCGCCTGCAGCAAGCCGGCGCCGAACGCGCGGAAGGCGGCGCGATGCTCTCGGCCACGCCGGTCACCGCCTGATGCGCATCGAACTGTGGGCCGGCCCGGAATGCACGTTCAACCGGGTCGGGGACCGTTTCAAGGACCAGCTCTTTTCCAGCGGCTTCGACGACCGCGTGGACGATCTCGACCGCCTGGCCGGCCTCGGCATCACGCGCATGCGCTTTCCCATGGTGTGGGAGCGCACGGTCCCGGCGCGCGGCGCGGGCTGCGACTGGACCTGGAGCGACGAACGCATCGCGCGGCTGAAGGCCCTGGGCGTCGCGCCGATCGCCGGCCTCGTCCACCACGGCAGCGGGCCCGCATGGACGAACCTCCTGGATCCCGCCTTCCCGCACCTGCTGGCGGAGTACGCGAAAGCGGTGGCACGGCGCTATCCGCACATCGACGCCTACACGCCCGTGAACGAGCCGCTCACCACGGCGCGCTTCAGCGCCCTCTACGGCATCTGGTACCCGCACAAGGCGGACGACACGAGCTTCGTGCGGGCGCTCCTGAACCAGATGCGCGGCACGGTGCTTGCCATGCGCGCAATCCGCGAGGTGAACCCGCTGGCGATGCTGGTGCAGACCGAGGACCTGGGATTCATCACCAGCGCGCCCGGCCTGCAGTACCAGGCCGACTTCGAGAACCTGCGCCGCTGGCTCAGCTTCGACCTGCTGGCCGGGAAGGTCACGCCGGAACACGGCCTGTGGCAGTACCTGCGGCGTTTCGGCGCGAGCGAGCAGGAACTGCGGGCCTTCACCGAGGAGCCTTGCCCGCCCGGCATCGTCGGCATCAACAGCTACCTCACCAGCGAGCGCCACCTGGACGACCGCCTCGAACTCTTCCCCCCGCACCTGGTGGGCGGCAATGGTCGCGAGCGCTACGCCGACCTGGAAGCCGTGCGGGTGTGCGGCTCCGTCATCGGCAGTTTCGAAGCGCGGCTGCGCGAGGCGAGCGAGCGCTACCGCCTCCCCGTGGCGATCACGGAGGTGCACCTGGGCTGCCACCGCGAGGAGCAGCTGCGCTGGCTGCACCAGGCCTGGGTCGCCGCCGGCAAGGTGCGCGCCGAGGGGCACGACGTGCGCGCGCTGACCTGCTGGGCGGCCTTCGGCAGCTTCGACTGGAACAGCCTCGTGACGCGGGATGACGGGCACTACGAACCGGGCCTGTGGGACGTGCGTTCGGAGCCGCCGCGGCCGACGGCGCTCGCCACGCTGGCCGGACAGCTCGCCAGCGGCAAGGCCCCGGACCATCCCGCGCTCGACGCACCCGGCTGGTGGCAACGCGACGTGCGCCTGCAGTATCCGCCGCACGGCGCGGTGGAGAGCCACCCGGTGCGGGGGCGGCCGCTGCTCATCACCGGTGCGACCGGAACGCTGGGCCAGGCTTTCGCACGGCTGTGCGCGGCGCGCGGCCTGCCCCACCAGTTGCTGCGACGCGCTGACCTCGACGTCGCCGATGCGGCCTCGGTGGAAGCCGCGCTCGAGAAGTGGCAGCCCTGGGCCGTGATCAACGCGGCCGGCTACGTGCGGGTGGACGACGCCGAGCAGGACGGGCGGCAGTGGCGCGAGAACGTGCTCGGGCCCGAGCTGCTGGCGCAGGCCTGCGCCCGCCGGGGCGCGCGGCTCGCCACCTTCTCCAGCGACCTCGTGTTCGACGGCGCCAAGCACGCTCCCTATGTGGAGAGCGATGCGGCGCGCCCACTGAACGCCTATGGCCGGGCCAAGCGCGAGTGCGAGCGGCGCGTGCTGGCCGCGGCGAACGACGCGCTGGTGATCCGCACCGCCGCCTTCTTCGGCCCGTGGGACCGCTACAACTTCGTGACGCTGGCGCTGCAGGCGCTGCGCCGCGGCGAGACCTGGGCCGCCGCGTGCGACCAGACCGTCTCGCCGACCTACGTGCCCGACCTCGTGCACGCCACGCTGGACCTGCTGATGGATGGCGAACAGGGCCTTTGGCACCTCGCCAACCATGGCGCCGTCACGTGGGCGGAACTGGCCTGCGCCGCTGGCGAAGCCGCGGGACTGGACACGGGCCTGGTCCGCGCCGTGCCCGGCGCGCTGCTGGGCCAGTCGGCCGCCCGGCCGCCGTACGCCGCGCTGGCCAGCGAGCGGGGGCCGATCATGCCGGCCCTGGAACACGCGCTTGCGCGCTACCTCCAGGAATGCACCCTGCTCGCGCAGACGACGCACGCGAACCTCGAAGCACCGGCGCTCACATGACGACACCGGTGCCCTCCGTGGTGGTTGCCGGCGGCGCCGGCTACATCGGCTCGCACATGGTCCGCATGCTGCGCGAGAGCGGCTACCGTCCCGTGGTGGTCGACAACCTCGCCACGGGGCACGCCGAGGCCGTGGGCGAAGCCACGTTCCGCCCGGGGGACATCGGCGACACGGCCTTCATGGCGGGGGTGCTGCGCGAGTTCCAGCCCGCCTGCGTGATGCACTTCGCCGCCGCAAGCCTGGTCGGCGAATCGGTGGCGAACCCGGCCAAGTACTGGCGCAACAACCTGGTGCAGACGCTCAACCTGCTCGACACCATGCTGGAATGCGAGGTGCGCCAGTTCATCTTCTCGTCCACGGCTGCCGTCTTCGGCAACCCGGTGGAAGTGCCGATGACCGAGGCGCACCCCACGCAGCCGATCAACCCCTACGGCCAGAGCAAGCTGGCCGTCGAGCGCGCGCTGGCCGACTACAGCCGCGCCTACGGGCTGCGCTCCATCGCGTTCCGCTACTTCAATGCCGCGGGCGCCCACCCCGACGGGTCGATCGGCGAGCTGCACGAGCCCGAGACGCACCTGATCCCGCTGGTGCTGCAGGTGGCCTCGGGCCGACGCGAGTTCATCGCGCGCTTCGGGTCGAACTTCCCCACGCCGGACGGATCGTGCATCCGCGACTACATCCACGTGCAGGACCTGTGCGACGCGCACCTGCTCGCCCTGCGCCAGCTGGAACAGGGCGCGCAGAGCAACGTCTACAACCTGGGCAACGGCGCGGGGCATTCGGTGAACGAAGTGATCGCAGCCGCGCGGCGCGTGACCGGTCATCCCATCCCGCTGCGCGACGATCCGCCGCGCGCGGGCGACCCGCCGGTGCTCGTGGCCGACGCGACGCGCGCGCGCGCCGAACTCGGCTGGAACCCGCGCTACCCCGACATCGAAACCATCATCGCGCACGCCTGGCAGTGGGAGCAGCGCACCGCCGGGCGCCACTGAGGCAAGGCACTCAGGGGCCTGCCGGCTCCGGCACCAGCTGCCGGCCGGCGTGGCCGGCCGCCCGGTACGCTGCGAGCACGTCGAGCGCCACCTGCTGCACGGCCTCTGCACGGCAGAGGGCCACGCAGGCGCCGCCGAAGCCTGCTCCCGTGAGGCGCGCGCCGTGCACGCCGGGGTGCGCCTGCAGCAGTCCCACGAGCTGGTCGAGTTCCGGGGTAGAGACTTCGTAGTCGTCGCGCAGGCTCGCGTGCGACGCGTTCATCAGTTCGCCGAACTCCGGCGCATCGGTGCAGCGAGCAGCGGCCAGCACCCGCGCGTTCTCGGTGAAGACATGGCGGGCGCGCCGACGCAGGAGGTCGGGCAGCACGTCGAGTTCCTCCAGCCGCTCCACATCGCGCAGCGACGCCCGGGCCAGCTGCCGCGCGGCCGCTTCGCATTCGCCGCGGCGCTCGTTGTAGCCGCTGGCCGCGAGCGAGCGTGCCACCCCCGAATCCAGCACCAGCACCGCGCTGCCCGCGGGCAGGGCCACGTCCCTGCGCTCCAGGGAACGCGTGTCGATGAGGAGGGCCCTGTCGGTTCCGGCGAGGCTGGATGCCATCTGGTCCATGATCCCGCAGCGCACCCCGGCGTGCTCGATCTCGGCGCGCTGGGCGAGCTGCGCGATGCGCACGTCGTCGAGGTCCAGCCGCAGCAGCTCGCGCAGGCAGCGCAGCGTGGCCACTTCCAGTGCAGCACTGGACGACAGCCCCACGCCCATCGGGACGTCCGAGCTGACGGCGATGTCGAGCCCCGGAAGGGTCGCGCCTTCGTCGCGCACGAGCACCAGGCAACCATAGACGTAGCTGGCGAAATGTTCCGCCGGCGGCGCGCCGAGCTCGAAGCGCACGACCTGGCCGAGTTCCTGCGCGTTCAGCGTGAAGTGCGTCCCGCCGTTGGGGCGCATGGCGACGCGCGTGCGCTGGGCGATCGCCACCGGCAGCACGAAGCCGTCGTTGTAGTCGGTGTGTTCGCCCAGGAGGTTCACGCGCCCCGGCGCTTCGGCGTCCATCGCGAAGAAGCCTGCGGCCAGCTCGGTGCCCGCCAGGTACTTCAGGCGATCGCGGGTCCGATACGGCGGCCAGATCTGCGCGTGCAGGTGCGATTCGGGATGCGGCTGGCCGTCGGTGGGCGCCTGGTACCAGGCCATCAGGTAGGGAAAGGGCCGCTGCCAGAGGGCGTCGAACTTCAGCAGCACGGTCTTCAGCGCGCGCGCGAGATCGCCGCGCACGGCGTCATCGAGCGCCGCGAAGCCCTCCGCTGGCCCGATCGGTGCCACCCAGACCTCGTAGGGATAGCGCGCGCACGCCGGCACGAAGGCGACCGCATGGGGACCTTCGTACAGCATGCGCTGGCCGTCGCGGCGCTCGGCTTCGATGTGCTGCTCCAGCACGCCGCGGCCGTGCGCCGCGTAGTGTTCCGCCGCCACCTGCTGCATGCGCGCGGGCACCGGCGGCACGACGGGGTAGGCATAGATCTGCCCGTGCGGGTGGTGCAGGGTCACGCCCACTTCCGCGCCGCGATTCTCGAAAGGAAGCACGTACTGGATCGCGTCTTCGCCGCCGATGCGCGCGGTCCGGTCGCCCCAGACCTGCAGCAGCAGCTCGATGTGGTCCAGCGGGAGCGCGCCGAGCGAGGACTCGCGGTCCTGCGTGAACACGACCACCTCGCAGCGGCCCTGCGCGGGCGCGGTCGGGACGATCATCCGCGGCGGCGGGGGCACGAAGCCGCCCAGCGAGGGAAAGCGGTTCTCGAACACCGCGATGTCCCACGGGCCCACGGGCACCTCGGTCGGGTTCGCGGGATCCGTCATGGGAGCCAGCGGGTTGTATTCGGGTGGCGGCAGGAAGGTGCGGCCCTGGCGATGCGCCGCATAGGTCACCCACTCGCCGCGCAGCGGATGCCAGCGCAGGTGCGCGCCGCTGGCCAGCGGATCGGGAAAGGGGCTCGGCGCCTGCAGCTGCGCCGGCAGGGGCTGCCGGGCGTAGAGCGTCATGCGCCGGCCGTCCGGCTTGGTGAGCTCCAGCGCATGCATCACGCCGCTCCGGGGATGTAGGTGCGCGACAGCGAGGTCACCTTCCGGATGCGCTCCAGCGGGATCTTGGGCGTGCGGTCGGCGTGCAGCAGCCCGTTCGCCTCCTGGAACGTGTCGGCGAACTGCGTGTAGCAGAAGCCGCTGAACAGCGCGGTGTGGATGATGGTTTCCATCAGCTGCTCGTACATGCGGGCGAAGGTTTCCGCGTCGCCGATCTCGGTGTAGCCCCACGTCTTCTTCACGCCCTCCTGGGCATGGGCCTGGTAGGTGATGCCGCCGAACTCGGTCAGCATGATCGGCTGGCCCTGGTGCGGGTAGCCGTCCAGCGTCAGCACGCGCCCGCCGGGACGCCTGCGGTCGAACAGCTTCTCCCGCTCCACCTCGGGCCCGTAGCGCTGCCGGATGTGCTCCAGGTTCGAGTCGTAGTCGTGGATGCCGATGATGTCGGTGGCGGCGGACTCCCAGCCGTCGTTGCCGATCACCGCGCGGGTCTGGTCGAGCGTGCGCGTGAGGTGGTACATCGCCTCCACGGCATGCCGGTGCGCCTGCACCGAAGGCAGCTCGGGCACCCCCCAGGACTCGTTGAAGGGCACCCACACGATGATGCACGGATGGCTGTAATCGCGGTCGATGGCCTCCGTCCACTCCTGGATGGTGCGCTTGATGGCGGTGCGGGTGAAGCGGTAGGCCGAGGGCATCTCCTCCCACACCAGGAGGCCCAGCCTGTCGGCCCAGTAGAGATAGCGGGGATCCTCGATCTTCTGGTGCTTGCGCACGCCGTTGAAGCCCATCGCCTTGGCCAGTTCCACGTCCCGCCGCAGGGCGTCGTCGTCCGGCGCCGCCAGCAGCGTGTCGGGCCAGTAGCCCTGGTCGAGCACCATGCGCAGCACGTAGGGGCGGCCGTTGAGCATGAAGCGGTCGCGCAGCACGTTGGCGGAGCGCAGCGCGGTGTACGACTGCACCTCGTCGATGACCTTGCCGCCGTGCCACAGGCGCAGCCTTGCATCCAGCAGCGTCGGCCGTTCCGGGCTCCACAGCAGTTCGTTGCGGAAGTCGTCGATGCCGGGGTCCGACAGCACGACGTAGCGGTCGACCTCGCCGTCCACCACGCGATACCGGTCGCGGGCCAGCAGGCGGTCCCCGTGCTTGAGTTCCAGCTCGAGCGACAGGTCCTCGGCAGCCGCTCCGTGGATGCGCGCTTCCACGCCGATGGCGAAGCCCTCCAGCCGCGGCGTCCATCGCACCTTGTCGATGAAGATGCGGCCGACCCGCTCCACCCACACCGTCTGCCAGATGCCCGAGGTGCGCGGATACCAGATCGAATGCGGCTCCAGCTGCCAGTCCTGCTTGCCCCGCGGCTTGGCCAGGTCGTGCGGATCGTCCTCGGCGCGCACCGTGACGGTCTGGCGGCCGTCGGGCCGCAGCATGTCCGTGATGTCAGCCCAGAACGGCGTGTGCCCGCCTTCATGCGTGACGGCGAGGTGCCCGTTCACCCACACCCTGGCGCCGTAGTCGACGGCCCCGAAGTGGAGGATCACCCGGCCGTCCGCCGGCGCCAGCTGGAAGTCGCGCTCGTACCAGCACACCTTGTGGAAGCCACGGTCGCCAACGCCGCTGGCCCGCGACTCCGGCGGATAGGGCACCGTGATTTCCAGCGGCCAGCGGTCCACGTCCGCCGGGAAGTTGAACGCGCCATCGTTGTCGAGCCGGAAGCGCCACGTGCCGTTGAGGCACAACCAGTCGGCGCGCTGCATTTGTGGGCGCGGGTAGCCGTGTTGCAATGGTTTCTCCTGCATTGCGGGAAGTGGAGCCGGCGCCAGGCGCTGTCCACCGCATTGCGGCCGGCCACAGCTGGAGCCGCCGGCATGGGCAGCGGAAGTTCAGGCCGGGCCCTTCGGCGGCGGCAGCTGGCCCATTTGCCACCCGTCACGGGAACGGCGATGTAGGAGAGCGCGCGACAGCGCGAGTAGGACACGTCAAGCGGTGCCGCCGCGCTGGCCCCGCCGCCCGGGCTGCACGACTGCCCTTATATTGTCGCGATGCAACCGACCGCGCCGAGGGAGCTCCACATGGACCTGGACGAGACTTACCAGCTGACCCGCCAGGGGGAGACCGAACTGCGCAGCAGCGCCACCAGCCTGACGGCGGCGGACCTGGCGCTGCTGGTGCGCTTCGACGGCAGCCTCAGCCTGGCGCAGATCGCCTCGGCCCTGCCGCCAGACGCGGCCGCCGCGCTTCCCGAGACCGTGCGCCGCCTGCGCCGCGACGGACTGGTCGAGCCCGTCGAGATGGATGCCCTCACGCTGCAGTTCCAGGACGACGTGCGCCACCTCGCGCGTGCGGTGGGCCAGGAAGAGGCCGACGTGGGCCTCGCCTCGCTGCAGCGTGCCGGCTTCTACGTGCAGATCGCGCGCGGCGACCGCGCCGGCTCCACGCCGCTGCGTGCCACCGACATCCACGTCGTCCTGATCGAGGACGATCCCGTGCTGGCCAACTTCACGCGCACCTTCCTCACGCTGTGCGGGATGAAGGTGCGCACCGCGGGCGACCGCGCCGCGGTGGTCGCCGAGATCCGCCGCCCGCCGCGCCCGCACCTGATCCTGCTGGACGTGATGCTGCCCGACGCCGACGGCTTCGACATCCTGCTGCGCCTGCGCCAGCATCCCATCCTCGAGAAGGTGCCGGTCATCATGCTCACGGGCAAGGCCACGCGCGAGGCCGTGATCCGCGGGCTGGCGAGTGGCGCCGACGGCTACATCACCAAGCCGTTCGAGCCCGACGCCTTGCTGCGGGCCGTGGGAACGGTGCTCGGGTTGCCGGACGACTGGAGCAAGACGGCGCGCGGGGGCGATGCCTGGTCCAGGCAGGACAGCGCCGGCCTGAAGCGCGCGAACCGCGACGGCAAGGGCTGAGGCCTTGCCCGGCGAGCCGACGAACCCGGCCGCCGCTGCGGCCACGGCGCCCGCGCAGGAGGCCCACCTGCAGCGAATGGGGCAGCGCTGGCGCAGGGTGCTGCGCATCGTCTTCCTCGCCCTGGGGCTGCTGGTCTGGCTCGCATTCGCCGAGGACGCGTCGCATGAACGCGCGCTGACGCTGGCCGCGGTGTCGCAGCGCGACACCAACCTGGCCACGGCGGTGGAGCATTACGTCGTGCGCGTGCTGCGCACGGCGCGTGCCGTGAACCGGCTTCTCGGCGACATGCTGGTGCAAGGGCGCAGCGAAGCGGAGCTGCGCTGGATGCTCGCGGACCGCCTGCGCGCCAACGACGCGTTCCAGGAGCTCGCGCTGTGCCTCGCCGACGGCCGCGTGCTGCCGTCCCCGGCTTCCGGCGCCAGGCTCACGCCGGCGACCTGCGCCGCGCTCATGCTGCTCACCGCACCGGGACAGGAGATCTCGGTGCTGCCGCCGCTGGCCGGCGGCGCGCAGCAGGTGCCGCTCGCGCTGCCCATTTCAGATGCGCAGGGGCGCCGCCTCGCGGTGGCCGTGGCGCTCGCGCCGGCCGAGGCCATGCTGGGCATCATGCGCTCCGCCGTGCTGCGCGACGACACGGCCGTCCTGCTCGCGGGCACCGACGGATCGCCCCGCGCCGCCTGGCGCTCGCGCGCGGGGCTCGTGAGCGACACCACCGGCTTCGCGCCGCTGGCCGCCCTGGAGCAGGCGAGCGGCGGCGAAGCCAGCATCCTCGGGCGCGACTACCTCGTGTCCTCGCGCACGATGCCGCAGGCGAACCTGCGCATCCACGTGGCCAGCGCCGCGGCCGACGCCCTGCAGGCCTTCCACGCACGGCGAGCGCGCCTGCTCGCCCTGTGCGCGCTGGTCACCGTGGGCCTCGCGGCGGTGTACCGGCTGCTCGCGCGCATGCACGGCGAGGGCCTGGCACGGGCGCAGGCGCTCAGCCGCGCGCAGGCGGAACTGCAAGCGCTGAACGAACGCCTCGACCAGCAGGTGCGGGAGCGCACCGCGCAGCTCGAGCAGGCCTATCGCGACCTCGAGACGTTCTCTTACTCCGTCGCGCACGACGTGCGCGCGCCGCTCGCCAGCATCTCCGGCTTCGCCGATGCGCTGGAGCCCGCGGTCGCCGCGTCGGCGAACGAAAAGCACCGGCACTACCTGCAGCGCATCCGCGCGAACGCCGCGCACCTGGAGCAGCTGACGCACCACCTGCTGGAACTCGGCCGCCTCACGCGTGCGCCGCTTGCGCCCAGGAAGGTGGACCTGAGCGCGATGGCCGCCGACGTGCTGGCACGGCTGCGCGAGGCCGATCCCTCGCGCCGCGTCGATGCGCAGGTGGAGCCCGGCCTGACCGCGCATGGCGACCCCGCGCTGCTGCGGCAGGTGCTGGAGAACCTGCTTGGCAACGCCTGGAAATTCACCTCGCGCCGCGAGGCCGCGAGCATCGCCTTCCGGCGCGAGCCGCAGGAGCAAGGCCAGGCGGTGTTCATGGTGTCGGACGACGGCGAGGGGTTCGACAGCGAACAGGCGCACGGCCTGTTCCAGCCCTTCCGGCGCATGCACGGCAGCGATGAATTCCCGGGCAGCGGCGTGGGCCTCGCGACGGTGCAGCGCATCGTGGCGCTGCACGGCGGGCGGGTGTGGTGCCGCGCCCAGGAAGGTGCGGGCGCCCGCCTCTACTTTTCCTTGCCTAACCGCGCGTGACCAGCACCGGCACCGGCGCGAGCCGGATGATCTGGTCGGCGCCGCTGCCCAGCAGCAGGCGGCTGGGGCCGCTGCGCCCGTGCGTGCCCGTCACGATCAGGTCCGCCTGCCAGCCGGTGGCGGCCGCCGCGATCGCTTCGCCCAGGCTGGAACCCAGCTCGTTCACCAGCACCGTGTCGGCCTGCACGCCGGCAGCGTCCGCCGCCGCCTGCGCCTCGGCCAGGATCTTCTGCGCGCTGGACTGCAAGGCATCGAACAGCGCGCCCGAAGCGCCGCCGGAGACGTCGTAGCCGGTGAGGTAGGCGGCACGATCCATCACGTGGGCCAGCCGCAGCACGCCGCCGCTCTCGCGCGCGAGCCGGCAGGCCATCTGCAGCGCGTGCAGCGAGGTGTCGCTGCCGTCCACGGGAACGAAGATGCGCTTGAACATGGATCCTCCTTGCATCACGGTTTCTGGTAGCTGCGCGCGGAAAGCACGAGTTCGAAGGTGCGCGGATCGTGGCGGAAGAACAGGCCGCCCTCGCGCACCGACTGCCCGGGAAGGAAGGGGAACTGGGTTTCGCTGCGCTCCACCACCTCCGCGCCGCGCCGCAGTTCGCCCTCGACGCGCAGGTCCGCCGCCGTCGCCCGGCTCTGGTTCACGACCTGCACCCGCACGAGGAAGTGCCCGCCCTGCTGTTCGATGCTGCTGGCACGCACCGTGGGCGAAGGCGGCTCGCCGTCGCCCGCCAGCGCATCGTAGACGAGGTAGCCCAGGCTGGCGACGAGCAGGACCAGGCCGATCGCCGCGGCGAGCCACTCCCACGGGGAGGGAGGCGCTTCCTGCTG
>SEAY01000108.1 GCA_004144865.1 Comamonadaceae bacterium
GGCCCCCCGCGCACCATGATGCCGGCGTGGGCCAGCTTCATGCGCTGGCAGGTGCTGCTGCTGGTGCTGGGCCTCGCCGTGGTGCCCATCGTCTGGGCCTGGAACCATCCCCTGCGCCGCCTCTCCGGGCCGGCGCAGCTGCGGTCCAACCTGGCCGGCGCGTTCGTGGCCGCGCTGGTGTTCGGCGCCGGCGTCTTCCTGCTGCGCCTGGCCTGAGCCAGGACGCTCGCCGCCCGCTGGCTGGCGTCATCCGGCCGTGCCGCGGCGCCCGGCCCTGGGACGGGCGCGTCCCTTCGCCGGGCCCAGAACCCCGCAGCAGAACTGCAGATACAGCGACTCGAGCACGGCCAGCGCCTTCGGGCTGGCGAGCGAGTAGTAGATGTTCTTGCCCTGCCGGCGGGTGGTCACCAGGTCTTCCGCGCGCAGCACGGTGAGCTGCTGCGACAGGGTGGGCTGCATGATCCCGAGGCCTTCCTCGAGCTCGCCGACCCGCGCCTCGCCGTGCGCGAGGCGGCACAGGATCAGCAGCCGGTCGGGATGGGACAGGGTCTTCAGGAGCGCGCACGCTTCTCCCGCCGCGGGTTGAATCTGCTCCAGGGGAAGGTTGGTGGCCTCCATGGTTCCGTCCTCCGTTGCGCCCAAACGCTTTATCCATCATTGATCTATCGATCGATAGATTGTTTGATCCCGGACAAGTGACGGCCGTCTTCCCGTCCCCGGCCGAAGCCCAACGGCTGGGCCGCATGCGCGAAACGGCTCCCCGGCGGGACGGCGAGTTGACGAAGCGCAAGCCGCTTCCCACCGGCCGCGCGCAAGCTGCCCGCAGTTGCACCCCAGGCTTCGGAACCAGGCACCCGTCAGGAGCACGCCATGTCCTCGCGCCGACTCGCACGCACCCTTCTCGCCAGCGCTGCGCTGGCCGGGGTACCGTGGCTCGCCGCGTCGGCGCCGATCGGACCCGCCGACGTCCCGGGCCTGCCGCTCCCCACTGCAGTGGTGTCGTTCGGCGCGCCCGGCGAGCTTGTGGCCTACGACGGGGTGGTGGAGGCGGTGCGCCAGACCGTGCTGGCGGCGCAGGTCGCCGGCGCCGTCGTGGCGCTGCCGGTGCGGGCCGGCGACCGCGTGCAGGCGGGACAGGTGCTCGTGCGCCTGGATGCACGGGCCGCGGAGCAGCATGCCGTCGCGGGCGCAGCCCAGGTGCGTGCCGCGCGCGCCGCGCAGGAAGCGGCCACGAAGGAGTTCGAGCGGCAGAAGCAGCTCTTCGAGCAGAACTACATCAGCCGCGCCGCGCTGGAACGCGCCGAGGCCAACTACAAGTCGGCACGGGCGGAGGCCGCTGCGCAGGTCGCCAGCGCCGGCGAGGCGCTGGCGCAGTCCGACGTGTACGTCGTGCGCGCCCCCTATGCCGGCGTCGTCGCGGACGTGGACGTGGTGCTCGGCGACATGGCGATGCCCGGGCGCAAGCTGCTGACGGTGTACGACCCGGCGGCGCTGCGGGTCACGGCGGCCATCCCGCAGACCGTGGCGCCCCGGCTGGTGCGTGAAGGTCAGGCGCAGGTGGAGGTGCCGGGCGCGGGAGTGCGCGTGGCGCCGGCCCGCATCCAGCTGCTGCCGACCGTGGATCCGGCATCGCATACCCAGGAGCTGCGGCTGGACCTGCCGGCGGGCCTGGCCGCCGCCGCGCCGGGCATGTTCGCGCGCGCCTGGCTGCCGCTGTCCGGCGCCGGCGGTAAGCGCCTGTACGTGCCGGCCCGCTCGGTGTTGCGGCGCGCCGAACTGACCGCCGTCTACGTGGTGGGCGACGACGGCAGGCCCCTGCTGCGGCAGGTGCGGCTCGGCCCGCCCGAGGGCGAGCGTATCGAAGTCCTCAGCGGCGTGTCGGCGGGTGAGCGCGTGGCGCTCGACCCGCAGGCCGCGGCGCGCGTGCGCTGAGGAGGCCGGCATGGAGCAGGCACGCCTGGGGATCTCGGGACGCATCGCCGCCCTCTTCCAGTCGGCGCAGATCACGCCGCTGCTGGCGCTGGTCGCGCTGCTCCTGGGCCTCTTCGCCGTGCTCGTCACGCCCCGCGAAGAGGAGCCGCAGATCAACGTGACCATGGCCAACGTGATCATCCCGTTCCCGGGCGCGTCGGCAGGCGACGTGGAGCAGATGGTCGCCACGCCCGCCGCACAGGTCCTGTCGCAGATCACCGGCCTCGAGCACGTGATGTCCGCCTCGCATCCCGGCCTCGCCGTCGTCACGGTGCAGTTCGAAGTCGGCGTGCCGCGCACCGAGGCGCTGGTGCGGCTCTACGACACGGTGAACGCCAACGCCGACTGGCTGCCGCGCGGCCTCGGCGTGGGCGAGCCCCTCATCAAGCCCAAGGGCATCGACGACGTGCCGATCGTCGCGCTGACGCTGTTCGCGCGCGATGCCGCGCTGGGCGCCTACGACCTCGAGCGCGTTGCCCATACGCTGGAGGCGGACCTCAAGCGCGTGCCGGGAACGCGCGAGGTGGCGACCATCGGCGGACCCGGTCGCGGCGTGCTGGTCGAACTCGACCCGGCGCGCATGGCGGGCGCGGGCGTCACCGTGGCCGACCTGCGCCAGTCGCTGCAATCGGCCAACCTCGGCGCCCCCGTGGGCGAATTGCTGGGCGGCAATCGCGCGGTGGCGCTGGAGGCCGGCCCGTTCCTGAAGGACGCCCGCGACGTGGCCGGCCTCGTGGTCGGCGTGCGCGGCGGCCGGCCGCTCTTCCTGCAGGAGGTGGCGACGGTGCGCGACGGCCCGCTGCCGGCGCAGCGCTATGCCTGGCACGGCATCGCGGGCAAGGAGGGCGGCGAGTTCCCCGCCGTCACGCTCTCGGTGACCAAGAAGCCGGGCGAAAACGCGATCGACGTCGCGGACGCGGTGATGCGCCGCGTCGGCGAACTGCGCAACACGGTGATCCCGCAGGGCGTGGAAGTGGCGGAGACGCGCAACTACGGCGCGAGCGCCAACGACAAGGCGAAGAAGCTGATCCAGAAGCTGCTGTTCGCCACTGCCTCCGTCGTGGCCATGGTGTTCCTTGCGCTCGGTCGCCGGGAAGCCGCGATCGTGGGCAGCGCAGTGATCCTCACCCTCACGGTCACGCTGTTCGCATCCTGGGCCTGGGGCTTCACCCTGAACCGCGTTTCGCTGTTCGCCCTGATCTTCTCGATCGGCATCCTCGTCGACGACGCCATCGTGGTCGTGGAGAACATCCACCGGCACCAGGCGCTTCACCCGGCGAAGAGCCTGGCCGAACTGATTCCCGGCGCGGTCGACGAGGTGGGCGGCCCCACCATCCTCGCCACGCTGACCGTGATCGCCGCGCTGCTTCCCATGGCCTTCGTCAGCGGCCTCATGGGGCCGTACATGAGCCCGATCCCGATCAACGCCAGCATCGGCATGCTGCTGTCGCTGGCCATCGCCTTCGTCGTCACGCCGTGGCTGGCGCGCAGGTGGATGAAGCACGCGCCGCACGCGGGCGGCGGGGCCTTGGCCCAGCGGCTCTCGGCCGTCGCCGAGCGCGTGTTCCGGCCCCTGCTGGCCGAGCGTGGCGGCGCGCGCCGGCGCAAGCTGCTCGGCCTGGCGGTCGCGGCGCTGATCGCCGTCTCGCTCGCACTGCCGGCGCTGGGCCTCGTGGTGCTGAAGATGCTGCCCTTCGACAACAAGTCGGAGTTCCAGGTCGTGGTGGACATGCCGGCCGGCACGCCGGTCGAGAAGACGGCCGCCGTCCTGCGCGAGCTGGGCGCCTGGCTCGCCCGCCAACCGGAAGTGGCGGACTACCAGGCGTACGCCGGCACCGCCGCCCCGATCAACTTCAACGGCCTGGTGCGGCAGTACTACCTGCGCGCCGGCGGCGAGCAGGGCGACCTGCAGGTGAACCTGGTCGACAAGGCGCACCGCGACGAGCAGAGCCATGCCATCGCCACGCGCGTGCGGCCTCACCTGCAGGCCATCGGGCGGCGTCACGGCGCCAACGTCAAGGTGGTCGAAGTGCCGCCAGGACCGCCGGTGCTCTCGCCCATCGTGGCGGAGGTGTACGGGCCCGATGCGGACGGCCGCCGCGAAGTGGCCCGCGCGATCCGCGGCGTGTTCGAGCGCACGCCGGGCGTCGTCGACGTCGACGACAGCAGCATCGCGTCGGCGCCGCGCAAGCTCCTGCTGGTGGACCGGCGCAAGGCCTCCCTGCTCGGCGTGCCCCAGCAGGCGATCGTGGGCACGCTGCGCGCGGGACTGGCGGGCGAGGAGGCCGCGTACCTGCATGACGCGAGCAAGTACCCGCCCGCCGCGGTGCTGCAGCTGCCGTCCGAGCGCCAGGGCGACATCGACGCCCTGCTGCAGCTTGCCGTGCGAGGCGCCGCCGGCCAGCTCGTGCCGATCCGGGAGCTCGTGACGATCAGCGACACGGTGCGCGAGCAGCCGATCTACCACAAGGACCTGCTGCCGGTGAACTACGTGGTGGGCGATGCCGCCGGCGAGGTGGACAGCCCGCTCTACGCCATGTTCAGGATGCGCGAGGCGCTGCGGGCCCTGCCCACGCCCAACGGCGGACCGCTGCGCGAATACTTCATCCGCCAGCCGGAGGACACCTACCGCGAGTACGCGATCAAGTGGGACGGCGAATGGCAGGTCACCTACGAGACCTTCCGCGACATGGGCGCCGCCTACGCCGTGGGACTGGTCCTGATCTACCTGCTGGTCGTGGCCCAGTTCGGCTCCTACCTCGTCCCGCTGATCATCATGGCGCCGATCCCGCTCACGATCGTGGGCGTGATGCCCGGGCATGCGCTGCTGGGGGCGCAGTTCACCGCGACCAGCATGATCGGCATGATCGCCCTCGCAGGCATCATCGTGCGCAACTCGATCCTGCTGGTCGACTTCATCCGGCTGCAGGTGGCCCAGGGCGTGCCCCTCGAGGAGGCGGTGATCCGGTCCGCCGCGGCGCGCGCGCAGCCCATCCTGCTCACCGGGCTGGCGGCCATGCTCGGGGCCTTCTTCATCCTGGACGACCCGATCTTCAACGGCCTGGCGATCTCGCTGATCTTCGGCATCTTCGTCAGCACCCTGCTGACGCTGGTGGTGATCCCGCTGCTTTACCACGCGGCCGCGCGCCGGCACCAGGAGGCGCAGCTGGCCGCCGCGAACGGCGCGCTGGCGGGCGTGCCCGCGCCCTAGGTCCATTTTTCCCAAGGAGGTCCCCATGGCCCACATCGTCATCCTCGGCGCAGGTACCGGCGGCATGCCCGCCGCCTACGAGCTGCGCGCCGCGCTCGCCAAGGAGCATCGCATCACCGTGGTCAACGCGGTGGACTACTTCCAGTTCGTGCCGTCGAACCCCTGGGTCGCGGTGGGCTGGCGCGACCGCGAGGCCATCACCTTCGCGATAGCGCCGGCTCTCGAACGCAAGGGCATCGCCTTCATCGCGCAGGCGGTGGCACGCATCGATGCCGCGGGCAACGCGGTCGAACTGCAGGACGGCCGGCGCTTGGACTACGACTACCTCGTGGTCACGACGGGGCCGCGCCTCGCCTTCGAGGAGGTGCCCGGTTCCGGCCCGCAGCAGGGCCACACGGCGTCGATCTGCACCGTGGACCACGCGGAGCATGCCTGGCAGGACTACCAGCGCTTCCTGCAGGATCCCGGCCCGGCCGTCATCGGCGCCATGCCGGGTGCGTCCTGCTTCGGCCCGGCCTACGAGTTCGCCTTCATCTTCAACCGCGACCTGCAGAAGCGGCGGCTGCGCCACCGCGTGCCGATCACGTTCGTCACGCCGGAGCCCTACATCGGCCACCTCGGACTCGCCGGCGTCGGCGACTCGCGCGGCATGCTCGAGTCCGAATTGCGCAACCACGACATCCGCTGGATCACCAACGCGAAAGTGACGCGCGTGGAAGAGGGCCGGATGTTCGTGACGGAAATGGACGAAGCGGGGCAGCCGAAGAAGGAGCACGAACTGCCCTTCCGCTACAGCATGATGCTGCCGGCCTTCAAGGGCGTGGACGCCGTCGCGCAGGTCGAGGGCCTGTGCAACCCGCGCGGCTTCGTGCTGGTGGACGAGCACCAGCGCAGCCGCAAGTACCGCAACATCTTTTCCGCCGGCGTCTGCATCGCGATCCCGCCGGTGGAGGTGACGCCGGTCCCCACGGGCGCGCCCAAGACGGGCTACATGATCGAGACCATGGTGTCGGCGATCGTGCACAACATCGCCGCGGAGCTGGCCGGGAAGCCCGCGACGGCCAAGGGCAGCTGGAACGCGATCTGCCTGGCCGACATGGGCGACGCCGGCATCGCCTTCGTCGCCATCCCGCAGATGGCGCCGCGCAACGTCAACTGGTTCAGCCGCGGCAAGTGGGTGCACGTGGCGAAGGTCGCGTTCGAGAAGTACTTCCTCTACAAGATGAAGAACGGCTCGTCGGAGCCCGTGTACGAGAAATACGTGCTGAAGGCGCTCGGCATCACCCGCCTGGCGCAGGAGGACGAGTCGGAGCGGCGCGCGGCCTGATCAGAACAGAGCGCCCTGCCCCGGCGCGCCCGGCGGACGGAACTGGTCCGTCGGGAACGCCACCTTCTTCTGGTTGAAGCCCAGGCGCGTGGCGGTCTTGCGGAAGCGCTGGCCCAGCAGCTCGGCCCAGGCGCCGGAGCCCTTCATGCGCGTGGCGAAGTCGCTGTCGTAGTCCTTGCCGCCACGCATCTCCTGGATGCGGTGCATCACGCGCGCGGCGCGCTGCGGGTAGTGCGTCTCCAGCCAGGTGCGGAACAGCGGCGCCACCTCCCAGGGCAGGCGCAGCACGTGGTAGAAGGCCTCGCGCGCGCCCGCGTCCCATGCCGCTTCGAGCACCTGCTCCATGTCGTCGTTGAGGAAGGGGATCTGCGGCGCCAGGCTCACGCCGCAGGGCACGCCGTGCTCCGCCAGCGTGCGCAGGATGCGCAGGCGCCGGTGCGGCGCGGCGGCGCGCGGCTCCAGCTTGCGCGCGAGGTCCGCATCCAGCGTGGTGATGGTCACGTACACCGCGGCCAGGCCTTTGGCCGCCATGGGCGCGATCAGGTCCAGGTCACGCTCGACGCCGCTGGACTTGGTGACCAGCGCGAACGGGTGGTTGGTCTCGTGCATCACCTCGATCACGCCGCGCGTGAGGCGCAGCTCGCGCTCCACCGGCTGGTAGCAGTCGGTGGCCGTGCCGATGGCGATCAGCTCCGGGCGGTAGCCGCGGCGGCCGAGTTCCGCGCGCAGCAGTTCCACCGTGTTGCGCTTGGCGATGATCTTCGTCTCGAAGTCGAGGCCGGGCGAGAGGTTCAGGTAGCTGTGGGTGGGTCGCGCGTAGCAGTAGATGCAGCCATGCTCGCAACCGCGATACGGGTTGAGCGACTTGCCGAAGTGGATGTCCGGCGAGTCGTTGCTGGTGATCATGCTGCGGGCGTTCTCCCAAATCACCTCGGTGCGAGGGACGCCGGCAGGATCTTCGTCGCCCTGCTCCCAGCCGTCGTCGAAGCCTTCACGCGCGTCGCGTTCGAAACGGTGCGGGAAGCGGGTGGCGGTGCCGCGGCCCTTGAGGGCCTGCAGCGGCACGCGCACCTCGGCCGTGCGGGTGTCCGTGCTGCGGTCGATACTGTTCATTCATCCAGTATGCCGCAGTCGCCGCGGAAAGTCAGGTCAGCCGGCGGCGGCAAGTCCCAGGCGTTGCCGGGCCGCGGCGTATTCACGCTTCAGCCGGGCCACGAAGTCCGCCGTGGAGGCGATCTCGTGGACGGCGGCTATGCCCTGCCCACAGCCCCAGATGTCCTTCCAGGCCTTCTTGCTGCCTTCGCCGCCGCCGAAGTTCATCTTGCTGGGGTCGCTTTCGGGCAGGTTGTCCGGGTCCAGGCCCGCGGCACGGATGCTGGGCTTCAGGTAGTTGCCGTGCACGCCGGTGAACAGGCTGGAATAGACGATGTCGTCGGAGGTGCCATCGACGATCGCCTGCTTGTACGCGTCACTGGCGCGCGCTTCCTGCGTGGCGATGAAGGCCGAGCCGATGTACGCGAAATCCGCGCCCATCGCCTGCGCCGCCAGCACCGCGCCGCCGTTGGCGATCGCGCCGGAGAGCGCGATGGGGCCGTCGAACCACTCGCGGATCTCCTGCACCAGCGCAAACGGGCTCTTCACGCCGGCATGGCCGCCGGCGCCAGCCGCGACGGCGACCAGGCCGTCGGCGCCCTTCTCGACCGCCTTGCGTGCGAAGGCGTTGTTGATGATGTCGTGCAGCACGACGCCTCCGTAGGAGTGGATCGCGTCGTTCACGTCCACCCGCGCGCCCAGCGAGGTGATCACGATCGGCACCTTGCGCTTCACCACGACTTCCATGTCGTGCTCGAGCCGGTCGTTGCTCTTGTGCACGATCTGGTTGATGGCGTAGGGCGCGGCCGGCGCATCCGGGTGAGCGCGGTTGTACGCGGCCAGCGTCTCCTCGATCTCGTGCAGCCACTCGTCCAGTTGCGAGGCCGGCCGCGCGTTCAGCGCCGGCATGGAGCCGACGATGCCGGCCTTGCACTGCTCGATCACCAGCTTCGGGGTGCTGATGATGAACATCGGGGAGGCGATCACCGGCAGGGCGAGGTTCTGCAGGACCGGGGGCAGCTTCGACATCAAGGCTCCAATCGGTGGGGTTCGCCTGCGGGCTCACCCCACCCTACGAAAAACGGACACGAACGTAGGTCGGGGTGAGCCCGAAGGCGAACCCCGACGCTCTCCCTCAAAACGCTTCCAGCGCCAGCGCGGTGACGCTCTCCGCGCCCTCCACGATGCTGTCCCGCACCCCCGGCGCCTTGGCCAGGATGTGGTCGGCATAGAAGCGCGCGGTGGCGATCTTCGCGCGCATGAACTCCGCGTCCTGTCCCTTCTGCAACAGGTCCTCCGCGGCGATCAGCGAACGGGCCATCTGCCAGCCGGCGACCAAGTTGCCCGCGAGCATCAGGTACGGCACCGAGCCGGCGAAGGCGGCGTTGGGCGAACCCTTGGCCTGCTGCGCGATGTAGCCGACCACGTCGAGGAAGGCCTTGCGGGCCGCGGTGAGGCGCTTGGCAACGGCGCGGGCCGCGACGCTGTCGCGCCTGGCGAGTTCGGCCTCGGTCTTCTCGATCTGCGCGGCGATCGCCTGCGCGGTCTGGCCGCCGTCGCGCGCCGTCTTGCGGCCCACGAGGTCGTTGGCCTGGATCGCGGTGGTGCCTTCGTAGATGGTCAGGATCTTCGCGTCGCGGTAGTACTGCGCCGCCCCCGTCTCCTCGATGAAGCCCATGCCGCCGTGCACCTGCACGCCCAGCGAAGTCACCTCCAGGCTCATCTCCGTGCTGTAGCCCTTCACCAGCGGCACCAGGAATTCGTAGAAGGCCTGGTTCTGCTTGCGCGTCGCGGCGTCCGTGTGGTGATGCGCCGCGTCGTACGCAGCGGCGGCCACGCTCGCCATCGCGCGGCAGCCCTCGGTGTACGCGCGCATCGTCATGAGCATGCGGCGCACGTCCGGGTGATGGATGATGGGCGCGGGTCCGCTGACGGAGCCGTCGACCGGGCGCGACTGCACGCGGTCGCGCGCGTACGCCACGGCTTTCTGGTACGCGCGGTCCGCCACCGCGATGCCCTGCACGCCCACCGCGTAGCGGGCCGCGTTCATCATGATGAACATGTACTCGAGGCCGCGGTTCTCCTCGCCCACGATGTAGCCGGTCGCTCCACCCTGGTCGCCGTATTGCAGCACGGCGGTGGGCGAGGCCTTGATGCCCAGCTTGTGCTCGATGCTCACGCAGTGCACGTCGTTGCGCGCGCCCAGGGAGCCATCGGCGTTGACCATGAACTTGGGCACGACGAACAGGCTGATGCCCTTCACGCCCTCGGGCGCGCCGGGAATGCGCGCGAGCACCAGGTGGACGATGTTGTCCGCCATGTCGTGCTCGCCATAGGTGATGAAGATCTTGGTGCCGAAGACCTTGTACGTGCCATCCGGCTGCGGCTCGGCCCGGCTGCGCACCAACGCCAGGTCGCTGCCGGCCTGCGGCTCGGTGAGGTTCATGGTGCCGGTCCACTCGCCGGTCACCAGCTTTTCCAGGTACACGGACTTGAGCTGGTCCGAGCCCGCCGTGAGCAGCGCCTCGATGGCGCCGTCGGTGAGCAGCGGGCACAGCGCGAAGCTCAGGTTCGCCGCATTGAGCATCTCGCCGCAGGCCGCGCCTATGGTCTTGGGCAGGCCCTGGCCGCCGAAGTCCGTGGGGTGCTGCAGGCCCTGCCAGCCGCCCTCGGCGTACTGCTGGTAGGCGTCCTTGAAGCCGGGCGTCGTGGTGACCTGGCCGTCCTTCCAGCTCGAAGGATTGCGGTCGCCCTCCACGTTGAGCGGCCCGACCACGCCCTCGTTGAACTTGGCGCACTCCTCCAGCACGGCCTGCGCGGTCTCGAGGCCGGCCTCCTCGAAGCCGGGCATCCTCGCGATCTCCTCGATGCGCGCGAGATGCTCGATGTCGAACAGCATGTCCTTGATGGGGGCACGGTAGGTCATGGGGTCTCCAGCAGTTTGTCATCCCGGGCTTGACCCGGGATCCACACACGGCGCCGTGGCGCCGGAAGCCTGGATTGCGGGTCGAGCCCGCAATGACAGGTCTACAGCGCCTTCACCAGCTCCGGCACCGCCGTGAACAGGTCGGCCTCCAGCCCGTAGTCGGCGACGCTGAAGATCGGCGCCTCGGGGTCCTTGTTGATCGCCACGATCACCTTGGAGTCCTTCATGCCGGCCAGGTGCTGGATGGCCCCGGAGATGCCCAGCGCCACGTACAGCTGCGGCGCGACGATCTTGCCGGTCTGGCCGACCTGCAGGTCGTTGGGCGCGTAGCCCGCGTCCACCGCGGCACGGCTGGCACCGATGGCGGCGCCCAGCTTGTCGGCCAGCGGCGTGAGCACTTCCTGGAATTTCTCCGAGGAGCCGAGCGCGCGGCCGCCGGAGACGATGATCTTGGCGGCGGTGAGTTCCGGCCTGTCGTTCTTCGCGATCTCCTGCCCCACGAAGCGGCTCTTGCCAGCGTCGCCGGTGGCGCTGGCCGTTTCGACGGAGGCGCTGCCGCCGGTGGCAGCCGCAGGATCGAAAGCGGTCGTGCGCACCGTGATCACCTTCACCTTGTCGGCGCTCTGCACCATGGCGATCGCGTTGCCGGCGTAGATCGGGCGCTCGAAGGTGTCGGCGGCATCGACCTTGGTGATGTCGGAGATCTGCGCCACGTCCAGCTTGGCGGCGACGCGGGGGGCGACGTTCTTGCCGCCGGCGGTGGCCGGGAACAGGATGTGGCTGTAGTTGCCGGCGATGGCCAGCACCTGCGCCGCCACGTTCTCGGCCAGGCCGTGCTCGAACTGCGCGCCGTCGGCGTGGATCACCTTGGCCACGCCGGCGATCTGCGCGGCGGCCTTGGCGGCTTCGCCGGCGTTCGCGCCGGCCACCAGCACGTGCACTTCGCCGCCGCAGGCCGCAGCGGCCGTGACGGTGTTGAGGGTCGAAGCCTTGATGGATTGGTTGTCGTGTTCTGCGATGACGAGGGAGGTCATGGAAATTCCTTGTGTTCGTCATCCCCGCGCAGGCGGGAATCCAGAGCTTCCGGGTTCAGCTGCGCCTGCGCGCGCAGTTCCGATGCCCTGGATCCCCGCCTGCGCGGGGATGACGGAGTTCTCAGATCACCTTGGCTTCGGTCTTGAGCTTCGCGACCAGCGTGGCCACGTCCGGCACCTTCACGCCCGCGCCGCGCTTGGCCGGTTCGCTGACCTTCAGGGTCTTCAGGCGCGGCTTGACGTCCACGCCCAGCTCCTCGGGCTTCACGATGTC
>SEAY01000109.1 GCA_004144865.1 Comamonadaceae bacterium
GTGGGGATGATGGCGATCACCGCCGCCATCCCGCCGCACCTGATCAGCCTGCTGCGCGAAAGCGGCCTGCGCGAAGCGTGGGTCATCGCGATCCCCGCGACCATCGGCGTGGTGCAGGTCCTGGGGCGGCTGCTGCTGTACTTCTTCGAGCACCGCTTCGACCTGCACGTGGCCAACCGCGTGATCCCCTTCCTGATCCCGCTGGCGCTGGCGGCGCTCATCGCGGGCGCTGCGTCACCGGCGGCGGGACTGCTGTTCGTGCTGCTGTACGGACTGGGCAACGGCATGCTCACCATCGTCAAGGGCACGGCGATCGCGCAGTACGTGAACCGCGAGCACGTCGCTTCGCTCAATGGCGCGCTGGGCGTGCCGACAGCCGTGGCGCGGGCGATCGCACCGGCGCTGCTGGGGCTGATGTGGACGCAGCAGGCGGGTTATCGGTGGGGGCTGGCGGTGCTGCTGGGAACGGGGGTCGTTTCAGCTCTCGCGCTCGTGGGGGCGCAGCGGCGCTCCCTCTTGCCGCGCTGAGTGCTGGGGTGCCGCGTCCGTAGGCTGGTTTGCGCGCAGCGCACCCCAGCGATCCACGCCGCCTCAGGCATGCGCGCGGTGCACGCGGCGGCGGTCGCCCTTGCGTCGCTCCGTGCCGGGCGCGCCCGCGACCTTGCGGCCATGGAGCTCGGCGACATGCTCCTCGATCGCGCGCGCACAGGCGGCGCCCAGCAGCAGCACGGCGGAGGAAAAGTAGATCCACATCAGCAGGACGATCAACGAGCCCGCAGCGCCATAGGCCGAAACAGCCGCCGCGTTCGCGAGGTAGAGCGCCATCAGCTGCCGACCCACCGTGAACAGCAGCGCCCCCACGACGGCGCCGAACACGAGGAAGCGCATCCTCGGTTTGGGCCCGTGGGACAGGCGCATCAGCCCCACGAACAGCGCGGCGCCGACCCCGAGGCCGATCACCTCGTTGAGCACGCGCACCGCGATCTCCACCGGCAGCCAGGTGCCCGCCCAGCCGGAGAACATCGACAGCAGCGTCGCCACGACCAGCGACACCAGCAGCATGAAGCCGAAGACCAGGATGTAGCCGATGCCGCGCAGCCGCAGCGTAGCGGTGTGCCACCAGGTCTCCTTGGGCAAATCCCCGCGGCCGTGCATCCACACGCGCTCGAAAGCGTTCTGCAGTTCGCCGAACACGCCGGTGGCGCCGAACAGCAGCACGGTGAAGCCGATCACGCTGGCGGTGATGCCCTCGCTGGGTTCCTGCGAGCTGCGCAGCGCCTGCGCGATCACCTCGGTGCCCTGCGCCCCGATCACGGTGCCGAGCTGGTCGAGCAGGCCCTTCTCCAGCACGGCGCGGTCCATCCACCATCCCAGCATGCCGACGATGGCCAGCAGCAGCGGTGCCAGGCTGAGGATGCCGTAGAAGGACACCGCCGCGCTCATGCGCATGCCGCCCGCGTCGCTCCAGAGGCTGAACGCGCGGCCCATGGGACGCACGGTCTGCAGCAGACTGCGCAGGGGAGCGGGAAGACGGTCGGTCAGCGCCATGCGGCGAGCATGGCTGCGCCGTGGCGCCATCCGTATCGGCGCCGCTTTGCTTCAGCGGTAGGAGGCTGACTACGCCCGGCTCAGGCCCTTGCCGAACTGGTTGCCGATCAGGCCGCCGGCCACCGCGCCGCCCACGATGCCCAGCGCACCGCCTTCAGTGCCGGAGCGTGGAGGAGTTCACAGATTCGGTGCCAACAGGCGCTGCAGCTCCTCGACGGCTGCGCCGCGGCGGCGCGCGAGGTCCTGCAGCTGGTCGTCGCCGATGCGGCCCACGTTGAAGTAGGTGCTGTCCGGATGGCTCAGGTAGAAGCCCGAAACGCTGGCGGCCGGGGACATCGCCATGCTCTCCGTGAGGCCCATGCCGATCTCCTCCGGGCGCAGCAACGCGAACATGTCGCGCTTCACGCTGTGGTCCGGGCAGGCGGGGTAGCCAGGCGCCGGGCGGATGCCGCGGTACTTCTCGGCGATGAGTTCCTCGTTGGAGAGCGTCTCGTCGGCGGCGTAGCCCCACAGGTCGCGGCGCACGCGTTCGTGCAGCGCTTCGGCCAGGGCCTCGGCCAGGCGGTCGGCCAGCGACTTCAGCATGATCGCGGAATAGTCGTCGTGGTCGTCCAGGAAGTACTGGACCTTCTTCTCCGTGCCGATGCCGGCGGTGACGGCGAACGCCCCCACGTAGTCCTTCGCCACGCCCTTGGGCGCCACGAAGTCGGCCAGGCAACGGCTCGGCCGCATCACGCCGTCGATGCGCTGCTTCTCCGCCTGCTGCCTCAGGCCGTACCAGGTGAGCACCGGCAGCTCGCGCTTCTCGTCCGCGTAGAGCTGGATGTCGTCGTCGTTCACCGTGTTGGCCGGCCAGAAACCCATCACCGCGCTGGCGGTGAGCCAGCGGCCCTCGATGAGGCGCTTGAGCATGCGCTGGCCATCGGAGAGCACGCGCACCGCCTCGGCGCCGACGATCTCGTCCTTCAGGATGCCGGGGAAAGCGCCGGCCAGGTCCCAGGTCTGGAAGAAGGGGCCCCAGTCAATGTAGCGGGCGAGCTCCGCGAGGTCGTAGTTGCGGAACACGCGGCGGCCGATGAACTTGGGTTCGGGCGGCGTGTAGTGGGACCAGTCCACCGGCGTCTTGTTGGCCCGCGCCTTGGCCAAGGGCCACAGCGGCACCTGCTTCTTGTTCGCGTGCAGCTGCCGCACCTTCTCGTAGTCGGCGTTGACCTCGGCGATGTACTTCGCCGCCTGCTCCGACAGCAGGCTCTGGGCCACGCTGACGCTGCGCGAGGCATCCGGCACGTAGACCACCGGCCCTTCGTAGTGCGGCGCGATCTTCACGGCGGTGTGCACGCGGCTGCAGGTGGCCCCGCCGATCAGCAGGGGGATCTTCTTGATGCGGAAATACTCGTCCTTCTGCATCTCGCCGGCGACGTACTGCATCTCCTCCAGCGAGGGCGTGATCAGGCCCGAGAGCCCCACGATGTCCGCGCCTTCGACCTTGGCCTTGGCCAGGATCTCGTGGCACGGGACCATCACGCCCATGTTCACCACCTCGAAGTTGTTGCACTGGAGGACGACCGTGACGATGTTCTTGCCGATGTCGTGCACGTCGCCCTTGACGGTGGCGATGACGATCTTGCCCTTGGCGCGCACGTCCTCGCCCGCGGCCTCCTGCTGCTTCTTCTCTTCCTCGATGTAGGGGATGAGGTGGGCCACGGCCTGCTTCATCACGCGGGCCGACTTCACCACCTGCGGCAGGAACATCTTGCCGGCGCCGAACAGGTCGCCCACGATGTTCATGCCGTCCATAAGCGGCCCCTCGATCACGTGCAGCGGCCGCCCGCCCTTGGCGAGCACCTTCTGGTACATCTCCTCGGTGTCGGGCACGATGTGGTCGGTGATGCCGTGCACCAGCGCGTGCGCCAGGCGCTGCTCCACCGGCAGCGCGCGCCACTCGTTCTTCCTGCCTTCGTCCTTGGCCGCGCCCTTGGCCTGCTCGGCGATCTCCACCAAGCGCTCGCCGGCGTCGGGCCGGCGGTTCAGCACCACGTCCTCCACGCGCTCGCGCAGTTCCGGCTCGAGCTCGTCGTACACGCCCACCATGCCGGCGTTGACGATGCCCATGTCCATGCCCGCCTGGATCGCGTGGTACAGGAACACCGTGTGGATGGCCTCGCGCACCGGGTCGTTGCCGCGGAAGGAGAAGCTCACGTTGGAGACGCCGCCGCTCACCTTGGCGCCCGGCAGGTTCTGCTTGATCCAGCGCGTGGCCTCGATGAAGTCCACCGCGTAGTTGTTGTGCTCCTCGATGCCGGTGGCGATGGCGAAGATGTTGGGGTCGAAGATGATGTCCTCGGGCGCGAAGCCGACTTCGTCCACCAGCATGCGGTAGGCCCGCTCGCAGATCTGGATCTTGCGCTGGAAGGTGTCGGCCTGGCCCTGTTCGTCGAAGGCCATCACCACCGCGGCAGCGCCGTAGCGCTTGACGAGCGTGGCCTGCCGCTTGAACTCCGCTACGCCTTCCTTCATGGAGATGGAGTTGACGATGCCCTTGCCCTGGATGCAGCGCAGGCCGGCCTCGATCACTTCCCATTTGGAGGAGTCGATCATGATCGGCACGCGGGCGATGTCGGGCTCGCTGGCGATCAGGTTGAGGAAGCGCACCATGGCGGCCTTGCTGTCCAGCATGGCTTCGTCCATGTTGATGTCGATCACCTGCGCGCCGTTCTCCACCTGCTGGCGCGCCACCGCGAGGGCCTGCTCGAACTGGCCGGCCAGGATCATGCGGGCGAAGGCCTTGGAGCCGGTGACGTTGGTGCGCTCGCCGATGTTGACGAACAGGCTGCCGGCGCCTATGGAGACGGGCTCCAGGCCGGAGAGCTTCATGGGGGGGACGTCTTGCTGCTGCATCTCACTCACCTCGTTGGAAGTCCGGGTGAGCGCGGTTGGATCGATCTCAAGCCTGACGACGGCACGCGCGGCAGAATCCAGTTCTGCCGCACGGACCGCAGCTGCAGCGCTCCTTGAGCGTCCCTATTCTAGTGGCTGGCGCACAGCAGCCGCTCGCCGGCCGTGCCGCCTCAGAACGACAGTTCCTTGTCGACGTCCTGGGCCTTGCGCCGCGCCATCGCCAGGTTCGCGCGCTGCTTGTCCAGCACGTAGTAGAGGAACACGCCTTCCTTGCGCGCCGACAGCCGGATGATGTGGTACTGCTTGCCGAGCGTGATGAGGATGTCCTCGATGACGTCGTTGAGGCCCAGCGCGCGCATCGTCTTGAGCTTGGCGCGGACGACCTCCGTGTTGCCGGCCGCAGCCACTTCCAGGTCCACGCCGGAGCCGATGGAGCCCAGCATCATGCCGCTGGACGAGTCGACCACCGCCGCGGCCATCGCGCCGTCCATGTTCATCAGTTCTTCGAGGGTTTGCTTGATCGTGCTCATTCGAATCCCATCCTTCGTTCTTCATGCGTGGTGAAAGAGGCCCCGCCTAACGCCATCAGCCGGGCCCCGGGCGGCCTCACATCGAGGCCACCGCTTGCTGCAATGCGCCGACGCGCGCCTTCCAGGCGCGCCAGTCGACCGTGTCGGGCTCCGCGGTGAGGCTCACCAGCAGCAGCTGTGCACCGCACGCGGCCAGCGTGAGCCGGCCCCGGGCGTGCATGACGACCAGCGCCCGGATTTCCCCCAGTGCGCCGAAGTCGCCGCGGCGGCGCAGGAACATGCGCCAGTAGTCGCTGGCGGCCTCCGCCATGGGCTGCAGGGCGTCGGCGGCGCCCGCGGTGTGCCAGGCCATGCCGCCCTCCGTATCGATCACCGCGCAGCCGATCACGCCGTGCATGCCGGCCATGGCTTCGAGCTCGCGCTGCATCCTTTCGCTCTTCATGTCCGCGCCTCCACCCCGCCTTGGCGTTCCATCGCTTCCAGCTGCACCAGCAGCAGGTCGAGCAGCAGCAGCACGTCCTCGCGCTGGCGCACGTCCGCCTTCACCACCGGCAGGACCAGGGCGTGCTCTTCCAGGCAGGCCGCGTATTCGTCGAGGCTGGGCGCGCTGCATTCCAACGTGCGCCCGACACCGATGACGCAGGGCAGACCGGGGAGCTCGTCCCAGAATCCCTCCAGGTAAAGGCCCAGGTCGGACAGGGGCGCGGGGCGCGTGTTGTCCACGAGGATCACGAGCCCGAGGGCGTCGCGCGCCAGGGCGCTCCACGCGACGTCGAATCCGCCTTGCCCCGGCGCGCCCAGCAGCTGCACCGTCGCGCCACCGGCCAGGGTCAGCACACCCAGGTCCATGCCACCGGGCGCGCCCGGCTTCCCGTCGGTCGGGCACACGGGCGCCTCGCTGAGGGCGGCGATGGCGGTACGCGTGCCGGCACCGGCCGGGCCCACGAAGAGAATGCGATGCGCCTTCATCCCTGCAGGCGGTCCCGCAGTGCGGCGGCGGTGCCCGGCGCGCGTGATCGGATGAAGGTGGGCGCACCGGCTTCCAGCAGGTCGTGGCGGTCCAGCTCCTGCAGGAACGCCAGGCAGGCGCCCGCCGGGTCATCGCAATGCGCCGCCAGTTGCCGCGCGTCCATGCCGCCGCGGGCCAGGACGGCCGCGGCGCGGAGGTGCCGCGGATCGGCCCGCAGCAGGGACTGGGGCGGCCACCGCTTGAGCTTGTAGACCGGCGCCTGTGCCGGTGGCGGCACGGCGGTCGCGACGACCCGGGACCCCGCGGCGAGCCGCTCTTCGGCACGCCGCAGCCAGGCCCGGAGCTCTCCCTTGTCCAAAGGGCGGCCCAAGGCCCCCACGTCGCTGGTCGCCGGGGCGTCGCCGCCCAGCAGCGCTACGCAGCGCGACCGCGTCGCGAGCAGGGCCGCGTCGCACGCGGCGTCCGCGATCAGGGCGTCATGCGGGCCGTCCGCCGAGAACGCCCAGCGAAAGCCGGCCTCGTCCTGAGCGAGCAGCACCACGAGTGCCCGAACCAGGCCGGCTTCGGCCTTCGGGAGCTGATACACACCTAGCTGGAGGAGGGTCACGGCGTGGATTTGTAGTACGACAATACAATTTCTCACAAATCCGGATTTCGTGCAGGCGTCGCATCGGAATTCCCCCCGGGAACGAGGGACGGGCGGGCTCCCCGCCAGGCAAAACCACGGCAAAAAGCCACAGGTAGCCAGTTCTTGGCCGAAGCCGGTTCGGCCTCGCTGCCGCTAGAGCGGAAGATCGGCCTTCTTCAAGGTCCGCAGCACGAAGCTCGACTTGCTGTGCCGGATCCCCTTGATCTTGTAGAGCCGCTCGCGCAGCAGCCGCTCGTAGTCGCGCGTGTCCTTCACCGCGATGCGCAGCAGGTAGTCGTACTCGCCGGAGACCAGGTACGCCTCGACTACCTCGGGAATCGCCGCCAGCGTCTCGCCGAACTTCTCCAGGGTGTTGTCGGAGTGGCTGTCCAGCGTGACCTGCACCATCACCGTGTCGTTGAAGCCCAGCGCCTGCGGGTTCAGCCGCACCGTGTAGCCCTCGATCACGCCGGCGAGCTCCATCTTCTTGATGCGCTCCCAACAAGGCGAGGCGCTCAGGCCGACGGCCTGGCCCACCTGCTGCAGGCTGGCCCGCGCGTCCTGTTGCAGGACCTGGAGGATCTTCCGGTCGATGGCGTCCATGGCGGAGGATTATCCGCCGTTCGCGGGATCGGCCAAAGAGTCTTCCGCTGCATCCCGGAACCCGCAGGAATACCGCAAGACTTTCCGCGCCTTCGCAGGCAAAGTATCGGCTGTGGGACGCGCTTACCGGCTGCCGACCACGGCGAGGAGCCGGCGGGTTACCGCCCGCCGGCGCGACTCGTCTAGGTGTTTCGGCCTTCCGTTACTACACTCCGTAAGCCGCACCTCATCAGTTCGAAATCACTTGGCGGCTCATAGGAGTAGAGACTTGCAGGAATTGTCAAAGGACGTCGTCGCCCTTCTTCAATATCTTGCGCCTGGCTTCTTGGTGGCTTGGGTGTACTACGGCTTCTGTCCACACGTGAAGCCCTCTCAGTTCGAACGAGTAGTTCAAGCCTTGGTCTTTACGGTCATCGTTCAAGTAACAGTTTGGGCCGAACGATTCTTGCTGGAGAGCCTTGGGTCAGTGGTTAGCCTCGGCACCTGGTCCTCGAATTCCACAACATTAGCATCGCTTCTCACAGCAATCGTTGTGGGCATCGGAATTGCTCGCCTAACCAAGCAGGACTTGATGCATAAGGTCGCTCGCAGATATGGCTTGACCACCAAATCCAGCTATCCGAACGAGCACTACGCCGCATTCGCGGAGAATCAACATTGGATAGTGCTGCAATTGAAAGACGGCACCCGCTTATTCGGCTGGCCATTAAGGTGGCCCAGCGAAGGCGAGAAGGGCCACTACTTCCTTACGCACGTCGAGCGCAAGTACGTTGACATGCCGAGCGAACCTGCCCAGGATCTCACTATGCTTGAAGGAATGCTCATTCCTGCAGGTGAGGTTCGAATCGTTGAATTTGTCAAGTAAGGAGACTCAATGGCATCTCAGCCGCCCTCTCGCCCGCCTGCTCCCCAACCATCGACGCGCGCCCCCGGGAGACGGGAACAAGCTAACGTGAATCCCCCGGCGAGCGGTCCGCGCCCACCGCCACCGCCAATTCCAAACCGGTAAGAACTAGGCCGCTTCCTTGTAGAAGAACCCGCGCTGCACGCTGCGCGCCGGCAGCGGCTCCACCGCCTGCCGGATGGCCGCGATGTGCTCCGGCGTCGTGCCGCAGCAGCCGCCCACGATGTTCACCAGCCCTTCGGCGGCGAACTCGCGCAGCAGCTTCGAGGTGTCCTCCGGCTTCTCGTCGAAGCCGGTCTCGGCCATGGGGTTGGGCAGGCCCGCGTTGGGATAGCAGCTGATGAAGGTGTCGTCGGCCACCCGGTTCAGCTCCTGGATGTAGGGCCGCATCAGCGCCGCGCCCAGCGCGCAGTTGAGCCCCACGGCCAGCGGCTGCGCGTGCCGCACGCTGTACCAGAAGGCCGGGACCGTCTGGCCGCTCAGGATGCGGCCCGAGGCGTCGGTCACCGTGCCGCTGATGATGATCGGCAGGCGCTCGCCGGTCTGCGCGAACACTTCGTCGATGGCGAAGAGCGCCGCCTTGGCATTGAGCGTGTCGAAGATGGTTTCCACCAGCAGCAGGTCGGCCCCGCCTTCCAGCAGGCCTTCGACCTGCTCCTTGTAGGCGGCGCGCAGCTGCTCGAAGTCGACGTTGCGCGCACCCGGGTCGTTGACGTCGGGGCTGATGCTGGCGGTGCGGGGGGTCGGGCCGAGGGCGCCGGCCACGAAGCGCGGCTTGTCCGGCGTGGAGAACTTGTCGGCGGCCGCGCGCGCGAGCTTGGCCGCGGCGACGTTCATCTCGCGCGCCAGGTGGCCGAGGCCGTAGTCGTCCTGCGCGATGGCGCTGGCGCCGAAGGTGTTGGTCTCGATGATGTCCGCGCCGGCCGCGAGGTAGCCCTCGTGGATGTCGCGGATGACGTCCGGCCGCGTCAGCACCAGCAGGTCGCTGTTGTTCTTGAGGTCCTTGGGATGGTCGCTGAAACGCTCCCCGCGGAAGTCGGCCTCGGTCAGCTTGAAGCGCTGGATCATGGTGCCCATGGCGCCATCCAGGATGAGGATGCGTTGCTTCAGCAGCTCGGGCAGCGCCTGGCCGCGTGTATAGATCACAGGCTTCATGGTCGGCCCATTTTAGGGACAAGGCGTTGAACCGGCAGCATCCGGGACAATCGCTCGCTTGGCTACCACTCCGCTCTCCCTCCTCAAGGACGTCTTCGGCTACGCCGCCTTCCGCGGCGCCCAGGCCGAGATCGTCGACCACGTCGTCACCGGCGGCGATGCCCTGGTGCTCATGCCCACCGGCGGCGGCAAGTCGCTGTGCTACCAGATCCCGGCGCTCGCCCGCGAGCAGGCGGGACAGGGGGCGACCATCGTCGTCTCGCCGTTGATCGCGCTGATGCACGACCAGGTGGGTGCGCTGCACGAGGCCGGCGTGAAGGCGGCGTTCTTGAACTCCACCCTCAGCATGGAGGAGGCCAATGACGTCGAGCGCCGCCTGCTGCGCGGCGAGCTCACCCTGCTCTATGCCGCGCCCGAACGGGTGGCGACGCCGCGCTTCCTCTCCTTGCTGGACAGCCTGTACCAGAAGCGGCAGCTCGCCCTGTTCGCGATCGACGAAGCGCACTGCGTGAGCCAGTGGGGCCACGATTTCCGGCCGGAATACCGGGCGCTCGCCGTGTTCCACGAGCGCTATCCCGGCGTGCCGCGCATCGCCCTCACGGCCACCGCGGACGCCACCACGCGTGCCGACATCGTGCAGCACCTGCAGCTCGAGGAGGCGCGCCAGTTCGTCAGCAGCTTCGACCGGCCCAACATCCGCTACAGCATCGTGGAGAAGAAGGATCCCACCCTGCAGCTGCTGCGCTTCATCGAGGGCGAGCACGCGGGCGAGGCCGGCATCGTCTACTGCCAGTCGCGCAAGCGGGTCGAGGAAGTCGCCGAACTCCTGTGCCGCGAGGGCATGGACGCCCTGCCCTACCACGCCGGTCTGGATGCACAGGTGCGCCAGCGCCACCAGGACCGCTTCCTGCGCGAGGAAGGCGTGGTGATGACGGCCACCATCGCCTTCGGCATGGGCATCGACAAGCCCGACGTGCGCTTCGTCGCGCACCTCGACCTGCCCAAGAACATCGAGGGCTATTACCAGGAGACCGGGCGCGCGGGCCGCGACGGCCTGCCCTCCGATGCCTGGATGGCCTACGGCCTGCAGGACGTGGTGAACCAGCGCCGCATGATCGACGAGAGCCCCGCCGGCGAGGAGTTCAAGCAGGTGCTGCGCGGCAAGCTCGACGCCTTGCTGGCGCTCGCCGAGGCCACGGACTGCCGGCGGGTGCGGCTGCTGGCGTATTTCGGCGAGCGCTCCACGCCCTGCGGCAACTGCGACAACTGCCTCCAGCCCCCGGCGGTGTGGGACGGCACCGAGGCCGCGCGCATGCTGCTGTCCACCATCTACCGCGTGCAGCAGGCGAGCGGCATCACCTTCGGCGCCGGCCACGTCATGGACATCCTGCGCGGCAAGGCCACCGAGAAGGTCAACCAGTTCGGCCACCAGAAGCTCTCCACCTTCGGCATCGGCGCCCAGTTCTCCGAGCAACAGTTGCGCGGCGTGCTGCGCCAGCTGATCGCCACCGGCGCGCTGGAGGTCGATGCGGCGGCCTTCAACACGCTGCACCTGACGGAACTCTCGCGGGCGGTGCTCAAGGGTGAGCAGCAAGTGCGGCTGCGCGAATCGATTTCGCAGCCGGCGAGCCGCTCGCGCACCCGCGATCGCAGCGGCAGCAAGGCGACGCCCGCGGTGGCCGCAGCGCTGGACAGTGCGGGCCAGCAGCGCTTCGCGGCGCTGAAGGCCTGGCGCACGGAAGTCGCGAAGGCGCACAACCTGCCGGCCTACGTGATCTTCCACGACGCGACCCTGGCGGCGATCGCGGCGCTGGACCCGCGCTCGCTCGGCGACCTGGAGGGCGTGAGCGGGATCGGGGCGAAGAAGCTGGAGACCTACGGGCCGGGGGTACTGGACGTGCTGCAGGCGATGGCTTGAATCGCGTGAGGGGTGGGGAATGGTGGGCACCGCAGGTGCCCACCCTACTGCCGTCATTCCCGCGCAGGCGGGAATCCAGGGCGCCCTGGGTCCCCGCCTGCGCGGGGACGACGGCTATTGCACGAACCCGATGCTGCGCTGCTCGCGCACTTCCGGCTTGATGCGGTGCTCCGCTTCCAGCTGCTCCAGGAATTCCTCGGGCGGCAGCTGCACGGCGAGGATCTCCACCTGGCGCTTCACCGCCGCGAAGTCGCCCGGGCACAGCTGGTCCAGCTTGGCGAGCCGCGCGCGCGCTTCGTCGGTCAGGGCCGAAGCCTCGCCCGCCAGCGCTTCCGTCACGAACATCCGCTCGCGCTGCACGCCCGTGAGCGGCTTGAAGCGGATCTTGAACGCGAAGCGGCGCAGCGCCGCCTGGTCGATGCGGTCCATCAGGTTGGTGGTGCACACGAAGATGCCGGCGAAGCGCTCCATGCCCTGCAGCATCTCGTTGACCTCGGTCACCTCGTAGGTGCGCTG
>SEAY01000110.1 GCA_004144865.1 Comamonadaceae bacterium
ATGTCGAACTGCATGAACACGTTGTTCCAGATCTCGATGTAGCGGTCGCCGTCCTGCTCCGGGCTGCCCGGGGGGCCGCCGGCGATGTGCGGGCCGTGGTCGTAGAAGATCTCCGAGCAGGGGCCGCACGGGCCGGTGTCGGCCATCATCCAGAAGTTGTCGCTGGCGTACTTCGCGCCCTTGTTGTCGCCGATGCGCACCACGCGCTCCGCCGGCAGGCCGATCTCCTGGGTCCAGATGTCGTAGGCCTCGTCGTCGTCGATGTAGACGGTGGCCCAGAGGCGCTCGGCCGGCAGCTTGTACACCTCGGTCAGCAGTTCCCAGGCCCACTTGAGCGACTCGCGCTTGAAGTAGTCGCCGAAGGACCAGTTGCCCAGCATCTCGAAGAAGGTGTGGTGGCGCGCCGTGTAGCCCACGTTCTCCAGGTCGTTGTGCTTGCCGCCGGCGCGCAGGCAGGCCTGCACGGACGCGGCGCGCACGTACGGGCGCTTGTCGGTGCCCAGGAACACGTCCTTGAACTGCACCATGCCCGAGTTGGTGAACATCAGCGTAGGGTCGTTTGCCGGCACGAGCGGGCTGGAGGCGACGACCGTGTGCGCCTTGTCCTTGAAGAAATCCAGGAAGGTCTGGCGGATGTCGGCGACGGTGAAATTCGGAGTGGTCATGGGGGATCCAGCTGAACCTTTGATTATAGGTTTCAGGGTACTGCCGGGCCTGGAAGCGGGGCCGCGCGCCCGGCTCCGCGAAAGCCATGGCGGCGGCATCGGGCCCCGGCGGCACCGCCAGTTATACTGCGGATTCGGAATGTCGCAGTATAGCCAGTTATACTGCAATCTTTACCGACCGCAGGATAACCATGGCCGAGCCTGCCCGTCTCTTCACCGACCTGTCGCCCGCGGCGCAGACCAACTTCGCCGAGCTCTTCGAGCAGGCCCAGGCGGCCGCGATCGACCGCTCGCTGCGCGACCTGCCCGGATCCTTCAACCGCAAGACGGTCAAGGGTCGCGACTACTGGTACTGGCAGGTTCGCGACCTGCAGGGGGTGAACCGGCAGATCTACCTGGGGCCCGACGACGAGCGGCTCGCCCGGTTGATCCAGTTGCACGGCGAAGGCAGGTCCAAGGCTTCCAGCGACCTGGGGGCCCTGGCGGCCGCCTGCGCTTCACTGGGCTGCATGACGGTCATCCACCAGCACTTCGCCGTGATCAACCGCATGGCCGAATACGGGTTCTTCCGCGCCGGTGGCGTCCTGATCGGGACGCACGCCTTCATCGCCATGGCCGGCATGCTCGGCGTGCGCTGGTCCAGCGGCTGGCGCACCGCCGACGTGGACGTCGCACATGCCGGCAAGAACGTTTCACTCGCGCTCGCGGAAAACGCGCGGGCCGACATGCACGATGCGATCACTTCGCTGGAAATGGGCTTGCTGCCCCAGCAGTCCCTCGCCGCCGGGCCGGGAGCAACCTACATCACGGCCAGGAAAGATATCCGGGTGGACCTGCTGACCGCGGCCGGCCGCAAAGGCGACGTCTACCTCTACGAGCCGCTCAACGTCAGCCTGCAGCCGCTGAAGTTCATGGAGTTCTCGCTGGAACACACCACGCAGACGGTGCTTCTCTCGGGCGAGCAGGCGGTCCTGGTGAACATCCCCTCGCCCATGCGCTACGCCCTGCACAAGCTGGTGATCATGGGCGAGCGCGAAGAATCTTTCCGCACCAAGATCGTGAAGGATGCCGGCCAGGTGGCCGCACTCGCCGAGTACGGGATGCTGCGCTCGCCGGCCGCACTGAAGACGGCGGCCGAAGACCTGATGCAGCGCGGTCCCGGATGGCGCAGCAGGGCGACCGAGGGCCTGCGCCATGTGGCCGCGTACCACCCGGAGATCGCGCAGAGCCTGGGCGAAGTGCTGAAAGCGGCTGCGCCCGCCCGCGGCCGCAAGGCGCCGTCGACGGCAGCGGCGAAGGCGCCGGCGCGGCGCTGAGGCTCGCGGCAGACCGTCACGCGCTCAAGCAGGCGCGTGGCAGACCGCCTCGATGTTGTGCCCGTCCGGGTCCAGCACGAAAGCACCGTAATAGTTCGGGTGGTAGTGCGGCCGCAGGCCCGGCTTGCCGTTATCGGTGCCGCCCGCGGCGATGGCGGCCGCGTGGAACGCATCGACCAGTGCGCGTGCAGGCACGCCGAAAGCCACATGGACGGGCGGCTTGTTCGCCGTCCCGCTGGCGATCCAGAAATCAGGCTTGGGCGGCTCGCCGAAGCCCGCCACATCGGTGCCCCCCGTCACCGACGCCGGGGTCTCCATCATCAACACGTAGCCGATCGGCGCGAGTGCCTGGGCGTAGAACGCCTTGCTCCTGCCGAAATCGCTGACGACGACACCTGTGTGATCGATCATTGCTGGCCTCCATGGATGCGGTCAGCGGCCGTCGATCAGGGCGAGCAAGCCGCCATCACGAAGCCCTCTGACCCATTCGGCGCCGCACGCGCTGCGCCTTGGCGCCGAGGGTACCGCTTCCAGTGAACGCCTGCAGCACCAGCCAAACGTAGGCCGCCAGGCCAGACGCGAACGCGAAGACCGAAACGCCCTGTGCGGGCGGCACAGTGGCCAGCCTGCATGCACGTTCCAGGCGACGCCGGACGGAAGGCCCGCTTACTTCGACGCGGGACGCATCGCGGTGATGGTGTTCTCGCCGTCGATGCGCTCGGCGCGGAATTCGACCGCCGTGCCCGCGGAGAGGCCGGCCACCAGCGTCCGGTCAGGGACGCGATAGGTCAGCGTGGAGAAAGGGATCTTGCTTCCGGGCGCCAGTTTCACGCGGGCATAGAGACGGCGGCCTCCGTCCTCCTCGAAGGAGCCGCGGAATTCGCCGCGCGTATAGACGACTTCCTGCACGGCCCCGGACCACGTGCCCGCCACGAGCTCGCGACGGACCCTCTCCGTGGGCGCGGCCTTGTTCGATGCGAGGATGACGACGGCCTCCTGGCTGTCGGGCCATACGATCCACTCCGCCTTGTACGCGCGGGTCTCGCCGTTGTGTATCCAGGTGCGCAGGGGAGCTTGCGGCATCAGCACCCCGTAGCCGATGCGGGTGCCGTTCTCGCCGAACGCGGCCAGGTCGGTCACGAGCCGCTCCGCGGATGCGCCCAGCGGGCCCTTGCGTCCCTGGAGCAGCGCCTGGCTGAACACCAGCAGATCCGTGGCGGTGGACCGCAAGCCGCCGGCGGGCGCGAAGACACCGGCATCCCAGGGCTTGGAGCGCACGCCGCCGTTCCAGGCCGGCGCAAGACGCTGCTGCTGCGCGGAAGACAGGCGCGCGCGCGTGTCATGCAGGGCGAGCGGCCGCGCGATTTCCTCGACGAACAGCGACTCCCAAGGCTGCTGCGCGCGCACGGCCATCATCTCTCCGAGGACGGCATAGCCGAGGTTGCTGTACCGCGTCTCGCACGGCGGCTGCCGGCCCAGCACGAATCGTCCCATGAGTGCCCAGAGCCCCGCGGACCCGTACTCCCCTGCCTGCTCGAACATGCGGGCCTCGGTGAAGCCGGCTGGCCAGCGGGGCAGGCAGGAGGCATGGGTGACGAGCTGCCGCACCCGGATGGTGGAGGCGATCTCGTAGCGAAACGGAACCTTTCCCTCCAGCAGCTCCCCGATGGTGTCTTCCAGCCGCAGTTCGCCGCGCTCGACACGCTGGGCGACGAGAAGTCCCGTGAAGACCTTGCTCACCGATCCCACTTCGAAGATGGGCTCGGCGCCGGGAGCCCCCGCGACATCCACCGTTTCCAGCGGGCTGCCCATGCGCTCACGGCGGCGCACCGCCACGACGATCTTCCCTTGGCGAAGCACGCCGACGGCGGCGACGCCGGGCAGTTCACCCAGGACGGCCTGCACGAGATGGGCGGCATTGCGCGACGACGCTGCGCCATCGGCGAAGGCCGATCCACACAGCGACAGCCAGGCCGCAAGGGGCAGGAATCGCAGTGTGCGCAGCATGGGCCTCAATCTAGCCGAAATCGACGGACGTCGATGGCGCTCCTGTCCGGACCTCGGGCGGCGCGGCCTGATGCAGCGCTTAGGTGAAATCCGAATGGGAAGAGTCGGCCCGGCAGTTCACAATCTTCCGGCAAAGAGGGGGGAAGGATGAAGTACATCACCGGGGTCGCGCTCGCGACCGGTTTGATCGTGTCCGCATGTGGCGGCGGTGGAGGCGGTGGAGGCCCAGGCGGTGGCGACTCCACTTCCAACCCCAGGACGCTGGAGGTCTCCGTCACATTCCCCCGGCAGACCCTCTCGCTGTTCCAGCCCGCCCAAGTTCAACCTGCCCTTGCCGGATTCGAGGGCTACACACCGGCCTGCGCGCTTGTGAGCGGACAGATTCCTCCGGGGATGCAGTTGAACGCGAACTGCACGATCGCTGGCACACCGACGCTGCAAGGCGTCTATGGTTTCACTTTGCGCGTCTCCGCCGCAGGAGTGGCCAACACGCTCGACTTCGCCGGAGCCATCGGCGTGCAAGGGCCTGGGATCCAGTACCAGCCGGCCTCCGGAATCGTGGGAGCGGCGGTGTCGAGCGCCCCCAGCCTCTCGTGGTGGCCGGCGCCGGTTCCCGGTGCGTCGTGGAACTACTCCGTCATGTCCGGAACGCTCGCGCCGGGCCTGGCCCTCGACCCGGCGTCGGGAGTCGTCTCCGGAACGCTCACCACCCAAGGCTCGTTCACGGCCCAGGTCGGGGCGCTCCTGACGACTCCCCTGGGAAGCTACCGGACGGCGTCGACGGCTTACTCCGTGGCCGTGGACGTGCCGGCGTTCTCGTATCCATCACTTGCCCTGACCAACGCGTCGGGCGACAGCCTCCTCTTCGTGGGAATGCAAGCGGCGTTGCAGCCGCGCACCGACTCCTCCAACACCATGGGCAGCTTCTCGCTGGTGGGCGGCGCACTGCCGCCGGGGCTGACCTTGGATTTCGCAACAGGTGTCATTTCCGGCTTCCCGAGCACGGCGAGCCCCGCGGCGAACTTCGAAGTGGAGGCGACGATCACGAGAGCGGGTATCGGCACCCGCTCTCGTGCCGGTGGCAGCTACGAGATCCGATTGCCCGGCCACTTGCTGTATCCCAATGGCAATTCCGTGCGTGTCAACGCCACGTTCAACACCATCCGCCCCGTGTGGGTGCCGGACCCGGCCAACACCATGCCGACAACCCTGACGGCGACGTTCGCACCCAAGCCGGGAAGCTGCACCTTGCCGGCCGGGGTGACGGCGAGCGCCAACGGGGCGATCGACGGACATCCCACCCAGGCCGGGGCGTTCCAATGCACCTTCTCCGTGACGTATTCGTCGAACGGTGTGCAGTGGACGGGAGAAGAGATCCTGAACCTGGATGTTCAATAGACGGCAGGACAAGAACGCGGCGCCAACGCACAGGGCCGCGTCTTGATCGGGTGGTGCCAAAGGCGGAATACGGCAGGCTTCGACTGTTGGAATGGCGCCGTTTCCTGAGGAGAGAGACTGAGATGAATTTGCAGGCCCGCGGATGCTCCGTGATTCTTGTCCTGGCACTCGCCGGCTGCGCCTCGGTCCCCGAAAAGGAAGGCCTGCAGGTTGTCTCCGCGAGCACGGAATCCTTCATCCTCCGCTCCCCTCTTACTTACCCGGTGGAGAGCTGGGGGATCGTGGCCACCGTCCCCGCGGGAACGTACAGGCTGGAGAAGGAGAACGCGCTGGGCCGCTACTTTCACGGTGAGCAACTGCTCCTCCAGTGGACGCTGCCAACCGGCGTTGCCGTGGCCAGGGGCGGCGTCTGGGTGCCACGCGATCCCGCGGCGGCACCACGGCTGTATTTCTATTCGCAAACCGTTTCGAAAGGCAAGTCCTTGCAGGAAGCGCTAGGCGCGCCGTCCGGCGACGGACCAGCGACGCCGAACGTCGCCAGTGCGGGGGGCAATTCGCCTGCTCCGGTGTCGCCCGTTGCTGCGGGGCTGGGCGGTGCCATTGGATTCGCGATCATTGGCGCCATCCAGCAAGGTGAGTTCCACCTTTTTCCAGCCTCTTCGGATCCAGCATTTGCGACCACCGTGCAATCAACGCGGGCCGCGCCGTGATTTGAGCGAGGGGCCAGTGCAACTGGCGCTCCACCCCCGGGATGGCCGATCGGCCCGGGCCGGGGGCAAGCAGCTTGTCTCCATCCGGCACCTACTGCCGCTCCCAATCGTCCAGGTGCGGAACGAGATCGTCGATCGCGATCACCTCGCGACCGTCGTCTTCGCGCAGGAACACGACGGCCGACCAGCCGCTCATGCCGACCGGGCGCAGGCGTTGGCCGTTCATGCGCAACTGCTGCCCGGAGATCGCGCGGATCACCACGCGCTCGTAGCGCGAACGGGCGAGCTGCGCCGGCGGGGACAGCGCATCCCAGGCGCAAAGCCTGCCGACGTCTTCGTATTCCTGCGGGCGATCATCCACGTCGAGAAGTGACGGACTGCGCCCGCGGAGGACGGAGCCGATCAGCCTGAACGTGAAGGGGTCCGCAATGCGGCCGATCGAGCGCCAGAAATGGCCTGCAGCATGGCGGGCAATGGCGCGCAGGCTGAGCTCGCCGTGCCGCTCCGTCTGCCACATCGGGGCGTCGATGTCACATGTGAACGGGTTCTCCCGATAGCAGCTGAATCGTGCAAGCCACCCCTTTCGCGACGTGTGGGGCATGGGGCGGAAGTCGCGGATGACGGGGATGTCGTGCCTGGCGAGCTCGCCCAGGTGATAGGTCGGCCACGTCATCACCTCGCGCACGATGCCGACGATCAGTGTCGCCGTCGCGATCATGAGCGACGGGCTGGGCGTGAAATCGGAAGTGATCTCGATGCGGTCCTTGCGCGGTCGCACCCCGACGCCGGTGGAACGCCGATTCGTCGCCAGCAGCATCACCGGCGCGGGCAGGATGTGCGTGAGCAGGTGCGCCAGCTGTTCGATGGTGCGACCATTCGCCGGCTCGCCCGGCGGCAGCTCGAAGGAGACGTTGTAGTGCGCACTGAAGCCGACGAGCCGCGTCTCGCGCCCGTTGCGCGCGTCCCAGGCGTCGAGCTCGTTGCGAATGAACTGGAGCGCTTCCCACAGCGAGCGCCCCGCACGTGCCGCACAGCCGCGCTCGAGCTCGATCACCGGCGTCGCCACTTCGATCACGCCGGTATCGAAGTAGACGGCACTCCCGGCCGGCAGCTGGTACGAGGTGCCCTGGCGATGCATCAGCTCGCCCCGGATGAAATCGCGCGGGCTGCCGAACAGGTCCTCCGGCCGCGCCGGCTCGTTGTCCAGCATGAGGGAGCACTCGGCCTCCAGCCCCATCGCCGCGAGGCGCAAGCGCTCGGTCGCGGAGGCCTGTTCCAGCTTCTTCGGGTCCGCCATTCAGCTTGCTTCCGCGGACTTGCCGCAGTCGTCCACGCCGACCGGGTCGAACAGCGTGTAGCCGAGGTCGACATGCAGGTGATCGTCCGCCTCGCCGTCTTCCTGGCCGAACGGGCGTACCCACACGCCAGGGATGACCCGGCGGGCGATGGCCGCGTACTTCTCGATCTCTTCACGGCTGTCGAGGTACGTGTCGCCAATGCGGTAGATGTTGGCAGCGGTGCCCCAGCAGTGGCGCGAGGCATGCCGGCTCAGGGCGTGCCCCGGCGAGCGGTAACCGCCGTTGGCCGCCACGTGCACATAGGTCCCGACCTCGAGACGAAACAGCTCGAGCCCGGCCGCCAGCAGCAAGAGCGCGCATGGGACGTACCGCGGGAACGACCGCATGATCGGCGCTTCCCGCACGTCCACGCCGATGAGTTCCCACAACGAGAAGTGCGGGGTCAGCAGCGTTTCCCGCGCCTGGTTCCACGAATCCACCCGCAGGAACGAAGACGGCAGAACCCGCGGAACGCCACACCGATCCCGCAGCGTCCCCCCGGGCCGCAGCACCTGCCGCACCTCGGCGGACAAATCATCGGCAAGGACGAGCGGCAGCGGCAGCGGCAGCGTGCTCATTCCGTGCGCCCCGTCATGTACCCGTACACGGCGCGCGAGATGCGCGCGATCGTCTCCTGCCGGCCGCTCACGTCCGGGGCCCACTCGGTGAGGATGACGACGACGTACGCATCCCGCCCGTCGAGATACACGATGCCGGCATCGTGGGCCACGGTCGATATCTCGCCGGTCTTGTGGGCGACGCGCGCATCCTCCGGCAAGCCGGCGGGAATGCCGCTGCGGAAGCGCTGCTGGTGCAGGATGTCGAGCATCGCCTTGGACGCTTCGGGCGAGATGGCCTTGCCCTCCTCGATCAGGCGCAGGGCATCGCACAGGCCGGCGGCGGTCACGCGATTGTTGATGCCCGCCTCCCACGCCACCTCGTCCTCCACGCCGCGCTGCAGGTCGATGCCACCCAGGTGCAGCCGCGCGAGGGAGGCGCGCGCGGCCTCGACCCCGACGAGGTCCAGCAGCACGTTCGTGGCGAGGTTGCTGCTGGTCACGATCATGTGCTCGGCCAGCTCGTGCACCGTGAGCATGCGTCCGATGGCTGCGTGCACCTCCGCGTTCGCCTCGCGCTCCTGCGCCACGCGAAAAGGCCGGCCATCGACAACGCCGAGGAAACGATTGCGCACATGAACGCGCGAGTACGGCTCGAAGCGGCGCTGCTCGATGGCCTCGTACACGCCTAGCAGCACCGGCACCTTGATGGTGCTGGCGGCGTGGAACCAGCGGGCGGGATTGAGCGACCACGTCGTGTGATGCTCGAAGTCGTACGCCGCGACCGCGATGGCGGACGCGTTGGCGTCTTCGCCGATCCTGAGGACGGTGTCGCGGAGGGAGGCCTCGGTCATCTGCACGATGGTGAGGCAACACGGGCGGCCACCGCGTCGGACTATGTCCAAAGAACGAGCCACGATGACCGCTTCCTGGAAGCGGCCGGGAAGCGCGAACGCTCAGCGCATGCTGCGGCTGACGCCGTCCACCACCCTGCGTGACTGCACGGCGACCAGCACCACCTCGCCGTCCAGTTGCACGTACTGGTGGCCTGGCGGCAGTGCGGGCAGCGCGGCGCGCAGGTCGTCGGGCACCCCCGTCAGCGCCGCGCTTGCCGGCACGGGGTCACCGATCTTCCATTTCGCGCCCGTGGCGGGCGCAGGTTGCATCGCGTAGTACTTGCGCACCAGCGCCTGGTCGCTGCTGCTGAAATACGCGCCGGGGCCGAACGGCCTGGGGGCCAGGTGCGTGCGGATGCCCACGTTGCCAGCCACGTTCGTGGGCGGACTGGCAGGGTAGGCGGGCACCTGCTTCGCCACCTGCCGCGAAGGCGGTGCTTCCTGCACCGCAGCCGGCGCGGCGGCGATCGTCGGGGCCCGTGGCTTGGGCGCTGTCTTGTTGCTGGCTGCGACCTGCTTGGGCCGCGTCGGCTTCGCCGCCACGGGCTTCTGGCGAACGGGCCGCGCCGGCCTGATCTGGTCGAGCGGCCGGCCGATCACCGCGGGAGCGATCGGGTCCGGCAGCGGCGATTCGGCCCCGGCGATGGGCGCGGCGGCAAGAAGCAGCAATCCCGTCCAGTACGGCAGGCGGAACGTCACGTGCATGGTTTCCCTCGAGGCTGGCAGACCCATGGTCGTGAACTTTGGGCTCGCCCGGAAGACCGGTCGTGTCGGGCTGCATCCGCTTCGCCGGTCGGACTGGGCCGACGTGCAGCTCTTCAGCGCGCACGGGTTGGGGCCTGAGGCGTCCGCCGCCGCACCGGCCGGATTGCTATCCTCGCGCCATGCAGCAAGAGCGGCTTTTCCTGCGGCTGGACGACGATCCCTTGTATGCGCCGGAGACGACCGTCCCGGCCGGCACGCTGCGCGAGTTCGCCGTGCCGGCCGCGCTCCAGGCGCAGGTCGCCCACCTGATCTCCTACGAGGAGCAGTTGCCGCCGGATGCAGTGGTCAACGAGCGCGTGCTGCCCGACGGCGCACTCCGCCTCATCTTCGATTTCGGCACGGGGACGGCCCAGGTGGCGGGCCCCAGCACCCAGCCCGTGCTGCTGTCCATGCGCGGACACCTGCGAGGCTTGTCGGTGACGCTGCGGCCCGGCTCAGCGCCAGCCTTGTTCGGCCTGCCGGCACATGAACTCGCGGAGCGCACCATCGACTGGGACACGCTCGTCGCCACCCGCCACCGCGGGCTCCACGTCCACCTGCAGGACGCGCGCGACGACGCCGGGCGCGCACGCATCCTGCTGTCCTCGCTGCGCGCCATGCTGCGCCAAGTCGACACCACCGAACGGAGCCAGGCGACGCGTGCCACGGCGCTGCTGCGTCACGCCGGCGATGCGCGGCGTATAGCTGCCGTCGCCGCCGCCGTGGGCGTGGGCGAGCGGCGCCTGCAACAGATTTTCCGGGCGCAGCTGGGCCTGCCGCCGCGCGCCTGGAGCCGGCTCGCCCGCATGCACGGGTGCCTGCGGCTGCTGCGCCGCACCGGCACGCCGCGCTGGAACGAGCTCGCCCTGGAAGGCGGCTTCTACGACCAGTCGCACCTGGTCAACGAGTTCCAGGCGCTCTGCGGCCTGACGCCCGGGCAGTTCCTCCAACGCTCCGTTTCGGGTTCTTCCAAGACCGCTGCCTGAAGCGAGACCATGATCCGCCCATGGCAACACCCAAGGAAGATGGCATGGCGAATCTGAAGGACTGCGTGGCCGTGGTCACCGGCGCAAGCCGCGGCGCCGGGCGCGGCATCGCGCTGGAACTGGGCGCAGCCGGCGCCACGGTCTACGTCACCGGGCGCAGCACGCGCAAGGAGCCGGCGCAGAGCTACGGGCAGCTGATGGCCTTGTCCGAGCTGAAGCAGTTGCCCGGCAGCATCGACGAGACGGCGGAGGAAGTGACGCGCGCCGGCGGCCGCGGCATCGCCGTGCGCTGCGACCACACGCGCGAGGACGACGTGGCGGCCCTGTTCCATCGGGTCGAAGAGGAACAAGGCCGGCTGGACCTGCTGGTGAACAACGCCTGGGGCGGGCACGAGAACTTCGATGGCGTCTTCCAGGCGCCGTTCTGGGAACGGCCCATGGTGCACTGGGATTCCATGTTCGACCGCGGCGTGCGCAACCACCTGCTGGCCAGCCGCCTGGCCGCGCCCATGCTGGTGCGCCAGGGCAAGGGCCTGATCGTCACCACCACCTTCTGGGACCGCGACCGCTTCATGAAGGGCAACCTGCTCTACGACCTGGCCAAGTCCTCCATGACGCGGCTGGCCTTCGGCATCGCGCAGGAGCTGAGGTCGCATGGTGTCGCGTCGGTGGCGGTGTCACCCGGCTGGATGCGCACGGAGTTCGTGCTCGCCGGCCACCACACCGACGAAGCGCACTGGCGCGAGCGGCCCGAGCTCGCAGGCACCGAGTCGCCGCGCTACGTGGGCCGCGCCGTCGCGGCGCTCGCCGCCGACCCGCGCATCATGGAGAAGACCGGCCGCGCGCTGCGCGTGGGCGACCTCGCGCGCGAGTACGGCTTCACGGACGTGGATGGCCGCGTGGTGGCGCCTTTCGAGCTGGAGGCGGCTTGAGCCGCCGGCTCCCCCGGAGTGCCCGCTAGCGGCCTTTGCGAAACGCCCACCTCTCCCTAACCCCTCCCCCACCCCAACTCAA
>SEAY01000111.1 GCA_004144865.1 Comamonadaceae bacterium
CGGTACCTTGCCGCCATGCCCCTCCTGCGAGAACTCGGCTCGGCTGTGCGCCAGCGCAGGCAGGAGATCGGACTGAGCCAGCAGCAACTCGCCGATCTCGTTCAGCTTTCTCGGGCCACCATCAGCGACCTGGAGAACGGAAAGCTCAAGGACCTGAGCGCAAACCGCATCGAGCGCCTCGCGAACGAGCTGGGCTTCGCCGTCGGGCTCGTGGGAGCGCAGCGCCCGAAGGACAAGAGCACGCTGGAAACAGCGGCCCGCATAGCCAGCGTGCCGTATGCGACGGCGCTGCCGCCCGGCGTGCTGCTCGACTCCATCAGGAACGGTGTCGTCCCGCCCGGGTACATCCCGCACCTGCGCACCCTGCTGCAGGAAGCCCCGATCGCGATCCTTGCGGACCTGGCCGACGAACTGCGGCGTTCGCACGATGTCCCCCGGCCGGACACGTGGAAGCGCATGCGCCAGCTTGCGGGCGTCCTCCAATGCGGCCGCCGCCTGTGGCAAAGCCTGCCGACCTGACGAAGCCCGGCCCCTGGGCGGCGTTGTTTGCATCGGCGCTCACGCTCACCGACCACCTCGCCACGGTGATCGACAGACCGGTGTGGACCTTCGGCGGCGGCACGGTCCTCATGCTCCGGCTCCAGCACCGTCATAGCCGGGACATCGACCTGTTCGTCCCGGACCCGCAGTACCTCGGGCACTTGACGCCGCGACTGAGCGAAGCAGCGGAGCGTCTCACCACCGAATACGTCGAAGCCGCGGAGTTCGTGAAGCTGCTCATGCCCACCGGTGAGATCGACATCGTCGTGGGCCAGCCCCTGACGGCGCAACCCTGGGAAGAAGTGGCCTACCGCGGACGCCGGATCCTGGTCGAGACCAACGCGGAGATCCTGGCGAAGAAGATGCACTACCGCGGGAACCAGGCCAAGGCGCGGGACCTCTTCGACCTCTGCGCGGTTGCCGAAGTGGATCCGGCCGCGATCGAGCATGCTGCACCGTTTTTCGCGCGGCACGGCGACGCGTTCATCGCGCAGCTCAAGGCGAGCGCGGGGTATGTGGAGGAGGAGTTTGCCCAGATCATGCGCATCGACTACCTGCGGCCCTTCGAGGAGTGCCTGACGTTGGCGGAGACCGCGGTCGACTGGGCGATGGGCCGGAGGTAGCTATGCTGGCAAAGCAGTTCTTCCGGCCCAGTCCCAGGCGAACTCGGTGACCGGATAGGGACATCGGCGACGCGCGTGGTGCGAGCCCTTCTAGAATGAGCCGCATGCCACGCCCCTCTCAAGTCGCTCTTCTGCTCGCGTCCGCGCTGCTGGCCGGCTGCTCTGCCGGCGTGGGCATCGGCATCCCGGTCGGTCCCTTTTCGATCGGCGTCGGTGTCGGCCCGGGAGGTGTCTCGGCAGGCATCGGGACCGGCGTGGGTCCCGTGGGCGTGGGTATCGGTGTCAACCAGAGCGGACAGGTGGGTGCCGGAGTGGGCGTGGGCGCCAGCGCGCCGATCGGCGGCGGCCCGGCGCGCGTCGGAGCCGGAGTGGGCACAGGCACGGTGCTGTACGACCCGGCTTCCAGGCAGAAGCGCGAATCCCACGCGCCGCCTGCGCAGCCCGCGGGGCAGCACGAGGGTCCGTAGGCGCACGGGGCTCGGCGCCCGGCCAGTGGTTCTAAGCGGCCTGCCCCTCCAAAACTCCGAACACATTCCGCGCCGCAGCCACGCCCATATTGACGTAAGCATCGCCCGTCACCCCGGCGACAGCACGATGTTCGGCTGCCCATGAAGCGGATGCGGCGCGACCGCGCGCGGCGGGCTGGCGTTCAGCGGCGCCTCGGGCGAGCCCTACGAGCCAGCGTGGCGGCTCCCGTGTTCGGGCTCAACTGGCGCCTCCTGGGGGCGCGGCGAACCAGCTGTCCTATGCGCTGGCGGGAGGCCGGTCGTCCGCCACGCCTGGCGCCGTCTCGCGCTGGCATCCGTGACGAGCGAAAGCGAACGAACCACGATTTCTGTCAGGTCTCTCCTACCACCGGCTCAGCCATTGGCGGGCGACGTGGCTGAGGCCCTTCTCATTAGGATTCCGTCTCGCGCAGCATGCCAGGCAGGGTGCGGCATTCCAGGTCCCCGCGTCTCGAGAGATGGAGCATGAGCCAGCAAACGCCCTCGTCCAACGAACTGTTGTCCACCGGAATCCCGGGTCTCGACGTGGTGCTGGGCGGCGGCCTCAGTCCCAACCGCATCTACCTCATCGAAGGCGAGCCGGGCACCGGCAAGACGACGACCGGGCTGCAGTTCCTGCGCGAGGGCGTGGCGCGGGGGGAGACGGTCGTCTACATCACCCTGGCCGAAACGGGCGAGGAGCTGCGCGCGGTCGCCGACTCCCACGGCTGGACGCTCGATGGCATCCACCTGCACGAGGTCCTGCCCACCGAGGACCTGCTGCGCGACGACCAGCAGTACACGATGTTCCATCCGTCCGAAGTGGAGATGGCCAACACCATCCAGCTCATTCTCTCCGCGATCGAGACCAACAAGCCGACGCGGGTGGTGCTGGACTCGCTTTCCGAGCTCCAGCTGCTGGCCGACACCGCGCTGCGCTATCGCCGCCAGGTGCTCGCCCTCAAGCAGTTCTTCGCCAACCGCAAGTGCACCGTGATGCTGCTGGATGACCGCACCGCCGCATCGGCCGACCTCCAGGTGCGCAGCATCGCCCACGCGGTGATCCAGTTCGATCTCGCCGTCAAGGACTACGGGGCGGAGCGGCGCCGCGTGCGCGTCATCAAGTACCGCGGACGCAATGCCATCGGCGGCATGCACGACTACAACATCACGCAGGGCGGCATGGTGGTGCACCCGCGGCTGGTCGCCGCCGAATCGCGCGAGCTCCGGACGACCGACCAGCTCAAGAGCGGTCTCGAGCCGCTGGACATGCTGCTGGGCGGCGGCCTGGAACATGGCACCAGCACGCTGATCGTCGGCCCGCCCGGCACGGGCAAGTCCTCGCTGGCGGCCCAGTTCGTCTCGGCCTTCAACAAGTCGGGTGGCAAGGCCGCGATGTTCCTGTTCGAGGAGTCCAAGAGCAACCTGCTCAATCGGGCCGACGGCTTGAACATGGACCTGCGCGGGTCCATCGCCGCCGGCAAGCTGACCATCCAGCAGGTCGACCCGGCCGAACTCTCGCCCGGCCAGTTCAGCGCCGCGGTGATCAAGGCGGAACGCAATGGCGCCAGGATCGTCGTGATCGACAGCCTCAACGGCTACATGAATGCGGTGCCGGACGAACGATTCCTCACGACCCACATGCACGAGCTGCTGACCTACCTGGGACAGCGCGGCGTGGTCACCATCCTGGTGGGCATCCAGCAGGGCATGCTGGGCGGAAGCATGTCCAGCGCCATGGACGCGAGCTACCTGGCCGACAACGTGCTGATGCTGCGCTATTTCGAGGACGACGGCGAAGTCAAGCAGGCGGTGTCGGTCTTCAAGAAGCGCGGCAGCATGCACGAACGCACGATCCGCCGCTTCACCATGTCCAGCCGGGGCATCGAAGTCGGCGAGGTGCTGCGCGGCTACCGCGGCATCCTCACGGGGGTGCCGATGCCGCCGGGCGCGCCCAACGCCACCGACCCGATGAAGGTCAGGTAGTGGAGCGCCGCATCCTGATCTATCCGGCGGTGGCCCAGGACGGGCTCCTGGCCGGCAAGGTCCTGTCGTCCGTCGGACTCGAAACGCTGGTCTGCAGCGGCAGCGAGGCGGTCCTCTCGGCGCTCGCCGAAGGCGCCGGCGCCTTGCTGCTGGTCGAAGAAGTCATCTCCGGCAGCGCCATCCTGCCGCTCAAGCGCTTCGTCGATGCGCAGGCCGGCTGGTCGGACCTGCCCATCCTGGTCCTGACCAAGCGCGGCGCCGATTCGGTGGAGGCACAGAGGGCCGTCGAGCACCTGGGCAACGTGACGCTGCTGGAGCGGCCGGTGCGCACCATCGCCCTGATCAGCGCCGCGCATTCCGCCCTGAGGGCACGCGACCGCCAATACCAGGTGCGCCTGGCGGAACAGCGCAAGGACGAATTCCTGGCCACGCTCGCCCACGAGCTGCGCAACCCGCTCGCGCCCATCCGCACGTCGATCTCCATCATCCGCCGCCTCGATCCTTCTGCCGAAGTCCAGAAGCTGACGGACGTCGTGGACCGCCAGGTCGTCCATCTCACGCGGCTGGTGGACGACTTGCTGGACGTGGCCCGCATCACGACCGGCAAGGTGGCGCTGAACTCCACGCACACGACGCTCTCCGCCGTCATCACCCATGCCCTGGAGATCGCCGCGTCGTCGGTGCAGGAGAAAGGCCACCAGCTCGAGCTGGTCCAGCCGTCCGAGGACTTCGCGCTGGAGGCGGACCACGCGCGCATCGTGCAGAGCGTGGCGAACCTGCTGGTGAACGCGGCCAAGTACACGCCACCGCACGGCCACATCGCGCTGACGGCCTCGGTCGAAGGCAAGGTGGCGACCTTCCGGGTGCGCGATGACGGCCGCGGGCTGGAGCCCGGTTCGCTGACGCGCATCTTCGAACTGTTCGCGCAGGCCAAGTCGCCCGATGAACCCCTGAGCGGCCTGGGCATCGGGCTGAACCTGGCGCGCAAGTTCGCCGAGATGCACGGCGGCTCCATCACGGCCACCAGCAAGGGCCTGGGCCAGGGCAGCGAGTTCATCCTGACGCTGCCCGTGGTGGCGGGCGTGGAACGGCCCGATCCAAGTGGCGTTTCGGAAGCGCAGGTCGATGGCGGCGGCCGCCGGGTGCTGGTGGTCGACGACAACCGCGACGCCGTCGATACGCTGGAGGCGTTCCTGACGATGGAAGGCTTCAGCGTGGCCGTGGCCTACGACGGTGCCGCGGCGCTGGAGAAAGTCCAGTCGCACGCGCCGGACGTGGTGCTGATGGACATCGGCATGCCGCGCATGGACGGCTACGAAGCGGCGCGCATGATCCGCGCGGCGGGACGGCCGGTGCGCCTGATCGCCCTCACCGGCTGGGGCCAGGCCCTGGACAAGGTCAAGGCGCAGCAGGCGGGCTTCGACCACCACTTCGTCAAGCCCGTGGACCTGGCAACGATCATCAGCGTGCTGAGGGCCTGACGCGCCTCACCCCAGCGCCGCCGCATTCGGCATCGTGAAGCCGACCTTGTCCAACGCGGCCTGCAACGCCTGCTGCTGCGCCGCATCCAGGTCCACCAGCGGCGGCCGCACGTGCGTCCAGTCCTGGCGGCCACTCTTCCACGCGATGGCGGCCTTCATCGCCGGGATCATCGGGAACTGCGCGAAGGCGGCGCGCGTCGCGTCCAGGTCCTTCTGCTGCTGGTCGGCGTCGGCCTGCTTCCAGGTGCGATACAGGCGCATGATCGCGGTGGGGTTCACGTTGGCCGTCGCGGTGATGCAGCCCGGGCCGCCGGCGCGCAGGTCGGCCAGCAGGAAGTTCTCGCTGCCGGCGAAGACGTCGAAGCCCTGCGGCCCGAACTCCTCGATCATGGCCTGCGTGTGCTTCCAGTCGCCGCCGCTGTCCTTCATGCCGGCGACGATGCCCGGATAGGACTTCAGCAGGCGCGCCACCACGCCGCGCGGGATCGGCGTGTTCGACACCGGCGGGATGTGGTACAGGTAGATGCGCAGGCGCTCGTCGGCCACCTGGTCGATGATGGCCGCGAAGTGGCGGTACAGGCCTTCCTCGCTCACTCCCTTGTAGTAGAAGGGCGGCAGCATCAGCACGCCGCCCGCGCCGGCCTGCACCGCACGCTTCGTCAGCTCCACGGAGTCGGGGATGGAGCAGCAGCCGGTGCCCGGCATCATGCGCGCGGGCGGCAGGTTCGCTTCCAGCAGGGCGTCGAACAGCTCGCGCTTCTCGGCCACCGACATCGAGTTGGCTTCCGAGTTGGTGCCGAAGATGGCCAGGCCCACGTCCTGCTCCAGCAGCCAGCGGCAGTGGCGCACGAAGCGGTCCGCATCCGGCGTGTAGTCGGCGTTGAAGGGCGTGAGGACGGGCGAGAGGACGCCCTGGATGCGGGCTCGGGTGGTGGTCATGCGGGACAGGACTCCGAAGGAACGGCGGGTTGGGAAGACGGGGCTGCGGCCTCTGCGGCCTTCACCGCTTGCAGCAGCGCCTGCACGGGATGCTGCAGGCGGACCTGGTCGATGATTCCAGCCTGGCAGCGGCACGAGTAGCCGGTGGCCAGCAGCCGGCCGGCATGGCGCGCATCGGCGACGTGGCCCGCCCAGCTCAGGCGATAGATGCCTTCCGATGCGGCGCGGTGGGCACGCTCGTGCCCGTACAGGCCGGCCATGCCGCAGCAGCCGCTGGCCAGCATCCGCAGCTCGATGCCGAAGTGCCGGAACACCGGGGCCCATTGCGAGGTGGCAGCGGGCGCGTTCGTGCGCTCCGTGCAATGCGCCAGCAGGCTCCAGCCACCGCAGTCCTGCGCGCGCAGCGCGGGAATCTCGCCCAGCCGCGCGGCGAGCCACTCCTGCGGCAGCAGCACCTGCGGCACGGCCTCCGGGCCCAGGGCCTTCACATACTCCGCGCGGTAGGTCAAGGTCATGGCGGGATCGAGGCCGACCAGGTCGACGCCGGTGGCCGCCAGCTCGCGCAGCATGCGCGCGTTGGCGGCGGCCGTGCGCTCGAAGGCGGCGAGAAAGCCCAGCACCTGCTGGGGCTTGCCGTTCGGGCGGAACGGCGCGAGCCACGGTGTGAAGCCGAGCCGCTGCAGCAGTTCGCAGAAGTCCGCGACGGTCCGCGCGTCGTAGTGCGAGGTGAAGGCATCCTGCACCAGCACGACGCTGCGGCGCCGCTCGTGGGGCGTGAATGCCTGCAGCGCAGCGGCGGAAGCGTTCCGCACTCCCGCTTGCGCCAGCGCCGCGTGCAGCGGCGTGGTGCTGAGCTCCGGGAGCGCAACCAGGCCGGCGCGCGCCAACAGCACCCGGCCCAGCCGGCCGTGCACGGCGGCGTTCGCCAGCCGCGGCACCCTCGCCATCCGCGGGAGCCAGGATTCGAGCGATGCCACCAGCAGGTCCCTGGGCGGACGCGCATAGCGGCCATGGAAGACCTCGAGGAAGCGCGCCCGGAACGACGGCACGTCCACCTTGATCGGACACTGCCCCACGCAGGACTTGCAAGACAGGCAGCCGTCCATGGCCTCCTTCACCTGCAGCGAGAAGTCTTCGCCACCGCGGCGTGCGCGCCAGGCGTTCAGCAGGCGCGCGGGCATACCGCCCCAGCGTTGCCAGGCGGATTGGCCGCGGATTCGCGCCGCCTCGGCAACGGGATCGGCATCGTTCTGCGCCAGCAGCCGCAGCCATTCGCGCATCAGCGAGGCCCGTCCCTTGGGCGAGTGCTTGCGGTCGCGCGTGACCTTCCACGACGGGCACATCGCATCGTCGGGGTCGTAGTTGAAGCAGGCCGCATTGCCGTTGCAGTGCAGCGAGTCCTCGTTGGCGGCCCGCACGTGCAGCGGGATGCGGCGATCGGCCTGGCCGCGCGTGGCCGGGGCATCGACGCGCACCAGCTCCTGCCCCGGAGGCGCCGCGATCTTGCCGGGGTTGAGCTGGTTGTGCGGATCGAAGGCCGCCTTGACTTCCTGCAGCCGCGGATACAGCGGCCCGAAGAACTCCGGCACGTACTCGGAGCGGAAGCCCTTGCCGTGCTCGCCCCAGAGCACGCCGCCGTACTTGCGCGTGAGCGCGAACACCTCCTCGGTGATCTCGCGCACCAGCTTCTCCTGCTGCGGGTCCTTCATGTCGAGCGCAGGCCGCACGTGCAGGCAGCCCGCGTCCACGTGCCCGAACATCGCGTAGAACAGGCCGCGCCGGTCCAGCGCCGCGCGGAACTCGCGGATGTAGTCGGCCAGGTGCTCGGGCGGCACCACCGTGTCTTCCACGAAGGGCATGGGCCGCTTCTCGCCGGGCAGCGCGCCGACCAGGCCGACGCCGCTCTTGCGCATGGACCACACGGCGGCCACCGCGGCCGGGTCGCGGGCGACGGTGTAGCCGCGGCGGCCGCCGGCGCCCTGCTCCTGCGCGAAGCGCGTGGCCACGCGCGCCAGTTTCGCCGCCAGCTCCGCCTCGTCGGCCGCCAGCAGTTCGACGATGTTCACGCCCTGCGCCGGGCCTTCGGGATCGTCGGGGAAATAGTCGCGCACCTTCAGCCAGATCGCATCCTTGCGGGCCAGCGCGAGCACGGTGGAGTCCACCGTCTCGGTCGAGGCTGCCTCCAGCTGCATCAGCGCGCGCGCATCGCGCAGCGCCGCATCGAAGCTGCCATACCGGATCGCCAGCAGCGCCGAATGCTTGGGAATCGGCGTGAGCCTGATCTTCGCCTCGGTCACGAAGGCCAGGCTGCCCTCAGCGCCGCACAGCACGGAGCTGAGGTTGAAGCGGCCGTGGCAGTCGCACAGGTGCGCCAGGTCGTAGCCCGTGACGCAGCGATTGAGCTTGGGAAAGCGCTCCTCGATCAGCGCCGCATCCTGCTCGCGGATGCGATCCAGCAGGCGGTGGATCGCGCCCACACGGTCGGCGCGGCGCTTGGCATCCTCCAGTTCCGGCGCGCTGAGCGGGCGCGAATGCCAGGGCGTGCCATCCAGCAGCACCGTGTGCAGCTCCAGCACGTGGTCCCGCGTCTTGCCGTACAGCATCGAGCCCTGGCCCGACGCGTCGGTGGCGATCATGCCGCCGATGGTCGCGCGGTTGGAGGGCGACAGTTCCGGCGCGAAGAACAGGCCATGCCGGCGCACCGCGGCGTTGAGCTGGTCCTTCACCACGCCGGCCTGCACGCGCGCCCAGCCCTCCACGGCGTTCACTTCGAGGATGGCGTTCATGTGCCGCGACAGATCCACCGAAATGCCCGCGGTGAGCGACTGGCCGTTGGTGCCGGTGCCGCCGCCGCGCGGCGTGAAGGCCAGCGTGCTGTAGCGGGCCTCGCCGGCCAGCTTCGCGATGCGGATCACGTCCTGCTCGTGGCGCGGGAACACGATCGCCTGCGGCGCCACCTGGTAGATCGAGTTGTCGGTGGCGAAGACGGTGCGGTCGGCGTCGGCATGCGTGATGTCGCCCTCGAAGCCACGCAGCCGCAGTTCGGCCAGGTACTCGCGCGTGAGCGACGAAGGCCCCGCGCCGGCATGGAGCGCAGGGATCACCGGGCGCTCCCGCCCCGGCGCTGCGCGGGCCGCGCAGCGACTTCCTGCGCGCCGGCGAACTCGCTGCGCCGCTGCCGGAAGCGATGCGAAGCGATGCGCAGGTGCAGCTGCATCACCTGGCGCGCGAGCTCGCCGTCCCCCGCGCGCACCGCCACCGCGAGTTCGCGATGGTGCTGCAGGCTCTGCGCGTTGTCCTGCGGCCGGTTGATGAAGTAGGAGCGGATGACCACCGGCATGTCGATCAGGCCGGCGAGCATGCCGCGCAGGCGCGGCGATCCGCTCGCCTCGAGGATGGCGCGGTGAAAGCGGGAATTGACGTCCTGCAGGCGCTCGGGCAGCGCGCCGCCGCCCTGCGCGATGGCGCGCTCCATCTCGTCGTTGAGCGCGTCGAGCGCGTCGGCGAGCGCGGCGCCGCCCCGGCGCGCGGCCCGTTCCGCCGCGTGGCCTTCCAGCAGGCCGCGCAGCTCATAGGTTTCCTGGATGTCGGACTCGGTCCACTCCGCCACGCGCACGCCGCGCCCGACCTCCGCCGTCGCGAGGCCGTCCTCGACGAGCCGATGGAGCGCCGCGCGGATCGGCGTGCGGCTGATGTCCAGCTCGCGGGCGATGTGCTCCTCCTTCAGCTGCGCCCCCGGCGCGTAGCTGCCGGCGATCACGCGCTGCTTCAGGATTTCATAGGCCTTGTCGGACGCAGCGACCATGTTTTGTTCCTGTTTTGTACACAAAAGGACCCCGGAATCCCCTCGCCTGCCTCGGCACGGGTTTTCCACGGCAAAAGCCGCGTGACCTGATTGTTTTTTTATTGTACATTGCGACCCATTCCCTTTCCGCCCCTCCACCGAAAGAATCCCATGGTTGGACTCCAGATCCTCAAACGCAAGCGCCAGGTGCCGGCCTCCCTCGTCGAGGCCTTCAAGGGCCTGCCCGTCGCCAACATCAGCGACTGCATGACGCGCATGACCGCGGCCGGCTCCCGCCTGCGCCCCATGCACAAGAGCGGCTACCTGGCCGGCCCGGCGCTCACGGTGAAGACGCGCCCGGGCGACAACCTGATGATCCACAAGGCGCTCACGATGGCCCAGCCGGGTGACGTGATCGTGGTGGACGCCGGCGGCGACCTCACCAACTCCCTGTTCGGCGAACTGATGACGGCCACGGCCGTCCAGCGCGGCGTGGCCGGCATCGTGCTCAATGGCGCCGTCCGCGACGCCGACGAGATCGGCCGCGGCACGTTCCCGCTGTACGCCGCCGGCGTCACGCACCGCGGCCCCTACAAGGACGGTCCCGGCGAGATCAACGTGCCGATCGCCATCGACGGCATGGTGATCCACCCCGGCGACCTGGTCCTCGGCGACGCCGACGGGCTGCTGTGCGTGCCCTTCGACAGCGCGGAGGAAGTGCTGGCCGCCACGCGCAAGAAGATGGACGCCGAGAAGCAGACGCTCGCGGACATCGCCGCCGGCAAGCTCGACACGTCGTGGATCGACGCCACGCTGCGGCGCATCGGCTGCAACCCGGAGCCGCAATGACGGCGCCGGAAAGGCGCGTGGTCCGCTCGGACCTGTGGATCGATCCCGCCTTCGACGCGCGGCTGGCGCGCGAGCCCGGCGTGTCGCTCGCCGTGTTCCCCGTGCGTGGCCAGGCTGCCGCGGCCATGGACATGCTGGCCGGCGCGCACGTCTATCACATCTCCGCCGCGAAGGATGAACTGCCGCAGGAGTGGTTCGCCCGCGCCGGCCTGCTCGCGCGCTGCCCGCAGCTGCTGTGCGTGTCGTCGTCCGGCGCCGGCTACGACACGGTGGACGTGGCGGCCTGCACCGCGGCCGGCGTCGCGGTGGTGAACCAGGCCGGCGGCAACGCGCCCTCGGTCGCCGAACACACGTTCGGCCTGCTGCTGGGCATCTCGCGCCGCATGGTGGAAGGCGACCGGCGCATGCGCCGCGAGACCGGATACACGCGCGAAGACGTGATGGGCCACGAAATCCGCGGCAAGACGCTGGGCATCGTCGGCATCGGCCACATCGGCACCCGCGTCGCGGCGCTGGGTCGCGCCTTCGGCATGGAGGTGCTCGCCACCGACCCGCTGTTGTCGGCCGAAGAGATCACGCGCCGCGGTGCCCGCCCGGTGGCCTTCGCCGAACTGCTGGCGCAATCCGATGTCGTCTCGCTGCACTGCCCGCGCGACGCCAGCACGCTCAAGCTGATGGACGCCGACGCCTTCGCCCGCATGAGGAAGGGCGCGATCTTCATCACCACGGCGCGCGGCGGCATCCACGACGAGGCCGCGCTGGTGCAGGCCTTGCGCTCCGGCCACCTGGCCGGCGCCGGCATCGACGTTTGGGACCAGGAGCCCCCGCCCCTGGACCATCCGCTGCT
>SEAY01000112.1 GCA_004144865.1 Comamonadaceae bacterium
GCGCACCAGGCGCGCGCGGTCGATGTGGTCCTGCGCGGTGCCGTGGCTGAAATTGAGCCGCACCACGTTGACCCCGGCACGGATCATCTCCTCGAGGACGGCAGGTTCGCTGGAGACGGGACCGAGCGTGGCAACGATCTTGGTGGCGCGGCGTGCAGCCATGGATGCGGACTCCTTGTAATTTAGTTTCCGATTCTCACACGGAAGCGGTTACCAAGCGGTTACGGGCCGGCGTGCCGTGGTGCTCGGGCGACGCGGCGCTGACGTGCCGTTACAGCGAAGGTCGATGACCGGCTGGGCGCGGCGGACGAGCGCTGTCACCAAACGCAATTGCCGCCCGCACGGACACGCGGCCGGCCGCCCCGCGCATCGGCATGCTGAACTGCCTGTGCGCGGGCCCCTTCCCGCGCGAGGAGGATCACGTTGGGACACCGAAAACGACAGGCCGCGACGACGGCCCGGGCCCTCGCCATCGCCGCGGCGTTCGCCGCTTGCAGCGGCGCGGCCGGCGCGCAGGAACTGAAGCAGCAGGCGCGCAATGCCGCCGTCGGCGACGGCCTGTCCACCGCCGTGGGCCTGGCCGTGGGCGCAGCGGAACTGGGGCCGGCCGGCGCGTTGCTCTCCATCGGCATGAAGGCGGCGACCTTCCAGTATGTCGACAGCCTGCCGGAGGTGCAGCAGCCGCGCGCCTATGCGATCGCGGCGTCGACCTGGAGCGGCACGGCGGTCGGCAACGTCTGCATCACCGCGGCGCTGCTCACGGGCGGCGGGTTCGCGCCGGTCTGCGTGGTGGCCGGAGTGGCCTGGGGCATGAAGACGTGGCGCGAGTCCGAGGACCAGCGGCAGTTCTGGGAACACTGCGCCATGCTGCGCACCTACACGGGCGAGCCGGAGTTCGAGTGCACGTACGTGCCGCCCCGGCAGCTCGAAGCCGCCGCGGACGACAGTTTCATCACGGCGCAGGCCCTGGAGGCGCCCTGATCGCGCAGGATCCGCGCACCGCTTGACGCAGGTCAGTACGGCGGCCGGCCCGCTCCCCTAGCATGGCCGGCGATGTCCACGACTCCCGCACCCATCCCGCCCGCGGCCCCCATGCCGCACCGCAAGCAGATCCGCGAGTGGCTGCTGCCCCTAGCGCAGCGCGCCACGCTGCGACCCGTCCTGCTGCTCGCCTTCGACTACGCCCTGCTGCTGGCCGCATTCGCGGGCACCGTGCTGTTCGCCGCGTGGTGGGCCAAGCTGGCCTGCGGCCTGGCGGCGGGCTTCGTCACGGGCCGCCTCTTCATCATCGGCCACGACGCCTGCCACCAGAGCCTGACGCCGCAGCGGCGCCTGAACCACTGGCTGGGGCGCATCGCCTTCCTGCCCTCGCTCACGCCGTACAGCCTGTGGGAGGTGGGGCACAACGTGGTGCACCACGGCTACACGAACCTCAAGGGCTTCGACTTCGTGTGGGCGCCACTCACGGTGGAGGAGTACCGCGCGCTCACTCCGCGACAGCGCCTCCTGGACCGCATCTACCGCAGCGGCTGGGCGCCCGGCCTGTACTACATGGTGGAGATCTGGTGGAAGCGCATGTTCTTCCCCAGCCGCCGCCAGATGCCGACGCGCCGGCGCGTGTTCCTTCTGGACAACTTGCTGGTCTCCGCCTTCGCGCTGGCGTGGGCGGGCGGCCTGGCGCTGGCCGCGTGGGCGACGCGGCAGCCGCTGCTGCCGGTGATGCTCACCGGCTTCGTCGTGCCCTTCCTGTCGTGGTGCGCGATGATCGGCTTCGTGGTCTACGTGCACCACACGCACGCCGAAGTGCACTGGCACGACGACCGCACCGCGTGGTCGCGCGCGCAGCCTTTCGTCTCCACCACCGTGCACCTCACGTTCCCGCTGGCCATCGGCAGCGTGCTGCACCACATCATGGAGCACACGGCGCACCACGTGGACATGAGCATCCCGCTGTACCGGCTGAAGCGGGCGCAAGCCAGGCTGGAGGAGATGCTGCCCGGGCGCATCATCATCCAGCGATTCTCCTGGCGCTGGTACTTCGACACCGCGCGGCGCTGCAAGCTGTACGACTTCGCGCGGGATTGCTGGACGGATTACGGCGGGCGGCCGACGAGCCTGGCCGTGTAATGGGGCTGTCATTGCGGGCTTGACCCGCAATCCATGCGGCGCCGGATGAAGCGCGGCATGGATCCCGGGTCAAGCCCGGGATGACAGCCAGCCCGGGATGACAGCCGGCGGGTCGAGCCCGCAATGACGGCAATCAGCCCGCCGCGCGCTTTTCGAGGATCTCGAACGCCGGCAGCGTCTTGCCTTCCAGCACCTCGAGGAAGGCGCCCCCGCCGGTGGAGATGTAGCCGACATCCTTCTCGATGCCGTACTTGGCGATCGCGGCCAGCGTGTCGCCGCCGCCGGCGATGCTGAAGGCGTCGGACTGCGCGACCGCGCGCGCGATCGTCTCGGTGCCCTTGGCGAACGCATCGAACTCGAACACGCCCACCGGCCCGTTCCAGACGATGGTGCCCGCGGCCTTCAGCTGCGCGGCCAGCCGTGCGGCGGTGTCCGGACCGATGTCGAGGATCATGTCGTCGTCCGCGACGTCCTGCGCCTTCTTGACGGTGGCCGGCGCGTCGGCCGCGAAGGCCTTGGCCACCACCACGTCGGTGGGGATCGGCACCTCGGCCCCGCGCGCCTTCATCGCCTCCAGCACGGCCTTCGCGTCGCCGAGCAGGTCCCGCTCGGCCAGCGACTTGCCGATCGGCAGGCCCGCGGCGAGCATGAAGGTGTTGGCGATGCCGCCGCCCACGACCAGCTGGTCGACGTTCTTCGCCAGCGACTGCAGGATGGTGAGCTTGGTGGACACCTTGGAGCCGGCGACGATCGCCACCAGCGGGCGCTTCGGGTTGGCCAGCGCCTTGGTGATGGCGTCGATCTCCGCGGCCAGCAGCGGCCCGGCGCAGGCGATGGGCGCGTACTGCGCGATGCCGTAGGTGGTGGCCTCGGCGCGGTGCGCGGTGCCGAAGGCATCGTTCACGTAGATGTCGCACAGCGCCGCCATCTTCTGCGCGAGTTCGGAGCTGTTCTTCTTCTCGCCCTTGTTCACGCGGCAGTTCTCCAGCAGCACGACCTCGCCGGGCTGCACGTCGACGCCGCCCACCCAGTCCTGCTTCAGCGCCACCGGGCGGCCGAGGAGTTCGGCCAGCCGCGTGGCCACGGGCGCGAGGGAGTCCTCGGGCTTCAGCTCGCCCTCGGTCGGCCGGCCCAGGTGCGAGGTGACCATCACCGCCGCGCCGCCGGCCAGCGCCATCTGGATGCAGGGCACCGAGGCGCGGATGCGCGTGTCCTCGGTGATGTGGCCGGCGTCGTCCTGCGGCACGTTGAGGTCGGCGCGGATGAACACGCGGCGGCCGCGGGCGCGGCCCTGGTCGCACAGGTCGGAAAAGCGCAGGACGTTCATGACAGCTTTCTGGAATCGGTGGGGAATCCCCGATTCTAGGAAGCCCGGGGACCGCCGGGGCTTACCAGCCCAGGCCCAGGTGCAGCGGCAGGTAGACGGCCATGCCCAGCAGCAGCGTCGCCAGCACACTGCGGCGCCAGAAGAACACCGCGGCGCCCGCCGCCGCGGCGAACAGGCGCGCGTCCTGCCAGGTCGCGGTGAGCTGGCCCTGCGTCATCACGACCTCGGGCACGACCACGCCGGCCAACGCGGCGACCGGCGCGTACTGCAGCGCACGGTGCGCCCAGGCGGGCAGGGTCCAGGGCCGGTCGAGGATGAAGAAGAAGCAACGCGTGACCAGCGTCACCCCCGCGAGGCCGGCGATGACGAAAAGCGTCCAGAAGTCGGTCATGCGGTGCGCTCCCGCGGCTTCGCCGGCAGCCGGCCCTCCAGCCAGAAGCAGGCGAGCACCGCGATCGCGATGGCGGCCACGACGTTGAGTTTCAGCGGCAGCGCATAGGCCGCGACGGCGGCGCCGCCCGCGACCACCAGGGCCAGCACGCGCAGCGGCGTGTTCGCGAGCGAACACAGCACGCCGATCAGGCAGAGCACGCCGGCGAAGCCCAGGCCCCACGCGCTGGGAACGAGGTTGCCGATCGCCACGCCAAGCAGGCTCGCACCCGTCCAGGCGCACCAGGTGACGAAGTAGTTGCCGGCGAGGAAGGCCTCCTGCGCGAGTTGTTCGCGCGGCTCGGTGGCCGGCTCCGGGTAGCGGGCCGTGAAGAGCGCGTAGCTCATGTCCGCGGTGAGGAAGCCGTTGACGAGGCGGCGCCAGCGCGGCAGGTGCATGAGGTAGCTGCGCAGGTGCAGGCTGAAGACGACGAAGCGCAGGTTCACGCAGAAGCCGGTGGCCCAGATCACCCAGGCGGGCGCGCCGGCCACGATCAGCGGGATGGCGGCGAGTTGCGAGCTGCCCGCGTACACGAAGAGCGTCATGGCCACCGCCTCCAGCACGCTCATGCCGGACTTCACCATCGCCACGCCGGTCATCAATCCCCAGGCGGCGATGCCGGGCGCGATCGGGCTGCTGGAGCGCATGCCCTCGCGGAACACCGGATGCCCGTGGAGCTCGCGGCGGAAGAACATCAGGCCTCGAAGCGCATGCCGGGCGCGAGCGGGAAGCCGCGCAGGAAGTCCGCGGCCGCAAGGCGCTTGCCGCCCGCGCGCTGCAGCTCGGTGACCTCCAGGCAGCCCTGGCCGCAGGCCACGCCCACGCCGTGCGCGTCGAGGGCCACCACGGTGCCGGGCTCCGCGCTGCCCGCGCCTTGCATGACGGCCCGCGCGCGCCACAGCTTCACCGCCTCGCCGCCCACGCGCGCCGTGGCGCCGGGGAAGGGATCGAAGGCACGGATGCGCCGCTCGATCGCGTCCGCGGGCTGCGACCAGTCGATGGCGGCTTCGGCCTTCTCGATCTTGTGCGCGTACGTGACGCCTTGCGCCGGCTGCTTGACGGGCCGCAGGCCCCCGCACGCGGCAAGCTCCAGGGCCTCCACGATCATGCGGGCGCCCAGCGCCGCCAGCTTGTCGTGCAAGGCGCCGGTGGTGTCTTCCGGCGCGATGCCCATGCGCTCGGTGAGCAGCATGTCGCCGGTGTCGAGGCCCGCATCCATCTGCATGATGGTGACGCCGGTTTCCGCGTCGCCGGCTTCGATGGCGCGGTGGATGGGCGCGGCGCCGCGCCAGCGCGGGAGCAGCGAGGCATGGATGTTCAGGCAGCCCAGGCGCGGCAGGTCCAGCACCCACTGCGGGAGGATCAGGCCGTAGGCCGCGACCACCATGACGTCGGGGCGGGCCTCTTGCAGCGCGGCACGCGCCGCGGCCGCATCTTCGGGGTACTTGCCATCCAGGCGCAGGCTGCGCGGTTGCGACACCGGAATGCCGTGGGCCTGCGCGAACTGCTTCACCGGGGAGGGCTGCAGCTTCATGCCGCGGCCGGCGGGCCGGTCCGGCTGCGTGAGGACCAGGGGGACGGTGAAGCCGGCGGCATGCAGCCGTTCGAGGGCGGCGCGCGCGAAATCCGGCGTGCCGGCGAAGACGACGCGCATGCCTTAGCGGAAGAAAGCGCGGTCGTCCGGCGCGTTGAAGTGCTCCATGCCCTGGTGCGCGCGCCGCACGATGCCCTGCGGATCGACGTAGACGTAATAGAACATGTCGCCGCCGCCGAGATCGCGCCAGCGGTAGGTGAGCACGGAGCCGCGGAAGCTGGTGACGCCGTCGATGCGCGCCGGCGGCCCGAACTCGCGCTGGACATCCTGCACCGTCCACCGGCCTTCCTCGATGCGCGCGAACTCCTGCGCGGTAAGCACCTGGCGCGAACGCACCACGCGGCCGGACGCGTCGACGTCGACCATGAAGGCGTACTGGCCCAGCGGCTGCAGCGTGTACTGCAGGCGCTGGCCGCCATCGGGCAGCGGCACCACGCGCGCCGGCGGGCCCGCGCGGGCGATGACCTCGTCGCGCGGCGTGCCGGGCGCGATGTTCATGCTGTTCCAGGGATGCGCGCAGGCGCCCAGCAGCAGCGCGGCGCCGAGGAGGGAGAGCCAGGAGCGCATGGGAAGTCTCCGGTCAGGCGCGCTCGGTCTCGCGGCGCGCCTTGAGCATCTTGCTCTTGATGCGGTTGCGTTTCAGCGGCGACAGGTACTCGACGAAGACCTTGCCCAGGAGGTGGTCCATCTCATGCTGGATGCACACGGCGAGCAGGCCTTCGGCCTCGATCTCGCGCGACTGGCCTTCGCCATCGAGCGCGCGCACGCGCACGGCGCTGGAACGCTCCACGCCGTCGTAGATGCCGGGCACCGACAGGCAGCCTTCGTCGCCGACCTGCGTCTCCTCGCTGGCCCACGTGATCTCGGGATTGATCAGGACCATCGGCTCGTTGCGTTCCTCGGACACGTCGATCACGATCAGGCGTTGGTGCACGTCGACCTGCGTGGCCGCGAGGCCGATGCCGTTGGCGTCGTACATCGTGGCGAGCATGTCCTGGATCAGGGTGCGGATGCGTGCGTCCACTTCCGCCACGGGCTTGGCCACCGTGTGCAGGCGCGGATCGGGATAACAAAGAATGGGAAGAATGGCCATGGAAGGGAGCTGGGACCGTTGTCGCTATTTTCGCCACTTTTGTCGTCGCCGGAAGACCACAGGGCCAATAAACATTGCCTAATCAAGGACTTGAGCCCAGAATCGCCAGCAACTTGTCAAGAGCGGACGAACACAACATGGCTCCTTCCAAGGCAGCTTTTGTCCTGGCTTCCCGTACCGCCGCGGCCTGCGCCGCGCTGGTCCTGGGCAGCGGGCTCGCCTCCACGGCTGCAGCGCAAACCTTCCCCAACCTGCCCATCACGCCCGAACAGCGCTCGACCGCGCAGCAGGTGGCGCAGGCGGGCGTCCCGCTCTCCGAGCTCGCGCCGGACGCACCCGATTCCTACACCGTGAAGTCCGGCGACACGCTCTGGCGCATCTCCGGCCTGTTCCTGCGCAGCCCGTGGCGCTGGCCCGAACTGTGGGGCATGAACATGGACCAGGTGCGCAATCCGCACCTGATCTTCCCCGGCCAGATGCTGTACCTGGAAAAGGTCGGCGGCATGGCGCGCCTGCGCATGGGCCAGCCCGCGGCTGAAGCGCCGACGGAAACCGTGCGCGTCTCGCCGCGCACGCGCATCTCGGGCCTGGTCGACACGTCGATCCCCACGCTGCCGCCGCACCTGATCGAGCCTTTCCTGAACGAGGCGATCCTGGTGGAAGACGCCTCCATCCTCGAGAACGCGCCCCGCATCGTGGCCGTGCCGGAGGACCGCGTGCTGATCACCCGCGGCGACCGCGCCTATGCCCGCGGCATGGCCGGCTCGCCCCTGGTGGAGCAGCCGGGCCGCGACAGCCACCGCCTGCGCGTGTTCCGCAACGCGACGCCGCTGCGCGATCCGCAGACGCGCGAAATCCTCGGCTACGAAGCCAAGTACCTGGGCACCGCCGAACTCGCCCGCAGCGAAGGCGTCGAACAGGTGGCGAGCCGCAGCGGTGGCGGCGGCACGGGAATGGTCGTGCCAGCCACGATCGACATCACCCGCGCCAAGGAAGAAATCCGCGTCGGCGACCGCCTGCTGCCGGAGCCGGAACGGCTGCTGGGCAGCTACGTGCCGCGCGCCCCCGCGCAGGACGTGGACGGCGCCATCGTGTCGGTCTACGGCGATGCCGTGGCGCTGGTGGGCCAGAACCAGGTGGTGGTGATCAACCGCGGCGCCTCGCACGGCGTGGAGCCCGGCCACGTGCTCGCGATCAACAAGACCGGCCGCCGCCTGCAGGACCGCACCAAGTCCGGCGAGCGCGCGCAGATGAAACTGCCCGACGAGCGCACCGGCATCATGATGGTGTTCCGCACCTTCAACCGGCTGTCCTACGCCCTGGTGCTGGAGATCACCGAGCCGGTGGCAGTGGGCGACCGGATCCGCAACCCGCGCTGACCCACGCGCCATGCAGCGCGACGAGCTGGCCGGCTGGCTTCGCCTCGCGCTGACTCCCCACGTCGGGCCCCGGGCCGCGCGCAAGCTGCTCGCGGCCTTCGGCCTGCCGGCAAGCATCTTCGAACAGGATCCTGCCGCCCTGGCGCAGGTGGCCGGCAGCGTGCAGGCCGAAGCCCTCGGCAGGGAGCCGCCGGGCTTCGCGCCCCAGCTGGAGGCGACGCTCTCCTGGCTCGAGGCCCAGGGCGCGGCGCCGCGCGACATCGTCACGCTGGGCGATCCCGGCTATCCGTCCGCGCTGTTGGCGATCGAGGATCCGCCGCTCATGCTGTACCGCATCGGCGGGCCCGCCACGCCCCAGCGCGCGCTCGCCATTGTCGGCAGCCGCAACCCCACGCCGCAAGGCCTGCAGAACGCCCGCCGCTTCGGGCGCGCCTTCGCGGAGGCGGAGGTCACGGTGGTCTCCGGGCTCGCCCTGGGCATCGACGGCGCTGCCCACCAGGGCGCGCTGGACGGGGCGGCACCGGAGGCGGTCGCCACGATCGCGGTGGTGGGCACCGGGCTGGACCGCGTCTATCCGCGCCGGCACCTGGAGCTCGCGCACCGCATCGCCGAACGGGGCGCGATCGTCAGCGAGTACCCGCTTGGCACCCCGCCGCTGAAGGAGAACTTCCCGCGCCGCAACCGCATCATCGCGGGGCTGAGCCAGGGCACGCTCGTGGTGGAGGCCGCGCTGCAATCGGGGTCGCTCATCACCGCGCGCCTGGCCGCGGAACAGGGCAAGGAAGTCTTCGCGATCCCGGGCTCGATCCATTCGCCGCATGCGCGGGGCTGCCATGCGCTGCTGCGCCAGGGCGCCAAGCTGGTGGAAAGCGCCCAGGACGTGCTGGAGGACCTGCGCTTCGTGCTTCCCGCGGCTGCGGCCGCGCCGGTGCTGGAGGAAAGCCCGGAGGGCGAGGACCCGCTGCTGGCCGCCCTGGGCTACGAGCCCGTGGGACTGGACGCGATCATCGCGCGCACCGGCATCCCCGCGCCGCTGCTGCAGGCCCAGCTGCTGGAACTGGAGCTCGCCGGCGAGGTCGCCCGCCTGCCCGGAGGCCTGTACCAGCGCGTGGCCAGCGCCTGATGGCCGCGCAGGCGGCGACGCGCCGCAGCAACACGCCCCAAAAAAGCTGGCAGCGCTTGCGGGCTACTGGCTATATTGGGGTTCATGTTTGAAGTGCTGGTGTACGTTTACGAGAACTACTGGCGCGGCGATGCTTGCCCCGAGCTCCATGCGCTCGAACGCAAGCTGAGCGCCCATGGCTTCGAACCCGAGGAGATCCACCAGGCCCTGGTCTGGCTGGACGGCCTCAACAACGTGGCGCAGAACATCTTCCTGCCCGCGGAATCCCAGGCGGAATGGGCGCCGCAGCCGAGCGACGCGAGCATGCGCGTGTTCTCGGTCGCGGAGCAGGACCACCTGGGCGCCGAATGCCTCGGCTTCATCACCTTCCTGGAAAGCTCCGGCGTGCTGCCCCCCGCGCTGCGGGAGATCGTCGTCGACCGCGCGATGGCGGCACCCGGCGACCCGGTGGCGCTGGAAGCCCTGAAGATCATCGTGCTGATGGTGTATTGGCGCTTCGGCCATGAACCCGATGCGCTGATCCTCGACGAACTGTGCGACGACGGCGAGGAGCGGCTGGCGCATTGAAGAGGGGGCTAGAGGCTGGAGGCTGGAGACTAGGAAGGCACGTCCGGCTGTTTCCCTACCCTCCAGCCTCCAGCCTCTAGCCCCTGCTCCTACTGCAGCAGCCGCTCCGGATTCGCGTCCAGCTTCGCCAGCGCATCGCGCGTGGCGCGCACGGTGAGCGCCTCTTCTTCCGTGGGCACCAGCAGGCCCGCCTGCAGGTAGGCGCCCAGGCGGCGCAGCGGCATCAGGTAGCAGTGGCCGTCGCCCGAGGCAAACAGGTGCAGCTGGCGCCTGTCGCTGCGCCAGGCGTACTGCACCTGCGCCACCCGGCCGTTGTGGTCCAGCGTGAACCAGTTGCCCAGCTGCAGCTCGTTGGCCCAGGCCGCCATCGCCCCATTGGGCTGCGAGCCGCCGGTGCTGATCACCTCGATCATCGAAGCGTCGATGCCCAGCATCATCTCGATGCTTTCCTGGTCCAGCGGCAGTTCGCCGGCATCGTCGTCGGACACGAAGTCCTCGAGGTTGGCCAGCCGCCTCGTCATCTCCTCGATGCGCGCGTGCGGGATCGCCTCGGTCTTGGACAGGAAGGCGTCGGCCAGCGTGTCGCCGATCACCTTGATGTGGTTCTCCTGGTCCGTCGGCTCCAGCCCCAGCAGGGTCATGCCGCGGCGCAGCCGGGCCAGCAGGTCGGGCAGGTCCTGGATCACCCGGGCGCGGTCGTGGCGGTTCGGCTTGGCGCTCGCGGCCCACACCAGGTCGCTCGCGGATTTCTTCAGCGCCAGCGTTTCCTCGTGCTGCGGCCCGTTCTTCACGGCGGCCACGGCCAGCACCTCGGCCCACACCTTGAACAGGTATTCGCGGATTTCCTCGCGCACCGGCACGTCGGAGAGCATCTTGCGCAGCTCGATGGTGTACTGGATCGCCATCGTCTCCTTCTGCTCCACCTGCTGCGCCACGCTCACCAGCTTCTGCGTGGGGCCCTTCTCGGTGAGGAAGCGCGAGAGGAAGCGCTGGAACTCGTCGTACACCAGCTGGAACACGCGCCGGCCGGTCTCCGGATACTGCTCGATGACCTGTACGACGCGGCGGATCTCCGTCTCGAGCGCGCTGCCGGAGATGGCCGTGGAATCGAAACCTAGCACGCACGAGCCCATGCGGTCGATCAGCTGGCGGGCCGGATGCTCCAGCGAGCCGAAGAACTCCGGCTCGGCGAGCGCCACGCGCAGCACCGGCATCTGCAGGCGCGCGAACCACACGCGGATCGCCGGCGGGATGCGCTCCTCGGCCAGGATGCTCTGGAACATCAGGGCAACGATCTCGATGGTGGCCTTCTCGTTGGAGGAGGAGGCCTTCTTCTTCAGTTCCTGGGTGCGGCTGCGCAGATCCTGCGCTACCTCGTCGACGGCTTCGTCGTCGAAGATCACGATGTCACCGACGGTCATCGCGTCGTTCACGCGGGTCTGCACCTGCGTCTGCACCTGCGTGGCGTGCAGCGTCACCGCCTGCACCAGCGAAGCGGAGGGCGGCACCGCCGCACCGTCCTGGGGATCGAAGCCGGCGACGCGCTCGCGCAGCAGCTTGCGCAGTTGCCCGATGACGCCGGTGGCCTTGGCCCGGGCGCGCGCCAGGGGCGTCGCCGCGGGTTCCTCGCCGCCGTGGGGAGCGAAGAAACTCGAGGTCCCGGCGCCACCGTACGCATCGCCGCCGGCGTGTTGGGCTGCGCCGGACCCGGCACCGCCGCCGAAGCCGCCGCCCTGGCCACCACCGCCGCCTTGGCCCGCGCCAGCACCGCCACCGCCACCGCCACCAGAGCCACCGCCAGAGCCGTGTCCCGTTGCGC
>SEAY01000113.1 GCA_004144865.1 Comamonadaceae bacterium
GTGCAGGTGCAGGTGCAGGTGCAGGTGCAGGTGCAGGTGCAGGTGCAGGTGCAGGTGCAGGTGCAGGTGCAGGTGGCGCGCTTTCGCTGCAGGCCGCGGCCAGCGCGGCGAGCAGGCAGAGCAGGGGCAGTCGGTTCATCCCCCCGACCATGCCATGGAGACGCCGGTCCGTGGGGTTTCAGAGGCGGGCGAAGCGTGCCTGTTCGACACCATCGACGACGACGGTGCCGAAGAACATCGCGTGCGGGCGCACCCACCAGCCCGAAGCGTCGTACAGCGGCCGGTAGACCACCATGGGCTCCAGGGTTTCGCTGTGGCGGGCGCAGCCGAGCACCTCGTACTCGCCGCCCTTGTAGTGGCGATAGCGGCCGGGCGGCGTGGCCGGCAGCGGAAGCAGGTCGCTCACGGCTTGTCCTGCGGCAGCAGGTCCGGGTTGAACGCGACTTCCCACAGGTGGCCTTCCGGGTCGCGGAAGTAGCCGGCGTGGCCGCCCCAGAACGTGGGCTGCGCCGGCTTGACCACCGTGGCCCCGGCGCGCTGCGCCTCGTCCATCACCTGCTGCACTTCCGCGGCGCTGGCCACGTTGTGCGCGAGGCAGAAGTCGGTGGTGCCGCGCGTCCCCGCGGGCAGGCCGGCGTCGTGGGCGAGGCTCGCCCTGGGCCAGAGCGCCAGGCGCAGGCCGGAGGCGAGATCGAAGAAGGCGACGGCGCCGTGCTCGAACTCGCGGCCGACGATGCCCGGCGTGGCCCAGCCGAGCCCATCGCGGTAGAAGGCGACGGCGCGCTCGAGGTCGTCGACGCCCAGGGTGATCAGGGTGATGCGCGGCTGCATGGCGGCTCCTTGCCGGTCGGGCCGCAACGATAGCAGCCTGCGCGCCGCGCTTATTGCTGCTGCACGAACACCATGCCGAGCACGCCGATGCTCAGCGTGCGCTCGCCGGCCTTGGTGTAGGAGGCGACGCCCAGGGAGTGGTACGACGAGGCGAATGCCGCCAGCGAGCCGAGTCCGAGCACCCGCGCGACGGGGCTGCGTTCGCCGATGGCCTCGCGGATCTTCTCGCGGTGCCGTTCGGGCGACGGGTTGAGCACGATCGCGAGCAGCACGAGAACCGCGGCGCCGAGGAGGGGAGTGATGGCTTTCTTCGACATGGGTGTGCCTGCATTGCAGCACAGCCGGGCTGCGGCTCCAAGCCGGGTGCGGCGGCCGCGCCACGGTCACGGTGGCGAAAGTGCACCGCCATCGGCGTTCAACCCCCCGCGAGATTGCGGAAGACGTGGCGCACGAGCGCCGGCCAGAAGCTCTCGCCGGGGTTCTGCTGCGCCAGCGCGGTGAAGTCCGCATGGCCCTTGTGCAGCAGCATGCCCGTCATGCCCGCGAGCAGCAGGATGGCGAGCACCTGCGCGACCGTCTTGAAGCGCTCGTCGCTGCGGCGCGGCGGCTGGGCGTCCTTCGTCTTCATCGCAGCAGGCCCGGATTGGCCTGCCACACGGCCCAGGTCAGCGCAGTGGCGAATCCGATCCAGGCGAGGTAGGGCACGAGCAGGAGTGCGGCGGCGCGGTGGACGCGCCAGAAGGCGACGAGCGTCGCCGTCACCAGCAGGTCCAGCAGGAGGATGTCCGCGAAAGCCCCGCCGCCGAGGCGCCACTGGAAGAAGAGCCACGACCAGAGGATGTTGACGGCGAGCTGCGCGACGAACAGCGCCAGCGCGGAAAGCCGCAGCCTGCTTTCGCTGCGCCACACCCACCACGCCGCGACGCCCATCAGGCCGTACAGCACCGTCCAGACGGGCCCGAAGACACCCGGCGGCGGCGCCCAGGCCGGCCTGGCCAGCTGCAGGTAGAAGGCCCCGGCCTGCGCCGAAGCGAGCGCGCCCAGGGCTGCGGCCGCATAGCTCAGTGCCAGCCAACCCAGCAGGCCGAGCCAGGATCGCGCGCGGCTCATGCCGTGGGCGTCAGCGAGAACAGCGGGGCGCCCCGCCATCCGAGCACCAGCACCGCCACCGCGATGAAAAGGCAGAGCGCCGCCAGCAGCCGCAGCACGCGGGCGCGGCGCAGTGCCGCCTCACCCTCCAGCACCGGGGTGGCGCGCAGGACGCGGGTCCCCGGCGGCGGATATTCCCCGGCCCCCAGCGTGCGGGCGGCGGTGTGCCACAGGACCGCGGCAAGCACCAGGATGGAGGCGGCGAAGGCGCCTGCTGCCCAACGGAATGCCTCCAGCAGCCGCGCCTGCGCGCTCGCCGGATGAAGCTGCCGGGTCGCGTCCAGCCAGTCCGCGAACCACCAGCCGATCGCTGCCGCGGCCACGACGGCCACGGCCAGGGCGCCGGCCGCTTGCAGCCGGAAGCGCGGATCCGCGGGCAGGGCCCGCATGGTGTGCTCGTTCATGGAAGAGGCTTATAGCAAAGCAGCGCGCGGGTGCGCGCCGCCCGCCCGACCGAAGGCGTGCAGAATCCGCCCAGGAGAAAGCCCATGGACGACACGATGCAGGCCCGGGTGGCCGCAGCTCGCCGCAGCCTTGCAGCATTGCGCGCCGCATTGGACGACGCCACGCTGGCGCTGGCCCGCCGCTGCAGCCCGCAGCGGCGCCTGGGCGGCAAGCGCCTCGACGACGAGCAGGTCGCGGCCTTCGAGCTCGCGTGGGCGGCCGCGGACCTGCTCGCCGCGGAAACGGCGGTCGGCCTCCTGGGGCCGGCCAGCAGCGAACTCGATACGCGTCTCGCGCTGCTGTTCGCGGTCGACGCGGGAGCGGCGGTGGTGGGCCGGCTCGAGACCTTGCAGCTGGAGCTCGACCTGCCGCCGGGGCTGCTGGAGCCGGTGCGCGGCGATCCGGCGTGGAACGCACTGCGGCAGGCCGCGGCAGGCAGCGCGGCGCTGGACGCCGCCGGCCGTGCCGTGGCGGCAGCGCAGGGCGAAGTCGGCGTGGTCGCCCTGGACGAGCCGCACGCCCTGGCGCAGGACGCCTTCCGCCGCTTCTCCGCCGAAGTGGTGGCGCCGCAGGCCGAGGCGATCCACCGCGAGAACCTGACCGTGCCCGAGTCGCTGCTGCAGCCGCTGCGCGAGATGGGCGTGTTCGGCCTGTCCGTGCCCGAGCAATATGGCGGCAGCGCGCCCGACGACCACGAGGACGCGCTGCTCATGGTGCTGGTGACGGAGGCGCTGTCGGAGGGCTCGCTGGCCGCGGCAGGCAGCCTGATCACGCGGCCGGAGATCCTCACGCGCGCGCTGCTCGCGGGCGGCACGCGCGAGCAGCAGGCGCACTGGCTGCCGAAGCTCGCGGCCGGCGACCCGCTGTGCGCCATCGCGATCACCGAGCCGGACCACGGCTCCGACGTCGCCGGCCTCACGCTGCGCGCCACGCGCGTGCCGGGCGGCTGGAAGCTCCAAGGTGCCAAGACCTGGTGCACCTTCGCGGGCAAGGCCGGCGTGCTGATGGTGGTGGCGCGCACCGATCCGGACCGCTCGCTGGGACACAGGGGCCTGAGCCTGCTGCTGGTGGAGAAGCCCGCGTTCGACGGCCACGACTTCGTCGTGCGGCAGGACGGCGGCGGCTTGCTGGGCGGCCGCGCGATCCCCACCATCGGGTACCGGGGCATGCACTCCTTCGACCTGTCCTTCGAGGGCTTCTTCGTCCCGGATTCGCACCTGGTCGGCGGCGAGGCCGGGCTGGGCCAGGGCTTCTACTACACGATGGCCGGCATGGTGGGCGGCCGCATGCAGACCGCCGCGCGCGCCTGCGGGGTGATGCGCGCTGCGCTGCGCGCCGCGATCCGCTACAGCGAGGACCGCAAGGTGTTCGGGCAGGCGCTGGTCGAATTCCCGCTCACGCGCGCGAAGCTGGCGCGCATGGGGGCGCGCCTGGCCGCCTGCCGCCAGCTCGCCTGCGAGGTGGCGCGCCGCGTCGACGGCGGCGAGGGGCGCATGGAAGCGAGCCTGGTGAAGCTGCTGGCCTGCCGCTCCGCCGAGATGGTGACGCGCGAGGCGCTGCAGCTGCACGGTGGCATGGGCTACGCGGAAGAGTCGGCGGTGAGCCGCTACTTCGTCGATGCGCGGGTGCTCTCGATCTTCGAAGGCGCGGAGGAAACGCTGGCGCTGAAGGTGGTGGCGCGCAGCCTGCTGGAGCGCGCGCTCGGCGCCGCGCCGACGGCCGCATGAACGGCGCGGGCATCCTCTCGGGCATGCGCGTGGTGGAGGCCGCGGCCTTCGTGGCCGCGCCGCTGGGCGGCATGACGCTGGCGCAAATGGGCGCCGACGTCATCCGCATCGACACGCTGCAAGGCGGCCTCGACTACCGACGCTGGCCGGTGACGGAGGACGGCACCAGCCTGTTCTGGTGCGGCCTCAACAAGTCCAAGCGCTCCGTCGCCCTCGACCTGCAGCGCCCCGAAGGCCGCGAGCTCGCGATGGCGCTCGTCTGCGCGCCGGGCGACGATGCAGGCCTGTTCATCACCAACTTCCCGCCGCGCGGCTGGCTGGACCACGACAAGCTGCGCGCGCGCCGGCCCGACCTGATCCAGCTCACCCTGCAGGGCGACCGACACGGCGGCAGTGCGGTGGACTACACCGTCAACGCGCGCGTGGGCGTGCCGTACTTCACCGGCGAGCCCGGCGCGGAAGGACCCGTCAACCACGTGCTGCCCGCTTGGGACCTCGTCACCGGGCAGATGGTGGCGGTCGGCCTGCTGGCGGCGGAGAGGCACCGGCGGCGCACCGGCGAGGGCCAGCACGTGAAGCTCGCGCTGCAGGACGTGGGCCTGGCCGTGATGAACCATCTCGGATTCATCGAGGAGGCGCGGCGCGGCCAGCCGCGCGAGCGCCACGGCAACGAGCTGTTCGGCGCCTTCGGCCGCGACTTCGCGTGCGCCGACGGCGAGCGCATCATGGTGGTCGGCCTCACGGCCAAGCATTGGCGCACGCTGTGCGAGGCGCTGGGCATGCAGGCGCAGGTGGATGCGCTCGGCGCACGGCTCGGGCTGGACCTCGCCGAGGAGGGCAACCGCTTCCGCGCCCGTCGCGAGTTGGCGGCGATCGTCGCGCCCCGCATCGCCGCGCGCACGCTGCCCGACCTGGCCGCCGATTTCGACCGGCTGGGCGTCTGCTGGGGCCGCTACCAGGACATCGCGCGCCTGGTGCGCGAGGACGCGGAGTGTTCGCCGGCCAATCCGATGTTCTCCCTGGTGCAGCAGCCTGGCGTGGGCGAGATGCTGGCGGCGGGACTGCCGCTGGACTTCTCCGCCCGAGAACGCCTGCCGGCCGCGCCCGCGCCGCAATTGGGCGAGCACACCGAGCAGGTGTTGAGCGAATTGCTGGGGATGGGGCAGGCCGAGTTCGGGCGTTTGCACGAGCAGGGCGTGGTGCGGTAGCCCGCTCCGTAGGCCGGCGGTGAGCGCGAAAGCCGAATCCCGGTGTGGCGGGTGGCGCCGGGGGCACGTTGGGGTTCGGCTTCGCGCTCACCCCAACCTACGAGACGATGGCGGGCACGTTGGTTCACCCTCGTCGATCAAGCAGAGCGATTCCCGTCGCGCCAGGCGGTGCGCGGTGCCGGCCCGCATAAGGGGGCGGTGCCTGAAAGGCTGTTCCCGGCGCCGCAGCGTGGCTACGAGAGGGAGCGCAGCGACCGAATCGAGCCACGCGACCGTCTCATGCTCGCGAAGCTGTTCGAGTTCGCAGTTGGGTCGCGTAGCGGCCGAACTGCAGACGAGTTCTTCGCGTGCGGCGCCGGGAACAGCCTTTCAGGTTTGCCGGCGCGCTTGCGCGCCGGACACCGCCCCAGCGGGCCGGCACCGCGCACCGCCTGGCGCGACGTGGGCGCAGTGTTGAAGTTGGGGTTCGGCTTCGCGCTCACCCCAACCTACGAAGATCGCGCCTCCGATGGGACGACCGGCTACATCCGCAGCCGCGACGCGTACCCCGTCATCTCCAGGTAACCCTTGCCCACCGGCTTGCCGTTGCTGTCGATGAGGTCCGACAGGCCTTCCCAGTAGATCGCGCCGGTGGAGCCGCGGCTGTCCAGTTCCTGGTTGGGGAGGACGGCGCGCACGGTGTAGAAGTCCGCCGGCGTGCGCACGATCCACTCGACGGGATAGGTCGCGTTGGTCGCCGGGCTGGTCCAGCGCTTCTGCGCGCGGAACTCGGTTTCCCCGGGGCTCGCGACGTAGAGCGCGCCGGCGGCGCTGCGGAAGGAGCCGCCATCCCACAGCGTACTGCCGTCCTTGCGCCGCAGCCGGAAGGCGGTGAGGGCGCTGCCGTCGTGCAGGTTCATGCCGATCCAGTCCCAGCCCACGGCGTCGGGATGCATCAGCTCCTCGCTCCATTCGTGGTCCATCCACGCCTTGCCGCTGACGCGGAAGCGCCGGCCCTGCAGGGACAGCGTGCCCGCCACCGCGAGTTGCGGCTCGCTGTAGTAGTAGCTGGCCTGCTGTTCCTGCGGCCCCTTGCGCGAGAGACCCTCGCGCCCCTGCAGCAGCACGGGTTGCGTGGCCGCGCAGCGCAGGTCCAGCGCAAAGCCCGAGGCGGGAACGACGGCGTGCCAGCCCGCCGCGTCGCGCTGCAGCGACCAGTCGCGCAAGCGCAGCCGCGCCTCGCCTTCCGCGGCCTCCGCGATGCCGAAGCCGGCCCGCGCGATGCGCTGGTCGTGCCACAACTTGCCGCCTTGCACGTCGGTGACCGCCGCATGGGCGAACACCAGCTGCTTCGCGGCGAAGCGTGATTGCATCTGCTGCGTCGCGTCCACGCGGGTGCGGAAGAAGGTGACCTGGAAGCCGAAGCTGCGCCCTTCCGCCTGCGCGTGGCCCGTGATGTACCACCACTCCGTGCGCAGGGCAGGATGCGCGCCGTGGTCCGCGGGAAACACGATGCGGCGCTCGGGCAGGGCGAGGGCGCGCGAGCCCAGCGCCAACGCAGGCAGCGCGGCCAGCAGCGGCCGGCGGCGGATCACCAGTCCTCCTTCACGGCGAGCACCGCGTCTCGGCCCGCGGCGGCACGGCCCGCGAGCCATGCGGTGGCCGTGCCGGCGGCGATGACGGCCGCGCACAGGGCCAGCAGCCGTCCCCAGGGCACGAGCAGGTCCATCGTCCAATGGAAGCTCTGCGGGTTCACCACGTGCACGAGCACCACCGACACCGCCAGGCCCAGGCCCAGGCCCGCGAGCGCGCCGATGACCGTCCATGCGGCGCCTTCGCCCGCCACGACCGCGAGGATCTGGCGGCGCGTGAGGCCCAGGTGGGCGAGCAGGCCGAATTCCTTGCGGCGCGCCAGCACCTGCGCGCTGAAGCTCGCCGCGACGCCGAAGAGGCCGATGGCGATCGCCACCGCCTGCAGCCAGTAGGTCACCGCGAAGCTGCGGTCGAAGATGCGCAGCGACACGTTGCGCACCTGCGCGGCGGACGCCAGCTCCACGAGGTCCTCGCCGCCGGCCTCGCTCGCCACCACCGCGCGCACCGCGCGCTGCGCGGCCTCCAGCGACGCGCCCTCGGCGAGCCACAGCTGTGCATCGTTCACGCGGGTGTCTCCCGTGAGGCGCAGGTAGTCGCGCTGGTCCAGCACGATGGCGCCGGTCTGCCGCACGTAGTCGCGCCATACGCCGGCCACCACGAAGGGGCCGCCGCCCAGCGCCGCCGCCAGCGCGGGCAAGGGCTCGCCGCGCCGCGCGCCGTACAGGTCGACCATCGCTTCGCTCACGTAGACGGGCACGGCGCCCGCGGGGACCGGCGCGCTGTCGCCCACCAGCGGCAGCGTGCGCGCGGCGTCGGCCACCGGACGGGCAAGCAGCGCGATGGGCGGCCGCGCGGGATCGAGCAGGAGATGGCGCACGCGCTGCGTGCTGACCCGCTCGACGCCGGGCACGCGCGCCAGTGCCTGCACCAGCGCGGGCGTGAGGTACGCCGTGTCGCCGCTGGCCGTGCTGCCGCTGGTGCGCACGTACAGGTCCGCGGGCAGCAGCACGTCGAGCCAGTCGGCCACCGACTGGCGGAAGCTCGCCACCATCACCGTGAGCGCGACGGCCAGGCTCAGGGCCGCGACCACGCCACTCACCGCGACCGCCGCGCTCTCGCGCACGCGTCGCGCGCGCTCCACCGCCAGCAGGGGCAGCAGGCGGTGGGCCACGTGGGGCGCGATGCGGTCGTAGAGCGCACCCACGGCGCCAGGCAGCACCGCGATGCCGCCCACGAGCAGCAGGCCCACGGACAGGTAGGCTGCCAGCGGAATGCCTGCGACGGGCGGGAGCAGCGCAAGGCCCACGGCGGTCACCAAGGCCGCCCAGCCGATCGGGTGGCGGCGTCCGTGCGGCAGGCCGGTGCCCAGGCCCTTGAGCGTCTGCGCGAGCGGAAGCCGGGCCGCGCCGCGCGCGGGCAGCCAGCCGCCAGCCAGTGCCGCGAGCACCCCCAGCACCGCATACGTGGCGGCGGCCGCGCCGCTCCATTGCAGCTGCGGCTGCACGCCGGGGAAGTAGCCGCCGCCGAGATCGCCCGCCAGCAGCTCGAGCGCCGCGGCGGCGAGGGCGGTGCCGAGCGCAATCCCCGCCGCGCTGCCCACGACGCCCAGCAACGCCGACTCGGCCAGCACGAGCCGCAGCCGCTCGCGCGCGGTGAGCCCCAGCACGCCGAGCAGGGCGAATTGCTGCGCGCGCCGCGCCACGCTCAACGCCAGGACGGAGAAGACGAGGAAGGCGCCGGTGAAGAGCGCCACCAGCGCAAGCACGGTGAGGTTGACGCGGTAGGCGCGCGAGAGCTGGCTCACGCGCCGGGCGGCATCGTCGGGTGCGGCCGCCTGCACGCCTGCGGGCAAGGCCAGGCCGCGTGTCCACTCGCCAGGCGCCACGCCGGGCCGCAGCCGCACGTCGATGCGCGAGAGTTGCCCGCCGCGGCCGAACAGGTCCTGCGCCGCCGCGATGTCCATCACCACCAGCGGCCCGCCGCCCGCGGCGACGGTGCCCGCCACGCGCAGTTCATGCAGCGCCAGTCCGGCCTGGACGCGAACGCGCGCTGCAGGCAGCAGGCGCTGCGCAGCGGGATTGAGGAAGGCGGCGCCCGGCGCGAGGATCGCCAGCCGGTCCTCGCCCTCCTTGGGCACCGGCATGAGCTGCGGCGCGAGCTGGCCGATCATGAGCGCGTCCACACCCGCCACGCGGACCGTGGCGCGACGGCCATCGGCGCCCAAGGCGAGGGTCTGGAGTTCGAGGAGGGGGCTGGCCCAGGCCACCGCGGGGTCCGCGGCGATGCGCGCATACAGCGCTTCGTCGAGCGTGCCCTGCGCCGCCCGCAGCTCCACGTCGGGCTGGCCGCCGGCCGAACGCGCCGCGCTCGCGAATTCGTCGAGCGCCGACGCGTTGATCAGGTGGACGGAGAAGGCAAGCGCCACCCCCAGCATGACGGCCAGCACCGCCGCGGCGCTGCGCCACGCGTGGTGGCGCACTTCCTGCCAGGAGTAGGTCGCCAGGAGCGCGAGCATGGCGGCATTGTGCCGCCGTGCCGCGCCAGCTTCAGGCCATCTCGCCCATCAGTTCTTCCTTGCGCTCCGCCAGCTGGTCGCGCATGGACACCAGGTCCAGCTTCCGCGCGGAGCGGGCCTTGGGGAAGATCTCGTTGCGTTCTTCCTTCACGTGGTGGTCGATGTACTCGCCCAGCACGGTGACCTTGGCGTCGAACATCTCGTCGGCCTCGCCCATCGCCTCGATCTGCGCGATCAGGTCCTTGGCGGACTGGTGCTCCACCTCGGCTTCGGCCAGCAGGTCGGTGTCCTTCAGCACCGCGCGCAACGCCGGATAGAAGATCTCCTCCTCGATCTGCGCATGCACGGTCAGCTCGTGGCAGATCTGGCGGGCCAGGTCGATCTTCTTCTGCGCCACGGTGCGGCCGCGCGAGTTGGTGAGTTCCTCGTACTCCTTGAACATCTTCTTCACTGCGCGGTGGTCGGCGTCGAGCAGGTCGCAAGCGTCTTTTTCGCGGGTCGCCATGGGTCGTTCTCCTTGGGTTGGTTCCCGGATGATGGTGAGCCCGATGTACCGGCCTTGTAGGAAAAACGCGGCAGCTGCGAGTGCGGCCGGCCGACGCCGATGCGGGCTGGTGGAAGCGGCGCTTGCGGCATGTTCTTGCGGCGGCGAGCGCGCGCCGCTGACGGTTGAGCCTTCGCGCAGCCCCTAGCCTTCAGGCACTTCAAGCGAGGAAAGGATGCCGCATGAGTGCCGAGATCGAAGCCGCCCGGACCAAGACCGAACAGGTGCAGCGCGACCTGGAAGTGGCCAGCGCCGAATTGGGCCTCACCCACGGGGCGCTGGAACGCGAGCTGCCGACGCACGCGAAGAAGGGCGACGTGGCCTGGGCCATCCGCCAGAACGCCGTGCTGGAGCGCAAGGTCCAGCAGGCGGCGGAGGAACTCGAACAGGTGACCGACCTGCTCGAACAGGCGCAGGGCCGCTCCTGAGGGGACGGCCGGGCACGATCGCCACTAGAATGCCCATCCAAGCAGCAAGGCCCCCCGAGTGACGACACGCGTTTTCCTTGTCGAGGACATGAAGCAGGTGCACGCCGTCCTGGCGGACCTGCTCGCCGGCGTGGGCGACTTCCGCCTCGTGGGCACTGCCGCCACCGAGGCGGAGGCCAAGCTGTGGCTGCTGGAGAACGCCGGCGCCTGGGACCTCGCAATCATCGACCTGGTGCTGGACCAGGGCACCGGCATGGCCGTGGTTCCGAAGGCCGCGGAAGCGGCGCAACGCGAAGGCGGCACGGTGGTCGTGTTCAGCGACTATGCGAGCGAAGGCATCCGCAGCCACTGCCTCGGGCTGGGCGCCGATGCCGTCTTCCTCAAATCGGAAACCCAGGAACTGATGGAATACTGCTCCGAGATCGGCGGCATCGCCGCCGCTTCCGCATGAAGCGCCGCACCCTCGCGGCGGCCCTTGCCGCCGGTGCGCTGCTGGCCGCCTGCGGCAAGGAAAGCACCGCCCCTTCCGCCGCGGGCGGCGATTCCGCGGCCGGCTCCACCCCGGTGACGCTGGAGGCCATCGAATCGGGCGCCAAGGGGTTCAGCGTGGGCTCCGCCATGAGCGCGCGCGTGGTCTACGTGTTCTTCGATGCGCAGTGCCCGCACTGCGCGGCGCTGTGGACCGCGGCGCGGCCGCTGAAGTCGCAGGCGCGCTTCGTGTGGATTCCGGTGGGCCTCCTGGGCGACAAGAGCTTCGCGCAGGGCGCGGCCATCCTGCACGCGGGTGATCCGGCCGCCACGATGGACCAGCACGAAGCGTCCATCCAGCAGGGCGGCATCGCCGCCATGGGCGTGCCGGACGCGCAGAAGGATGTCGTGCGCCAGAACACGCAGCTGTTCACCCGCTTCGGCTTCGGCGGCGTGCCGGTCGTGGTGGGCAAGAACGCGCAGAACGGCCAGATCGTCACCGTCGAGGGTTCGCTGCCGACGGC